>JAIRQF010000067.1 GCA_031256635.1 Treponema sp. | reverse complement strand
GCTGTTTATGGAATTAAAGCGCTTCTTTTCCGCCCATAAACCAAGCGCGGGATTGGGAACAAAGAAGACGCGCTCTCCGTCTGAAAGAGTGTTCCAGCCTGTGTTCAGCTTATTAATGTCATAGCGGGATTGAGCTTCATTAAGATCGCCCCATTCAAAACCTACCGACTCTATTTCTTTTTGCGTAACACGCGGCTTCCCTTCCATGGGAGCTGTGCAGTAACGAACCGTGAACCGTCCTTCGCTGGAACCGTGTATCAGGTGGGCGGCGGCGCTTAAATTTTCCCTCAATTCCGCGTTATCTGCAACTTTTGCGGTTATTTCTCTGCTTGGCCTGTAGCCGTATTTTCTAATCAGCGCGTCAATGCCGGGATCTTCTCCGAACTTTTCAAGGCCCGGAGCGAGAACCAATAGTTCGCCGCCGCCTTCAATCGCCATACGTGTTCGGTAGACCGCCTTGTTTCCAAGCCATGTTGTGCGAAACTCTTCAGGTTCAAGATAGACTACCGCTTTTTTAATCGGCTCATCCATAATATCAACATTGACTTTCTGCGCAAGACTTGCGGCTTTCTCAAAACATTCGCGGCCAAAACCGGTAAAAAGCCCTCTTACCGCCAGGGAACCCCGCGCCTTTCCGGCGGCGGATGCTTCGCTGTCAGATCGCGCGCTTACTACTGTAAGCGCCCAGAGAACAGGCGGCAGTTTATTCGCGTAACGGCGCAGGCCTTCATCAAACATTTGCCTGACAGGAGTATCAATCCTTCCCATCATTTTTTCCATTCCGTACGCGGCGCCTGCGAAGTGGCTTTTATCAATTGCTTCCTTGCCGCCTGTACCGACAAAAATATTTTTCGCGTGATTCGCCATTCCGGCAACTTCGTGAGGCACAACCTGCCCAATCGAAAGAATCATGGAAAAGTTTCCGCTGTCTTTGCGCAGCAATTTATTTACCTGCACAGGCCAGTCATAACACACCGCTCCTGAGCATGTTTTTTCAACCCAATCCGCTTCAAGTCGTCCCAGCTCGGTAACATCGTTTCGCCAGTCATGAACGAGAAATTTACTTACAGGAACATTGGGAAACATCCTTTTTAGTTCCGCTTCGGTCATTGCCATATGGGTTCCAAGCGCGGGAAGCACCGCGCCAAGCGGATTATTGTGCGTTAGCTGACGTTCCGCGATGCCGGTAAAGAAACCCGCTCTTGAATGAAAGCGCGTTATATCGGGAGGAAGGGCGATCACATTTCCTGAAGTTTTAAGATCCGACAGCGCGTTTGAAAGCGCGGCGGAAAAAAGCTCATCAAGTTCTTCATCGCAAAGATCAAGATCAACTCCGCCCCTGTCGGTATATGTTTTTTCTGTTATTGTCATTTCTCTATATTAACATGCTTTGTAACTTTTTCCATCAATTCATTGTCCTTAAATGGTTTGACAATAAAATCCGTAGCTCCCAGAGATATGGCTTCTTTAATCTGGGGAAGAGTTCCTTCGGATGTCAGCATTATTATAGGAGTATTTTTATAATCAGGCAATGCGCGTATCATGGGCAGAAGTTCAAATCCGTTCATTATCGGCATCAAATAATCCAGCAGAATCAAGTCAACCTTTTTTAATTCCAGAAAGTCTATTACACATTCAGGCCTTGCTATTGTATACACAGTGTAGTCTTTATATAAAGCGAATTTGATTGCTTTTAACGTACCGGCGATATCATCAACAGCAAGAATATACGGTTTACTGCCATCTTCAGAATCCGGTAAAATTTTTTTATCCCTGCTTGACATCACATGTTTATCAATACAGCTTACTATATTTGTTGTATCAACCGGTTTTAATATATAATCAACCGCGCCAAGATTAAGCCCTTTGAACACGCTGTTCTTTTCTTTATTGCTCGTCAGGAATATAACCGGTATATCAGCGTATCGCTCATCATCTTTTAATTTTTTAATGACTTCGTAGCCGTCAACGCCGGGCATATTAATATCCAATAATATTAAATCGGGCGTGATTTTTTCAAGGAGCTTGAATAATACATCATTTGATTCCGCGGGATAAACCTCATAATGCCCCATGAGTCTTCTTTTGAGCGCGACAAGGCTGCATTGAACATCGTCTACGCAAATAATTTTATACCGTTCTTTTTCCTTTTCAGGAGTTAATACAGAATCTGATTTTGCCATAATAATCCATCCTGTTAAAATAAAATAAATACCCTTATCAGGTTTTTAATATCCCGGAAAGTTTTTCAACAATCTGCTCGAAGCCGGCCCTGTCAATGTTATGCCGCAGCCATTCTATAAGATCATTATCCGATTCGTAATGATAACTTTCCAATTCCGCCATTGCCTTATCAGCGCCGTCCATGTCATAACCATCGCAGGCGGCCATAAGTTTAATTAGTATTTTTTCATCAGGTTTATCTTTTACAGGTTTTATCTTTTCACTGTCAAGGCTTGCAAGAAAATCATCTATATTAAAAACCAAATTCCTTACGTTTTCCATAAAAGCAGGATTATTCTCTTTTATAAATTCAAAATTGCCGGCTTTTCCCTCCATTTCAAGTTTCAGCGCTTCTTCGGCGATCTGATTCGCGAAAATATCATAGCTTGTTCCTTTTATTCCGTGAACAGTAATTATATAATTTTTAAGCGTTTGTTCTGTTACAGCTTCAATATTTTTAAGCGCGAAATTAACATCTGCCGAATATGCGCGCAGAACATCGATGTACGCCGACTCGTTTCCGCCGAAACGCTGAATCCCTTTGGGCACATCCAGCCCGGCGATTTCCCTGCCTGATAACAGCGGTTCTGACGCGCCTTCTTCCTGATTCATATGCTGCCCTGAATCAGGGCTCATATTTGCCTGCTGTGCGTGCTGCTTTTGCTCCGCTCTATGCCTGCGGACTTCATCAATTATCTCCTGCGGCTGTTTATCACGCACATATTTATTCAGGATCATGTTTAATTGACGGATGTCAATCGGTTTGGAAATGAAATCATTAAAGCCGTTGTTTTTGAATAATTCCGCCTGCCCGCTTACAGCGTTAGCTGACAACGCGACAATTGGTTCTGTATACCCCAAATCGCGTATATGTTTCGCCGTTTCTATGCCGTCCATTTCCGGCATCATGTGATCCATAAAAATAATGTCGAATTTTTCCCCGTTTCTGATTTTCTCAATCGCTTTAAAGCCGTTGTTTGCCGAACTTATTTTTATCTCATAAAGCGTTAAAAGTCCTTTAGCTACATAAATATTCGCTTCCACGTCATCCACAACCAGAATATTTCCGTAGGGCATGGGCTCCCGCGACATGTTTAACTTTGTCATGAATTCCCTGGTGCGCGTACGGAGCTGTATCAAATTTCCGGCTACCTCACTGCCGATTACGCCGCTGCCGCTTTTTTCCTGGGGAAGACGCACGGTAAAAACAGAACCTTTACCGGGTTCGCTCTCTATCCTGATGGTTCCCGCCATCATGTTTATCAAATTATGAGTAATACTCATGCCAAGACCAGTGCCTTCTTTTGTGCGATTTACTTTTGTATTAAACTGGGAATATAAGTCAAAGAGTTTGCCTATTTGATCTTTTGTCATTCCCTGTCCCGTATCGCTGACAGTAATGACAAGCATAACCTTATTGTCATCATTACACTCTTCCGTAAAAATTGACAGTCTGACATACCCTTCATCAGTATATTTAAAAGCGTTTGAAAGCAGATTGTTCAATATTTGTTTTATCCGCAGCTCATCGCCGATTAAATAAGCGGGAAAATTTTCGTTGATGTCAAGTTCAAAATTTATAAGCCTGCCGCCAATTCTCATTATATTAAGCTGCGTAGTATCGCTGATTAAGCTTGCCGTTTCATATTTGTTAAGTATCAAATCGAACTTGCCGGCTTCTATTTTTGACAGGTCAAGGATATCATTGATGATACCCAGCAGCAAATCACCGGAAGAAAATATTTTTTCAAATGATTCTTTTACGGACGGATCGAGTGATTCTTTCTGAAGTTGAATTTCGCTGATGCCCAATATGGCGTTCATGGGAGTGCGGATTTCATGGCTCATGGTGCTAAGAAAGGTGCTTTTTGCCTGATTGGCTGTGTCAGCTTCTTCTTTAAGAAGCGCGATTTTTTCAAACGGTTTCTTTATAAAATTCGAAGCGATCACCGCGGCAATAATGTTCAGAAAAATGCTGACAAGCGCGATTAAATAGAACCCCATGTCTGTATTTATAACCGGGCTTTCCGGAAGCGGCGCTACAACTCCAAGGCTCCAGCCTTCACGCGATCTGGAAACAGGCCTGAATGAGGATACGCGCGGAATACCGCCGACAGAATAATAACCTATCCCTGTTTCACCGCGCGTCATGCGCGTTACCGTATCGGCCAGTTTCGCATAAGAATTATCAGTCTCGGCAATCCGGATATAATTAAACCTTTCCTGTACCCAGTTATCGCGCGGATTGGCTATCGCATAACCTTCGCTGTCGCTCATAAAAATATGGCCCGATTCCCAGATTACAAAGGTGGAAAGAAGCCGGCTGAAATATGTTCCGGGAAGCGTCGCGACAAGAAGTTTGTTATGTGAAAACGGCAAAGAAACAGCCATGTAAAACACAACCCCGCGTGTTGTCTGATAAGTGGAAGAGATTGCGCTTCTTCTGGGAATACCGAATATATCCGGATTGCCATACATAACCAGACTGTTGTTATCAGAAGAAAATGCCTGTATAAAATATTTATCATTTATTATATCAGCGTCCGCGTGCAGCTCTCCGAACGCCGCGTTAAGCTCCCCTGATAAGTCAACAATGGCCATTCCGGAAAATTCCTGATATAAAACGCATTGTTCCCAAAGGATTTGGGGCCATGTTGTTTCATCCTGCATATCAATATTTCTGGCCGCGCTCTGCACTTTCAATTTTAAAAGGTCAAGTTCGACGCTGATATAATGATCCGCGATATTTGACATTGCCGCTAAATCCGTTTCAAGGAATATATCCATATTCCTCTGAACAAATATAATTCCGGTTGAAACGCTGAATATTATAATAACCAAATTGGTTAAAATAATAATAAATATCGCCCTTGTGCGTATTTTCATTGAAAAAATTATAACATTTGTATATAAAATCGACAACAAAAATTAGGTTTGTTTCTGCCGCGGAAACATCATGACAAATCAGTCAATTTGTAATAAACTTATCCGGATATAATAAAAAAAATAGCCGGTTAATAACAGGAGATATTTATGGGAAACGCCGACATTGGACTTATCGGACTTGCGGTAATGGGAGAAAATCTTGTACTCAATATGGAGAGTAAGGGATTTTCCGCCGCGGTTTATAACAGGACTGCTTCCAGGGTAGAAGAATTTGTAAAAGGAAGGGGCAGCGGTAAAAAAATAACGGGCTGTTTCAGCATGGCAGAGCTGGCGGCAGAATTAAAAAAGCCCCGTAAAGCGATGATCATGGTTAAAGCCGGCAAAGCAGTGGACGAAACCATTGAGCAGCTCCTTGAAGTTCTGGAAAAAGGCGACATTATAATCGACGGAGGCAACTCCAATTATCAGGATACAATCCGCAGAACCGCGTATGTTGAATCGAAAGGGCTTTTATATATCGGTACAGGAGTTTCAGGGGGAGAAGAAGGCGCGCTGACAGGGCCGTCGATAATGCCCGGAGGATCTCCTGCCGCATGGCCTTTAGTCAAACCGGTCTTGCAGGCAATTTCCGCCAAGGTAGACAGTGACCGCATACCCTGCTGCGATTGGGTAGGTGAAGACGGAGCGGGACACTTTGTAAAAATGGTGCATAACGGAATTGAGTACGGCGACATGCAGCTTATCTGCGAAACATACGATTTGATGAAAAATGTTCTCGGACTTTCATATGATGAGATGGGAAATGTGTTTGACCAGTGGAACCGCGGTTCTCTCGGCAGTTATCTGATAGAAATAACAAGAGATATAATACGCTACAAAGATGATGACGGCGCTCCGCTGGCGGAGAAAATCCTTGATACCGCGGGACAGAAAGGTACAGGCAAATGGACAGGCATTGCCGCTCTTGAGTTCGGAGTGCCTCTTACATTAATCGGAGAGGCAGTTTTCGGACGCTGTTTATCAGCCGCGAAAGACGAGCGCGTGCGCGCCGCGAAGATTTTTTCAAGCCCGAAGAAAATACCGCCGGAAGATAAAGCGGTTTTTATCAGAGATTTGGAAAAAGCGCTGTACGCGTCAAAGGTTGTATCTTACGCGCAAGGGTATCTTTTGATGAGGGAAGCCGCCAAAGAGTACAAGTGGAACCTTAACTACGGCGGCATCGCTCTGATGTGGAGAGGCGGTTGTATTATCCGCTCGGTTTTTCTTGGAAAAATAAAAGACGCTTTTGATAAAAACCCGGATATTGAAAACCTGCTGTTGGATTCTTTCTTCAGCGGAATCATCGAAGACGCTCAAGGCTCATGGCGCAGGGTTGTAAGCGCCGCTGTACAAAATGGAATTCCGGTTCCGGCGTTCGCAAGCGCGCTCTCATATTTTGACGGTTACAGAAGCGATCGTTTACCCGCGAATCTTTTGCAAGCGCAGCGCGATTATTTCGGCGCGCATACTTACGAGCGCACAGATAAAAAGCGCGGCGAATTTTTCCATACCAACTGGACCGGACACGGCGGAACAACAAGCGCGTCAACATATGTAGTGTAAGATGTTATATTTTGGTATATAGTTAGCGTACGGAGGACTGCTAAATGGGTAAATTAACTTTCGAAGTAAACGGTCATTATTATATTATTGATGACGAGAAAGGTTCCATTAAACGCATTACCATTCAGGATGATACAAATATACCGCGGGAAGATTTTAAGGAACTTATTAAATTACTGGCTGAAGCGCTTGCAAAATAAAAAAATAATTAAGTACCGAATGTTTTAATCAAGGAGTTTTTATGTCAGCATTATCCATTCCTGCCGCAGAAGGAGCGGCTCATGATTTATTGGCTCTCGGAGCTTTGGTAACGCGCCTTGATCCCGGAATTATTCCGTTCTCGCAGGCGGACGAATATCTCCTGCATGTGTCAGGAGGCGAATATAATGTCGCGACAAATTTATCGACCTGTTTCGGAATGAGAACGGCTATCGCAAGCGCCATGGTAAATTATCCCATCGGAAGACGGATTGAGTACGCGGTGCAGAGAGCGGGGGTAACGCCCTACTATAAACGTTTTGATCACGACGGAGTGCGCGGGCCGAACATGGCAATTGTGTGGAGCGATCGCGGGCATGGAGCAAGAGCGCCTGTTGTGTTCTATAACCGTTCCAACGAAGCGGCTCAAAGACTGGCTCCCGGAAGTTTTAACTGGGAAGAGATTTTCGCCAAAGGAAGAGTCAGGTGGTTTCACTCAGGCGGAATTTTCAGCGCGCTCTCCCCTACTACTTCCCAGCTTGTCATTGAAGCGATGCAGGCGGCGAAAAAAGCGGGAGCGGTAGTGTCATTCGATCTTAACTACAGGGCGAAACTTTGGGCGGTCGCAGCCGCGGAACAGGGAAAGAGCGCGGCGCAGGCGGAAGAAGAGGCGGCAAAAACGTTACGCAAAATCGCAGGATATGTTGACGTGCTTGTCGGCAACGAAGAGGATCTTCAGAAGGGACTGGGTCTTAAGGGCCAGGATGTTGAAGCGAAGGGACAGCTTGATCCGTCGGCGTTTTTCGGCATGATAGAAAATGTAAAAAAAGATTTTCCTGACATTAAAGCCGTAGCGACAACATTACGCGAAGTTCACTCTACAAACCGCCATTCATGGAGCGCGGTTCTGGC
>JAIRQF010000064.1 GCA_031256635.1 Treponema sp. | reverse complement strand
GTGAACTATATTTTTTATTGACCTGGAGGGATAATAACACGAGGTTTTCAATTGATCTACTCATTCTGCTGATAGTCGTTATCTGGTATGCCGTTATTCCCATTTCAGGAGGTTTTTTTATCCGCTACAAATGGAGAAAGTTCAGAAACAGGTTTACTTCCATTTGGTTAAGTCCGCTTTTGGATTACCGGATGTACAGGCGGATGGAAGGCGGCGATTGCCGTTTTATGGGAGAAATTGAATCCATTACGGACGCTCATACCCTTTGGATAAAAGGGAAGGATCTTACCATCCCTGTATCTCTGGAGCCGGAAGGGCAAAAAAACACGAACGAAAAAAATGACCTTATCAAAACAAAATGCTATTTACTGCCAAAGCATGAAGGAGCAGGGGAGCCTGACGCTCCGGAAGAAATCCGCTGGAACCGCGTTTCAACACTGTCCGAAGGAATTAAGGTGTTTGTCGGAGGCGGGATAAAAATGCTCAATAACAGATTTATCTTTTCGTCAACAAAGGATAAACCGCTTACGGTAATTTTTTACAGCTGCCCCGATGATAAACTTACAAATGCAATCATCCGCTCGGCAAGAACCCGTAATGAATACTGGAACAGCCTCACTCCGATATCCCTAGCTGTCGGCGCTCTTACCCTTATTTATATAGCCGCCTCTTATCTTGGAAGACCGGCGTATTTTTTAACATTAATCACCGCGTTTGCCGCTGTTTTTATCCCTGTTCTTCCGTTCCTGCCGCCGGGACTTATCTTTACAGCGCTTTACCGCCGCTTTACATGGTACGCAAGAAAACAACGGGTAAACTCCGACCTTGCCGGATTCAGACAGATTTCTGACGATTCTGTCAATCCGGATCTTTTCGCGGATGAGTCGGCACAGGCAAAGCGTTACGCGATAAAAGCGTATTCGATGGAAGCGATCGCGTGGGTGCTGATGCTTTTGGGCGTTGTCCTAAATATTGTTTTTATTTTCCTGATATTAAGTTATTTTCGCGTAATTTCGTTTTAATTATTTTCGTCGTTTTCACCGGTTTTGGGTTTCGCGTAATTCACTGTCAAAGTTCTTCCCCGAAACCTGATTCCGCCGAGCGATTCGATAATTTCATCGGCTTTGGAAGATCTGACCTGCACAAATGAATAATTATCAAGTATCCTGATAAGGCCGATGTCCTCTCTTGCGGCGGACGTTTTGGACATGATCAGGGTAATAACTTCTCTTGGAAACAATTTTCGGTTTTTTCCTATGCTGACAAAAAGCCGCTTTGATTCATCTTCGCTCAAACTGATATCGCCCGGATGTTTTTCCGCCGCAGGTTTGGTTTTTTCATTCTTGTTTTTTATGATTTTTTCCGCACGGGGAGTTTCCCGCTGGTCATAATACATAAAAAGCCATGCGGCCGCCCACGATCTTTTAAAAAGTGAGATTTCCTTTTTATACATTTTTTGATACTCGTGTAATTGGCTGATATCAGTTTCTGTATGTATTTTTTCCAGAATCGCTTCCAGATTTCTTTTCGCTTTTTCTCTGTCCAAAACAAAAATCCTTTTTTCAATAGTCAGGATTGTACCAATCCGTTAAATAACAATGATATCATGGTTTCCGGGGCTTTTCAACACAAATATGTATTTTACATAGTTACAAATGATGGTAAAAATTTGGATTATTCTGTTGCTTAAAGTCCGCCTTCGATCTTTTGGATAGTGCCGTCAGAATTGTAATTTAATTCTGTTACTTTAAGGCTTCGAAGCCATGTTTTTCCGCCCGAAGGAACACAATCATGGTGGAATAAATACCATTTCCCTTTATATTCTGTAATACAATGATGAGTCGTCCAGCCTACAACGGGAGTCAGTATCACTCCGCGGTATGTAAAAGGCCCGTACGGATTATTCCCTGTCGCGTAACATAAAAGGTGGGTGTCGCCCGTGGAGTAAGAAAAATAATATTTTCCGTTATATTTGTGCATCCATGAAGCTTCAAAAAAACGGCGTTTTGTGTCGCCTGCCGTAATTGGTTTACCGTTTTCGTCCAGTATGACAACTGCCTGCGGCTCCTGCGCGAACTGCAGCATATCGTCGCTTAATTTTGCAACACGCGCACAGATGGCAGGTTCATTGTCTGCGGGATAAAAGGCTCCGTTTTCAAGAGCTTTGTTGTCTTTGTAACGCTGAAGCTGTCCGCCCCATATTCCGCCGAAGTAAATATAATGCTGTCCGTTCTCTTCAAACACGCAGGGGTCAATACTGTAACTGCCGCGAACCGGATCGCTCTGTGATATAAACGGCCCTTCCGGTTTATCCGCGACAGCAACTCCCAGCCTGAATATATCATTTTTATCTTTTAGCGAATAATATAAAAAATATTTTCCGTTTTTATACGCGGCATCACTGTCCCATAACTGGCGGCCTGCCCATGGAATGTCTTTTACATCCAGGATCACGCCGTGATCGGTAACTTCGCCGTTTTCAACATCATCCATGGAAAAGACATGATAGTCTTTCATGTTAAAGTGGTCGCCTGAATCATTTTCGCTGATACCGCTTTCCCGGTCATGCGACGGATAAATATACAACCTGCCGTTAAAAACATGAGCGGAAGGATCCGCCATGTAATCGTTTGGGACTAAATATCTCATAAGGCATAATATCAAATAGACAAAAGTTCCGCAATTAGAATTTCCCAAAACATTATAACCGGATAAAAGACATTTCCTGCTGGTTTTTAATCGTTCATTGACTGTTGTATACCGCCGTGCTAATATTTACACCTTGTTACCATGGAGGAAATATGAAAAGGCTGCTTATCCTGATTTCTGTTTTTTTTATTTTTGCCGGTATTTTATACGCGCAGGATAGTCCTGTTATGCGCTTTGATGAAGCGGTCAGCAGTCTTGCAGCAGAAATACACGCAAAACTGACTGAAAAAGGAGCTGAAAACGCGGTAATCGGACAGTTTACCTTTAATAATGATTCGCCCGCTTTCAACACCTACTGGATAAATCAATTAATAGACGAGCTTGTAAATATGCGCGCAAGGAATTACCTTATTCTTTCAGGTAACACAGTTGACACCGCATGGACAATAACAGGTGAGATTGTGCAGGTTGCGGATATTTTCAGGGTATATTCGCGTTTGACCCGTTTATCAGACCGCGCGATAGAAGGAAGTTTTACTTCCAGCTTTGTACGCGATGAACATATTAACAATATGTTTTCCCTTGACAGCAGAAGCGGTTCTTCGGAAGGAAGAGATTCGATGGAACCGGACAGCTGGGAGTCTCCTGTTTTTTATCCGGTTGATATCAATCCGGATGTCGCAGTCATGAACCGCGCGCTGTCAGAGGATGATGAAGATTTCTTTTTGATTATACCTGATACTGACGGACGGCTGACCGCGGAAACAACCGGTAATGTTGATACATATATGATTCTTTACGAATATGACACAGAAGAGGAATTGGCGGATAACGATGACGGCGGTCAGGGAGCGAATTCCCGCATTTCGTATAATGTCCGCGCGGGAACACAGTATCTGATAATTGTAAGCGGGTACAGTTCTTCTATAACCGGCCCTTACGGTTTTCGCGCGTATCTTACCGTAAGGGAAGGAGCAAGCGGTTTTAATAATCCCATCCCTTATGAAATAGGGGCAAGCGAAGAAGATGCGGTAACTGTTAACCGTACGTTGCAGCAGGGCAGTGAAGATTATTTTCTTCTTGCGCCTGCGATTAACGGCAGACTGACGATGGAAACAACCGGAAGAACAGACACATATATTGAGTTCTTTGACGCCGGCAGGGAATTGCTTGAGCGAAATGACGACGGCGGCCAGAATAACAATGCGCGTATCAGGTACAATGTGCTTTCCGGAAACAAATATTTTCTTATGGTGCGCGGCTATAATCAAAATACCACAGGCAGTTACGGTTTCAGGGCATTTTTTCCCGGAACAAGCATGATGCAGCCTGATGAATATGAACCCAATAATGAGCCTTCCCTTGCGACTTTTTATGAAGCCGGGATCACACAGCAGCATAATTTCCACAATGCAGATGATGTTGACTGGATCAGGTTTCATTTGGTACAGGCAGGACGCTATACAATAAATGTCAGAGGCGTAAATAATAACCGTCTGGACACATACATTGAATTGTTTGACGGCAACATGAACCGTATCGCCGAAGATGATGACGGCGGCGATTCCTTAAGTTCACGGCTTTCTTTAAACCTTAATAGCGGCATTTACTATTTAAAAATCTGGTGCCTTGATGAAGAGCCGGATCAGGGTTACACATTGAATATTATTCAATAATTGAATTTGTTATTTTATAGTTGAAAATTTATTACATGAATATTTTTTAATACTTCAGTTATTAAACAAAACGAAGCCTTATAAAACCGCTATTTGCGTTCAAGCGCGACAATTAAAGCCGCCACAGCGCGGGGATCATCCGGTGCCGCCTGAAAAGCCGCTTCATTCCCGCTGAATAAAAGCGCTGTTGTATAACTGTCGCCGACAGAAACGGCGAGCCGTTTGTTTATTGTTTTATGCGCGGAAGAAGAAAATACGCGGATAATGCCCTGAATATCCAGAGCCTGTTTTGAAAAAAGCGTTATAAGATATTCTGTGCCCGGCGTATTCAGGGAAATCCCGCCCGGAAGAATTACTTCGCTGTTGTTTAAAAGCGGCGATGTTCCTGCGTGGGGAAATAACAGGGCATGAGTAAAAAAACCGTCCTCCCCCAACGGTTGAAATACCGAGAATGAATAAACATAGGCGCTCTCCCTCGCTCCTATTGTAAAACTTATCTGCGTATCCTCAGTAAAAACTTCCCGGGCTGTGTAGTAATTGTCTGTGAGCGTAAAAGACACGTTTTCTGCGTACGGGACTGTTACATCCATTTTCACATAACTGTCAAATTTATTTGAATCGCTGTAACCTGCAATATTATCAATTATCTCATATCCTTCATAAACAAAATCCAAAAAAACCTGATACGGAATCCAGATATATCCGCCGTTTCCCCATTTTCTTCCCCAACTGTTTAAAACTTCAAACGCGCCGCCGTATTTGTAATCGTCATAACCTACTACGCAAAGCGCATGGGCATAGTAAAAATAATCAGGGTCTTCATCAGGTCTCCATACATTTTTCGCGTTATCAAATGAATCAGGCGTGTTCATCGCGATTATTACAGGCTTTCCCTCGGTAAGGCTTTTTTTTACAATTCTTGTTATAAGGGTTAACTTTTTCATTTCATCTCTTGAAAAGAGCGTAAGATATCCTGCAATCGGATATTGCTTTTTGGTTCTGTAATAAGCCAGATCAACCTGTTGAAAAGATACCTCCCTTTCAATATCAAGCATTCTTGCGGCGCCTGTATCCCGCATAAAATCAAGAGCCGCGTAAATCTGCGCTCCTGAAATGCCTTCCGGATCATCTGGTCTTATATTGCGGTAAACCTGAACAACAGAAAACGCGTTTTGAGTTGTTTCGGTTTGATTCAGCCGGTTAAGCGCGATGGATTCGCAAATCGTCCTTGCCGCGTAGGAAGCAGCCCAGCTTACACAGGTGCCGTAATCACCCTGATCACCGGGAAGCGGCGCGTATTGTTTTATCGAGTATGAACCTGGGAGCCCTTCATGGGAAAGCGATGAATATTCAACCCTGCGTGGAAGATTATCGTATTGAGCATCGAGAATCGCGCCTTGAGCATTGGCAAAAGAGGCGAGTAAAATGAACATTGACAGAAAGAGAAAAATTTTCCGTTTTAAAAACATATTTCAATGATATGGCTATTTTCACCTGAAATCAATATTTGGGATCCCCCTTATTGCATTTATTTTTCTTATTTTATATACTTGACTCATATTAAATTTGGAGCTTGTAAAGATGGGAATTTTGAATGTCGTTTTACTGGTTTTTTTTGTAATTGTTGCAGTGTTGCTTATATTATTGGTTTTAATTCAGAATGACGAAGGCGGCGGCGGTTTCGGCGGCATGTTCGGCGGGGGAGCGAATACGGCTTTTGGCTCCCGCTCAGGAAATGTGCTTACGCGGGCCACAACAGTGCTGGGCTCGTTGTTCCTTATTATAAGTTTAAGTCTGGCATTTCTCAGCCGCACTCCCAGAGGATCCGGAGTTGAAGAAGAGGCCAGAAGATTTTCTTCTCAGGAATCTGGAGTTAACTGGCTGGAAGAGGAGCTGAATCCTACACCTCCTTCTGTGGATATTTTTTATCCTGATGATTATAATTTGGAGCCTGTGTATGAGGATTCGCAGAATAATGATTAAAGCGCGGCTTTAATAGCAGAGGTATTTTATGATTCTGCAGGATGTATTGTTGCCTGAGTATATCAAGGTCAATATTGAAGCTGAAGATAAAGACGAAGTGTTTGAGGAACTTGTTGCCCATTATTGTCTGGCCGATAACTCCCGCTCCCATGATGAAATCCTAAAAGCGATAACTCGGCGCGAGGCGAAGATGTCCACTGGAATTCATAAAGGCATCGCGGTTCCTCACGGAAAAACAAACGCGGTAAATACCCTGCGCGGTACTCTTGGAATTTCGCAGAAAGGCGTGCATTACGACGCTCTGGACGGGGAGCCTGTTTATCTTTTCTTTATGATCATTTCTCCCATGGAAGATTCGGAAAAATACCTGCGGCTTTTAAAACATCTTGCCGAGCTTATCGAGATTCCGCAGTTTCAAATTGAGCTTCAGGCGCAAAAGGATCCGCAAAGCGCGTTTAAAATAATACGCAAATTTGAAGAATTGCTTTCTACCCAGAATTGATCGTTATGGTTAACAATAACACCCTTGATCATTTGCTGGAAATCGAAGCGTCCGCCGCCGCAATTGTTGAAGACGCGCAAAAAGAAGCTGAAAAGCGCATCCATGAAAATGAAGAAAAAAACCGCGTAATCTTTGATGAACGATACAAGGCTGAAATAAAAAACCATCTATCAATGTTAAATGAAGAAATAGACAGAATAAAAATTCAATATAATAAAGAACTGGATAATTACCGCAGTGAAATTGCCGGATTGAATGTTGATAAAGAAGCGTTTTGCGCTCTTTTTAGTAAATATATTCTGGCAGAAGTGAACGGCTCATAATTAAATGTGGACTGACTCAGGCTATGCCTATGCCAAAGCAAGCTGGATCATCGGAAAATCTTTTTTAGGGAAACGAATATCTTCTCTTTCCGGGCTTCATACTTTAAGTGATTTTGACAGGCTGATATTTCCCGATAGTTACCGCGAGCTTCCCGGAAGGGAATTGCTGCCGAGTCTTGAAAAGAGAATTATAGAAAGGTGCGTAAATCAGATACTTGGAGTTGTAAAGTCATATTCGCAGCCGCCGAAACTTTTAATACGCATGCTTAAAGGTTTTGAATACGGCGATTTAAAAGAGTGCTTTGCGCACATAGCAGGCGGGAACGAAGAGATGCCCGTGATCAGCGATATCGGCCGTTTCAAAACAGTCCGTTTTGACGCGTACCCGGACGTCGCGGCAATGATAAAAAAGACCGAGTATGAAAGCCTGCTTTCCGGTGATATTAAATCCATTAAAAAAGGCGCGGACTTAATTTCCATTGACGCAAAAATTGACTACCGTTTTTATCAAAGTCTGATAGAAAGCCTTTCCCAGCTTGACTACGATGATCGTGAAACAGCTTCACGCATTATTGCCGATGAAATATCACTTCGCAATTGTTTCTGGGCGCTGCGGCTTCGCGCTTATTATCAAAAAAGCGAGTTGCAGACGGCAAAATACCTTATGGATTTTAAACTGCTTGGCAATATTCATCAAAAAAGAGACTCTCTTTGCGCTGAAGCAAAAAGTTCTCTGGATTTTTCTCTTGATATCCGGGAAAACTGGCAGGGCTGGAGATGGGAGCGGTTTTTAAATCAGGAGGACTCCTTAAATCCTTCGGGAACACACTGGGCGGCGGATCCCCGTTATTTTCAAAACGCAGCATCCGAGTATCTTTACCATATCGCGTTTCACGGATTTCACAGCTCGCCCATGTCTGTAGGCGCGATTTTTTGTTTTATCAAATTAAAAATGTTTGAGGAAGATCTTCTTACAAGCGTTGCCGAAGGGCTTGCGCTGGGCATGGACACCGGTACAATATTTAAAATGCTGCCGTCTTTTAAAAGGGAGGCCTCCTGATGCTGCGTCCCCGCAAGATGAAATTCATGGAGCTTGTAGTTCTCAAAAGCGACATGGACGCGGTGCTTGAATATTTGGGAAAGAAAGCCGCGATACAGTTTCCCGAAAAAGAAGGCTCTTTTGATAATCAGGAAATAATAAACATCAGAAGTATAATTTCGCGCCTTTATGAAGCAGGAGAATATATCGGCATTAATCTTCATGCCGCGGGAAATCATGAGAGTTCCGGCGAAAACAATAATGGCGGTGATTTCCAAACACGGCGGAAAAAAAGCGAAGCGTTAGTTGAAACTGTCTGCCGCGTAATTGAGAATTTAAAGGATCGCCAGTTTAAAACGGAGTACGAAAAAAGCCGCGTGCGCGAAGCGATTAACGAGGCAAGGGCTTTTTCAAAAATGAATGTGCCCTTTTCCGATTTTGAGCATCTTTCTTTTTTATGCCTGCGTTTCGGCCGCCTTGATTCAAAGGGAGTCTCCGATCTGCGGGAAAGCCTTAAGAACCGCGCTGTAATCATTCCATTGGATGAAAACAGGATTCTTGCGGCAAGTTCAAAGAAGGGACGCTTCGCCCTTGATTCGCAGCTTAAAAAAGTTTCTTTTGAGCCGATTGCCGTGCCTGACAATTACAGGGGAATACCCGCTCATATGATGACGAGCCTTAATGAACAATACGAAAAAATGGGACAGGAACTTGAAAATATCAATAGTGAAAAAGAAAAGATGCGTATCTCTCTTGCGTCCGGCTTAAAGCAGCTTGTATTTGAATGGAATATCACCCTTTTGATAGAAGAGATCAAGGTAAGATTTACCGCGACCGAGAATATGTACCATTTTTCCGGATGGGTTGTAGCTGACATGCAGGCGGAACTTATCAGGGAACTGTCTGTGTTAACAGGCGGCAGAATCGCGGTCCGCTCTTATTTGCCAAATGAAATACCGTCGGTAAAAAGCGGACGGGAAAAAGTCCCTGTCGCAATGAAGCATAACGCGTTTGTTAAGGGATTTGAAGGCGTTGTATTTTCCTACGGCGCGCCGATGTACGGATCAATTGACCCGACTCCCGTTGTCGCGGTTTTTTTTACGCTGATGTTCGGGATTATGTTCGGCGACGCGGGACAGGGATTTTTATTATTCCTTGCCGGGCTTCTGATAAAGCGGCTTCCTGAAAAACTTTCAAAATTTAATAAATACTCAACTCCGCTTGTTTCTGTAGGAATCGCGTCAATGATAATGGGATTATTCGCAGGATCAGTTTTTACAAACGAGCATTTGCTTACCGCACCCACAAGAGCGGTAACCGCGGCGATTACCGGAAATCCCATGGATCGGATTTTACACATTCTGCCAATGGCAAGCGAAGGCGGAAGCATTACAAAACTATTATATTTCTTCGCTTTTACTGTTGCCATCGGGGTTATAATAAATTCATTGGGCCTTATCATTAATATCTTTAACCGCTGCGTGTTTAAAAAATTTCAGGCGGCGTTTTTTTCCAAAACAGGGCTTGCCGGTTTGTTGTTCTTCTGGTACGCGCTTTTCATCGCCGTAAGGATAATTTCAGGCGGACGCTTTGAAGCTTATGATTTCGCGGGGCTTTTGATTCCCGTTATTTGCATTTTTTTCGGACAGGTTATCTGGCGGACTATTGCAAGAGAAAAGCCTGTTTTGGAAAACGGGCTTCTTTCGTTTATCATGGAAGGATTTGTTGAAGTACTGGATACTGTTTCTACATATTTTTCCAATACCGTAAGCTTCCTCAGGGTAGGAGCCTTCGCTCTTGCTCACGCTGTATTCTCGTTTATTGTTTTTTATTTTACAGATCAACTTGCAAGCTCGGGTATCGCCGGTACATTTTCCGCCGCTTTAATAATGATAGCGGGAAATGCTATAATAATAGTGCTTGAAGGCTTAATTGTCGCTATACAGGTGATACGCTTGCAATACTATGAATTTTTTAATAAATTTTTTGTTGAGACCGGAGTGGAGTTTGCGCCTTTCAGTTTTAAAGATAAATACGTATCCTCCGGAAACGGCGCATCCTTCGGAAACGGCGTATGAAAAAAATATTTGACTTTAGGAGTTAACATGAAACGCATTTTTTTATTTTTATGTATTTTACTTATTGGCACAGCGGTTTTCGCTCAGGAACAAACATCAAATGCTGATTCAGAAGAATCTCTTGCCGGCTCTTTAAGATATATCGCCGCTGCCCTGGCTGTAGGAATCTCCTGCATCGCCGGAGGCATAGCCGTAGGCCGCATAGGATCTGCTGCAATGGGCGCGATGAGCGAAAACCCCGACCTTTTCGGCAAAGCCCTGCCGTATGCCGGTCTTGCCGAAGGTATCTGCCTGTGGGGGTTCCTTGTCGCCCTGTTAATACTGTTCCTGTAAAGGAACGCCTGTTGGATTATTTCTTTCTTGGCGATGAAGAACTTGTAACAGCCTTTCGTTTTGTAGGAATAGACGGAATGGCTGTAAGAAATTCCGCTGAAGCAATCGCCGCTTTTAAAAAAATCACCGAAGGATTAAAAAGCGATACTGTTGATTTACCCGCCTGTGTCCCTAACGCAAACGAATGTCAGGTACTGCTCATGACAGAAGAAACATCCGACTGGCTTGCGGACATGGTAATCGACTGGCAGCTTTCAGGCCATTACCCCCTGCTGGTTGAAATACCTGGAATATCAGGCCGGCTCGAAGGAAGAAAAACTCTTGTGGAAGCGATCCGGGAAGCGATAGGGATACAGGTTTAAGAAGAAGATCACTACTTCAATAATTAATTAACCAAAGGTTATGATCCCTCTTTTACAATTTCCATTATAAGGTCTTCCATTGCCTTATCTGTTGTTCGGTGTAAAATTTCACGTTTTTTCGATATTAAATCCGCAATACGCTGTATTTTGTTTTTTTGATTACTAATAAAATCTTGTTCTGCACCATTATTTTCATTATTGGGAAATATTAGCTCCCATGCTTCGATGTTTAACGCATTTGCCAGATTTTGCAAGGTTTTGTCGCTTACCCATGTTCTGCACCGTTCAATATCAGCTAAATATGAAAGGGATATATCCGCAAATTCCGCCAATTTTGCCTGACTAATATGTAATTTACTTCTAATTGTCTTAATGTTTTTGGAAAGAATTTTCCGTAGTTCTTTCGAATTATCCACATCTTAAGGTTATGATATTATCACAACTTTTATAAACATGATATTGACATTGTTTTTGAAAAACGTTAATATCACGGGTAAAACTAAAATAATATATTATTTATGACTGGTATCGTTACTACCCACGTGTGTCCATGGCACACCAGTGCTCTGTTCTGCTAGGCCGATGATTGTTTGGGGAGAATAATATTTATCGCCCCAAAACGGACGGTGTCATAAAATATTAGAGAAGCCATCGAAATTGAGATGCATCCAAGTAACATTAACAGAGATAGGGGATTCAACCTCAGCAAATCCTGGAAGCCACTGCCGCATAAACTCAAGAAAAAGAGACA
>JAIRQF010000045.1 GCA_031256635.1 Treponema sp. | reverse complement strand
TTATTTTCCCCGATTGTTCTGATAACTCCTCCGCCCTGATTGCGGTATTTTCCTGGGCTAATACCTGTATATGCCTTGAATATTTTAGAAAACCAGCTTTGATCTTCAAAACAGCAGCATGCGGCAATTTCACTTAACGACATTTCCGTATCAAGCAAAAGACGGCTTGCCTTCTCTACCCTTAACCTGTTGAGGTATTTGGAAAGGTTCTCTCCCATTTCCTCTTTGAAAATGGTGCTGAAATACGGCGGAGAAAGACCTGCTACCGCGGATATTTCCTTTAGGCTGATCTTTCTTGTGAAATTTTCCATGATAAAATTTTCGGCTTTTCTTAAAGCCGCTGCGTGGGGAATTCCCTTGAAAGAAGAGATGGTGCCTGACACCCTGTCTACAATGTTATGCAAAATATCCGTCAGTTCTTCAATGGCCTTCGCTTCCTGAACCATCTTTAAGTTCTGGCTGTTTATTTCCATGGAAAGATTTCCGCTCTTGACAGGGCTTACTTCCACTCTGGAAATTAAAACAACAAGTTCTATTACCCTTAACTGCACATATTTGAACTGCCCCGGGTTTGTAAAAAACAGCATAGCAAGCAGTTCGTTTAAAAGTTTTCTTGCCTCCGCGTTCTCGCCTTTTCTCAGGGCGGACATCAGCGCTTTTTCTTTTTCAAGCGGATAACCCGGTTTTTCCGTGTTTGCGTTGTATTGATGTTTCAATTCTTCAATAATTTTTGTTATGGCCTCTTGCTGCTGGGCTCTTCTTTTGATTATCTCGTGATAATCCTCACTTCCGGAGGAAATGGACTGCGCGCACAACTGCATCATCTCGGCAAGGGATTGGACTTTTTCTCCGTCCGCTCCCGGAAGCGAGCTGATGCGCTCGTTAAATTCTTCGGTTTCTCTTTCACTATTGCACATAACAAAAGTATCATTGGCATTTAATAAAATGTCAACAGGTTTTTTATCATCTGTAAAAAAACCTGATCCCCTTATGGCGCCTGAAAATGAGCCGTCAGTATATATCGGGCTTGTCCAGAACAAAAGTCCTGAGCTGCATTTATAGATATGGCAGGCGCCTTTCCTGTTTGCTTCCTTTATTGCGGTTATATGCATATCGTGGCACGGAAATATTTCCCTGTTATTTGCAGTAACAGAACCTGAAGTTTCATTTTTCCCGGATTCGCTGTTAACACCGGAAGCAGCGCGGTATTTTGTGCAATACGGACAAATTTTCTTTTCCGGATTGCATTCCGCTCCGTAATGCGCAGGAAATATCGGTTTATATTCACTGTCATAAATACAAATGCAGCTTCCTGTAGCCTGATTGTAATCAAACATGATTCTTGCGGCTTTTTCCAGCAAATCATCATTATACCCTGATTGATCGCCTGATTTTACTCTACTCTCCCTCATAAAAATACCTTTACTGACCTTTAACCCAGAATATTGTTATCGGAATACATGCCGCCGGCGCTCATGCCGCGTTCGCGGTATTTTCCCGGAGTAAATCCTGTGTTATTTCTGAATATTTTTGAGAACCAGCTTTGATCCTCAAAACCGCAGGCAACAGC
Organism: Treponema sp.; assembly: GCA_031256635.1. Classification (GTDB taxonomy): domain Bacteria; phylum Spirochaetota; class Spirochaetia; order Treponematales; family Breznakiellaceae; genus WQXQ01. The sequence continues at coordinate 26,664 of JAIRQF010000045.1, read as the reverse complement.
TATTTCATTAATTGATAAATCTGTTGTAATAAGCATCGCGGCAGCTTTCTCGACTCTCAGCCTGTTAAGATAATTTGAAAGATTTTCTCCCATTTCATCCTTAAAAACAGTGCTGAAATACGGCGCTGATAGTCCCGAAGCATCCGCGATTTCCTTTAAACTTAGCTTTCTTGTATAATTATCCCAAATAAAGCGTTCCGCTTTTCTGAGCGCGGAAAAATGGCGGACGCCGTGAAATGAAAAGATCATTCTTGACATGCGTTCTGCTGTTGTTTTAAGAATTTCTGATATTTCACCAAAATTGGTACATTCTTCTATTTTTTTAAACAAACGGTTTGTTGTTTCAAGTGAAGTATTATCTTTTATATCTTTCGGATTTGCGGCCGCTCTTGACAGCAATACCGCCAATTCAAGCGCTTTTAAACGAAAAGCCGGAAAATTATTTTTTACTTCCCTGTATTGGAATTTAAGCAGTTTTAAAAGAATCTTCTGTCCTTCTTCCTTGTCTCCGCGCCGATGGCTGGCAAGAAGCATCCGCTCCATATCCAATAGGCATAAATAACCATCGCCCTCATCATTATCTGAATCATCGTTATTCTGCGTAACATGTTTTGTTTTAAGATTTTCAGCAGCTAAATCATATTCATCATTATCGCAGCCTGAATATTCCAGTTCTCTGCGTTTTCCGTTTAATGGGAGATAAACAACATTTTTTTGAACAAAACTCATTCCCGATATCTGATTTGCACACAACAGCATGATTTGAGCCAGCGCCTTTACCCTGTCAGAATTTTTCTCGGTTCCGGGAACTCCGCCTGACATAAGCGCTCCGGCGAACCGTTCTCCGGAATAAAAAGGACTTGTCCAGAAAACATTTCCCTTATTACAAAGATAAATATATGATCCGCCGAGCTGCCTTGCCTTATTTACCGCTTCCATGTGAATATGCCCGCATTTTTTCTGCGGATTATCCGGCAAATTTTTATTACATTTGCCGCAAATAGAGTCAAAAACATTTTCAGAATTTAAATCATGTCCCATTACCAATGCTGTGCAATTTGACGCTTTTTCATAATGTTTGGCGATTCTTCCTGCTTTTAGCATCATTGGTTCAAGTTCTCTCTGTTGAATAATGCTTAATTTTGACATTTTGCTCTCCTTATTATTAAAATAGGAATATTTTATGGAACAAAATACACCCTATTTGAAAAAAATATTAAGACAAAAATGCCTGAAAAAACTTAAAAATTAAAATATTTTTCTATAATAGAGTTGTTCGATAACTTCAGTTATTGAACAACTTCCATATAAAAATGCATTTTTGTAAGGCTTTAGCCTGAAAAAATGCAGGACTTGTAAGACAACCAACCGGGTTGTCGAACAAATCCAATAAAACACGCTGCCTGAAAGACTGTCGGCATAGAATAAAATGGGAGAAATGTATACACTGACGTTTAATGATTATAAAAGACGATATAAACACAGTTATAAAAAAAATGATACTTTCTGCATCAGGCTGGAGAGGAGTATTTTCTAAAGATGATGATGAAGAAAGTACAATGGAAGAAATTTCCGAAGAACATCGCATAATTTGCGCTTGTGCGGCATATGTTTTCTTAGAATATTTAATGGAGATCAGAGATCAGAGATCAGAGAATACGGAGTATAAGCCTGTAGTATTACTTGGCCGCGATACACGTCCTACAGGCAACGCAATTATTAAGGCGATGATACCGGTTCTTTTAAACAGCGGCTGCGATATAAAATACGCAGGCGTTGTATCAGCGCCGGAAATAATGGCATGGGCCAGAAATCATGATTCAGGGAATATAGCGGGATTTATTTATGTTTCAGCAAGTCATAATCCTGTTGGACATAATGGATTAAAATTCGGCCTTACCGACGGCGGTGTACTTCAGGCGGAAGAAACAAATAAATTAATAAAAAATTTTAATATCTTCATAAATAACGGTAATAATATTAAAAGAATCATGGAACTTTTCTCACAGGGTTACAAAGGTACGGATGAATTCAAAAAAGAATCGAAAGATGAAGCAATAAATACATATTATAGTTTTTGTAATGAAGTAGTCTGGGGAAATAACTCATCCATTACTGAAGCTGTCAAAAAGCATCTTGCGAAAAAACCATTGGGAATTGTCTGCGATTTTAACGGCAGCGCGCGGACTGTATCAATTGACAGAAAATATTTTAATGATCTTGGCCTGAAATTTGAATGTATTAACGCTGAGCCGGGTCAAATCGCGCACAGAATTGTTCCGGAAGGCGAATCTCTTGATCCCTGTTGTAAATTATTAAAAGAAGCGCATTACCGTGATGAGTCATTTACGCTTGGTTATGTTCCTGATTGCGACGGCGACAGGGGAAATCTGGTAATATTTGATAGTATTTCCGGAAAAACAAGAGCTCTTGAAGCTCAGGAAGTATTCGCGCTTGCCTGTGTCGCAGAGCTGTCTCATCTTGTCTGGACAGGCGAGCTCTCTTATGACAAGGACGGAAAAGCGCTCTGTAAAGCGGCAATAGCGGTAAATGATCCGACTTCCATGCGTATAGATAAAATTGCCGGATATTTCGGAGTATCTGTTTTCCGCGCCGAAGTGGGAGAGGCAAATGTTGTATCTCTTGCGCGCAAGTTACGCGAAAACGGCTGTCTTGTGCGTATTCTGGGCGAAGGTTCCGCAGGAGGAAATATTACTCACCCGTCCGCGGTACGCGATCCTCTTAACACGGTTCTTGCGATTGTAAAAATGCTTACAGTTCGATCCACCCCCGGCAAGCCGGGTTTTTTTGAAATTTGGTGCAAATTATCAGGCCAAATTGAAAAACACTATGATGATTTTACACTTTCCGATATTATCTCCAGCCTGCCTGAGTTTACAACAACTCCCGTGTACAATAAAGACGCCGTTATGCGCATTAATACTCATGATCACGCTTTGCTGAAAGACCGTTATCAGAAAATTTTCCTTCGCGAGCGGGATGCGCGAAAGGATGAGTTTAAAACGCGTTTCGGTTTTTGCGGATGGGAAGCGGCCTCATATAACGGAACTGTGGAAAAACGCGCGTTGAGCCGTTTTGGAGAAGCCGCAAGGGGAGGGCTTAAGATTCGTTTTTTCAGTGCCGAAGGAAGGGAAATTGCTTATATATGGATGAGAGGATCCGCTACAGAGCCTGTTTTTCGCATAATGGCCGATATAGAAGGATCTGACACTGCCGCAGAAAAGTTTCTGCTTGATTGGCAGCGAAATATGATAATGGAAGCGGATAATATTGGGTAGCGGCCAATGTGGCCAAATATATACGTTAGGTGCAATTTACGCAATAAAAACATGTTTACAGCAATAGAAAATTTTAATGTCAAACAGATAAGCGAATATAATCAAACCCCGGCGGCAACTTGACGTAAATCCTTTATGCGCTATACACTTATTAACAAGCGTGTAAAAAAGGCATAAAATTATATACAAGGAGATTAAAATGGGAATACGGGGAGAACTTTATTCAAATAGGATAATCCTGCCGAACAGGACATACTTTTTTAATGTAAAAGAGAACCGCATGGGTGATCTTTACCTCAATATTGTAGAAAGCAAGAACCGCGATAACGGCGGATTTGACAGGCAGTCGGTGATACTGTTCGCGGATGACCTTCAGGAATTTCTTAAAGGTTTTGATGAATCGCTGCGGGTAATGGAAAAGGCAATGCGGGAAAAACGTCACTCAGGTAAAGCGGAAGCATCCGTTAACAGAAACGAGGAGAAAAGGGAAAGACCGCGCAGGAATGAAGAAGGACGTGAATCAAGAGACAGGCCGCGCAGAGATGATGAAGGCCGCAACAGCAGAGAAAGACCGCGCAGAAACGAAGAAGGACGCGAATCAAGAGACAGGCCGCGCAGAGACGATGAAAGCCGCAATAGCAGAGAAAGGCCGCGTAGAAATGAACGGCAGGGCGGTTATAACAGCCGCACCGGCGGTGACAGAAGCCGCGGTAATGAAAGAAAAAAACATGGCGCAGAACATCATTCAAGGCCGCGTTCAGAATCAGGTGAAAATTTTTCATTAGATCGCAGACCAAAAAAAGACCGGCGCGTTGTTGTTAGAAAAAAAGATTAATGGACTTGAGAGACAACTACGAGCCTTCGGTTCCAGATTGGTTGTCTCTCATGTTTTTATTTTACCTTAAAAGTCATTCTTTGAATCGGAGACGGCCCGTATTTTAAAACAGCTTCACGATGCGCTTGCGTAGGGTAACCTTTGTGCTTTTCATAGCCGTACTGCGGATAAAGAAGGGACATCTCTTTCATAAAACTGTCCCGTTCTGTTTTTGCCAGAATTGAGGCGGCCATAACTTCCTCTACTTTTGCGTCAGCTTTTATTAATGCAGTGCAGCCAACAACGGATAAATAATCTGATGTTTGCAAAGGGCCGGCTCTTGTTTTTAAATCTTCAGGGTTTATATCTCCTGTATTTATATCAGGAATAAATTTACCGTCAACAATTATTGTTATTTTTTCGCCTAACAGATTATAAAGCGCTCTTTTCAGCATGTCTTCAAATGCGCGCTTCATCGCAAGAAGACTTGCCTGTAAAATATTAATATTGTCAATTTCCGTGTGAGAAGCCGCGCCTATGCCCCAGGCGAGCGCTTTTTCCAGAATAAAAGAACGCGCTTTTTCACGGTCTGCGGCGGAAAGCTTTTTGGAATCGTTTAATATTTTATTAGTGAAATCTTTACTCAGAATTACAGATGCGGCATATACAGGCCCCGCCAGTGGCCCTCGACCCGCTTCATCAATTCCGCAAATTAATACAGGAAGTTTTTGGTCAGGCGAATCATTGCCGTTATTTTTTTCCTGAATTAAAAATGATTTCATTAATTATCTTGAGAAATTACTTTCATGGCGATGCGCAGATCGGGATCGCGTTTGTAATAATTATCTTCAAGTTCAGCTTCTTTTAATCCCATAAGTTCATGGCTCATGTAGTGAATCCACGTGCTTTCATCATGAATGGAAGCTTCATGTTTGCGGCACCAGTAATCGGGCTGTATCGCGTACTGTTCTTTTTTATCATGGAAATATTTATAATCATGAACCGCTATCTTAAGGTCTTTGCGGGGAATTCCCTTGTCAAGAATAATTTGAGCAAGGTGGTTAATTGTTCTGCCCGAATCAAAAATGTCGTCTATCAACAGAACTTTGTCACCGACGCGGAGATAATCAGGCGAATATGTCCAGCCGTCAACTTTAACCTTGTCGGCCTTTGCGACATCCGTGTATGACCGCGCTACAACCGCCGCGTAGTAAACAGGGCGCGCTCCCTTGTGGACAATCTTGTAGTATTCGCTGATGATATTGCCAAGATAAGCGCCGCCGCGAAGCGATACATAAATTACATCGGGAACAAATCCTTCGCTGTAAATGCGGTGGGCAAGTTTGATCGCGTTGTCGCGTACCATATCAAATTGCAGGAATTCTTTTATCATTTATTTCTCCCCGGCATAACGGCCGTATTTTTATTTTTACCTATGCGGACAAAGCCAAAAAAACTTCCGCATAAACCGCCGACTATATGCGCAAACTGGGAAATGTTATCGGCGTTGAATGAATCAAGAAACTCGCTTCCCAAATATAGAATTAAAACCAGTATGAATGTTAACGGAATTTCTCCCTTTGAAAAATTGGTAAACGAAGAGAGTAAAATCATCATAAACGCGATGCCCGAAGATCCAAGAAGCGGATTCCTGAAAAAGAACACAATTAAAATACCTGTAACAAATGCTGTAATGATCATCATTAATAAAAGCGGATATGAACCGTAGCTTTCTTCCAGCATCGGGCCGATTAGAAGTATAAGTGTAAAATTACTGATTAAATGAAGCCAGTCGGAATGGCCGATAACATGCGTAAAGATGGTAATTAATTTGCTTATGTGAAAAGAACCTTTCCCCGGAACCATAAACCAGCTGTAATTTAAATTGGGAATAATCCACTCTGACAGCAGCATTACAAGAGCGCATAACAAAGCGAAGGTTAATACTACAGGCGCGTTGTATTTAATCCTCATACTGTTCCATCAATTTCAATTTCGATCGGGCAATGATCCGAACCCTGCACATCCGGCCTAATAATTGACGATTTTACCCTGGGCAGAAATCCTTTGTCCACACAATGATAATCAATCCTCCATCCGATATTTTTTTCGCGGGCGCTGCCCATATACGACCACCATGTGTAATGGCCGGTTTCCTCAGGATGAAAATAACGAAAAGTGTCAACATTTCCGGAAGCGAGAAATGAATCCATCCACGCGCGCTCTTCGGGAAGGTAGCCTGCGTTATTTTCATTTTGCTTCGGGCGCGCAAGATCGATTGCGGTATTCGCGACATTGTAATCGCCGCAAAGCAGAAAATGCCTTCCCTTTTTAACAATTGATTTGCAGAATTTTTGCATCGCGTCATTAAAAGCGAGTTTGTAAGGCAGACGCTTTCTTTCATCCTGTGAATTGGGAAAGTACGCTGCTATCAATGTGAAATCCTTGTAATCCGCGGCAAGAACGCGGCCCTCATCGTCAAACTCGCTTTTTCCCATAAAACGCACATCCTGCGGCTTTGTCTTTGAATAAATCGCCACGCCTGAATAGCCTTTCTTTTTCGCGCTTGCCCAATAGGAATTGTATGACGTCCCCGCGGGATTAATAAATTGATTTGAGAGCTGGCCCGGCTCGGCTTTTGTTTCGTTAAGACACAACATATCCGGGTCTTCTTTTTTAAGCCAGTCGAAGAAACCGCGTTTTTCTATAGCGCGGATACCGTTGATGTTCCATGAAATTATTCGCATGGAGTTATTATACAATATCGGGAGAAAAAATTAAATAACTCTCTTCTCTATCCACTTGTTGCCAAGCCAGCGTTTCAAAAAGAAGATGCCCCTGAAAAGGAAGTCCGCACCCATGGCGAGATAGACCGCTACAGGTCCGAATCCAAGAATGAAAGCCATTAAAAACGACGAGCATACCCTGACAAGCCACATTGTGCTGACAGCCACTGCCATTACATAGCGCACGTCTCCTGCGGCTTTCAGCGAGTTTGGAAGCACAAAGGAAGGGCACCAGAACAAAGTAGAAGTTATACAATGGACTTTTAAAAACAGCGCGCACATTTCGTGAGCTTCCGCTGAAAGATTAAAAATGCTGATAATCGGATCCATAAAAATAAAAATATTTATGTTAATAAAAAGATATGTTATATAGGAGAGAATCATTATTTTTTTGGTATATTTTTTCGCGGCAAGATAATCCCCCGCGCCTATACATTGCCCGACAATTATTAATAGCCCCATACCGAAACCGCTTCCGGGCATAAACGCGATTGAGTTTATCGTCGCGCCGACTGCGTTAGCTGCAATTGCTGCGGTCCCGAAGTAGGTAAAAATTCTTGTAACCAGAATCTTTCCTACCTGAAACATTGAAGATTCAAGTCCGCTGGGAATGCCAATATTCAGAATGCGTTTTATCATCTCGCCTTCAAGTTTAACATTTGTTAAACCGTGAAGATTGATAATTCTTGTTTTATCCTTGACTAACAAATGCATAAGCAGAAGTGCGACGACAAGTCGCCCAATAAATGTTGAAATCGCCGCGCCCGCGACACCGAGGCCGAATCCGTATATAAAAAGGGCGTTCCCTCCTATATTAAAAATGTTTAAAAGTATTACAGTCCTCATCGGAACTTTTGAATTGCCCATGCTTCTGAACATCGCGGCGGCGGCTGTGTATAACGCGAGGAACGGATAAGAAAGAGCGATCCACAAAAAATAAACATCTGCGGCCTGCATAACATCATCCGCGATATTTCCGTAAATTAATCCAAGTATCGGACGGCGCGTGAATAATGTAAAAATCATCATAATAACAGAAATTGTTAAGCCTACATAAATAAGCTGCCTTGCGGAACTGCAGGCGCTTTTTTCATCCTTGCGCCCCAGATACTGGCTTGCTACAACTGAACCACCCGTCGCTACCGCGTTAAAAGCGGTTATAATTAAAAAATTAATTGACTCCACAAGCGAGACGCCCGACACCGCGTATTCGCCGACAGAACTTACCATCACCATATCGACAATGCCAATCATTACAACGAGGAGCTGCTCGACAATCAAGGGCCAGAATAACGTAAAAAGCCGCCTGTTGTTCCAGTCAACGGGGGCGAATGTCACAGGCGTATCCAACGGAGAACTTTGCGCGGCAGGTTCAACTCTTACTATTTTTTGACCGGAGGAATTATTAAATGATGAGACTGGCTTGTTGTCCAAGGAATTTCTCCGTGTTAATTGGGAATGTTATCAATTATTTATTTTTATACTGATATTTATCTGTTTTTGTGTCAAGTATCGCCAAATATACTCCCGTTAGCACAAGCGCGGCTCCTATCCACTGCAATAAAGTGAGTCTGTCATCCAGAATAAAAAAGCCCGCGATTACTGTAACAACAGGAATTAAATTGATAAAAATTCCGCTCAGCGATACTCCCAGAACTTCCATCGCGCGCACATAGTACCAGTAGCCAATGGCTGAGCAGAAAATTCCCAGAAAGAGCATATGTATGATAACTTCAGCGTCTGCTTTTCCCCAGCCATGAAATTCCATAACAGAAAAAGGAATAAAAAAAATAAAACCCGCGGCTGTCTGCCAGAAGACTATGTATATTCTTGAACAATGAGCGAAAAGAGGACGCGTTAAAAAAGAATATGCTACCCAGCTGAATGCGGCTCCTGTCATAAAAAGATATCCTGTAATATTTCCTGAAATTGAAAATGATACTCCGGCGACAAGCCATACGCCTGCTATGGAAACAAAACACCCAATCCATTGACGGATTTTTTTACTTGCGTTTTCATTCTCATTTTTATTTTCTGACAATTCTTCCTGCGCGTTATTCTGTAAGCCGCTTTTCTTTTTTCTGTGACTTGTTATTTTTCCAACAATCATTTCAGTAATCATAATAAGGGCGGGAATTGAACTTACAGCGATGCTTGCCTCAGATGCGCTTACAAGCGCGATGCCGTTATTCTCAAAGAAAAAATATAAGGTGACTCCGGTAAGTCCTGCGGCGAAAAGAAGCGGAATATCTTTTCTTCGCAGCTTTTCATCAGGCGCAAGTTTTAATTTTATGAAGTATAAAAATACTAGCGCTATCGCGAACCGGAGCATCGCAAGAGACATTGGCGGGAAAACCCTTATCGCGATCTTTGTCGAAATAAAGGAAAATCCCCAGAATAGAACAACAATAATAACCGAAGCAAGCGCTTTTTTATAATTACTCATCAACTTTCTGTTTAATAAAAGTTTCAAAATTGCGTCCGGCGCAGAGGAAAAGTTCGCTTAATGTTTTTTTTATAAGTTTTCTTTTTGTTTCATCTACCGCGCCAAGCGATTTAAGCACGCGTCCGGCTGCCGAAAACCACGAGTTTTCAAGGTCTCTGAGCGATTTAACATCAGCCGTGTACAGAATATGGTAAAGGGATTCAATAAATTCTTCGCGGTGTTTATTATCAAGGCTGTTAAGCCATTCCCTGAGCGTTTTATTTATAAAACGGCTGCTTTCAGTTGATTTTTCAGCGCGCACAAGATCGTTATGCGTCACTTCCCATGAATAGAGACTGTGCTGTAAAAGGCCGCTCTCGCTGCTTTTTATTACAGTACTGCCGTATCCCTGTTCAAGAAGCATTCCGATTATCGACGACTGCGGAACATAGGAATGTATCCGATCCTTTATCGCGGCAAAACCCGCGTCATTAATAATTTTTTCATTAAAACCGGGCGCGTCATTACTGTAAATATCCGTTATGCGCTTTTGTATTTTTTTTCCGCATTTGGAAGAAGCGTAGATCGCCAGGTTTCCTCCTTTTGAATGGCCTCCGACCCGCAAATGTCCGTTAATCAGGGGAGCCATTTTTTCAAGATAATTTACAGCCTCAATCTGGGAAGGAATTACTTCCCTGAAACACATGTTAAAATCTTCTTTCCACCCCACAAGAGAAGTGTCCGTTCCCCTGAATGTGATAAAACAATGATCATCGCTTGTGTAAACGCAAAGAGCGGAAAATTGAATTTCACGGTTAATGTCAAGATAATTTATATGACCGAAAAGCTGGCAGTTTCCAAATCGTTTTGATAAAGCAAGAGCTTTAATCAGATCCGGATCTTCCTTAAAAATGGAAGTCATTTTAAAATCCGGCCTTCCCATATTTTCATTGTAAATTTTTACCGCAAGAGCGATGCTTATTCCGTTTTTTTCATCAGGGCCAGGAACAATACCGTCAAGATTAAGATATGAAAGCTGGGAAAAAATAATATTATCCACAGGGTTGAAAGGAGAAGCGTTAAAAGCCAAATCTCCTCTCCACTGAAGGTAATCAAACATATTAGCCATACATGTAAATATAGTATAAAATAACATCATGATAAATGGGATTGATGTTGAATTTTCAGCATTTTTGGTACATTCCTATCCTGATCTTAAAAAAAACCGGCTGTATCTTCTGGGACGATTAACCGACGGAAGATCATTTGCCGCGGTTGAAGAAGAATGGCGTCCGTATATTCACATTTTTGAACATTCATTCCGGCAGGCTGCACGGTTATTTGAAACATTTAAAACGGAAGAAGCTCCCGCGCTTAATCCTTTTTCCGGTTTAAAAAAAGATAAATTAATTTGTTTTAAATTCGCAAACTATAATGATCGAAGCCGCGCTTCCCGCCTTCTTGAAGAAAACAGTATTCAAAGCCCTGACGCGGATATAAAACCCGCTGAACTTTTTTTAATTGAAAAACAGATAAAGGGACCACTTTTAATAAAAGGCATTCCTGTGTCCGGAAAAAAAGTTGATATGGTTTTTCGCAAACCTGAAATATCTCCTCATACAGAATCTGTATCCGTACCGCTTCGTATCGCCTCCGTTGATATAGAAACAGATGTAGTAACAGGTGTCATCCGCGCGGTCAGTATCGCATGGACGCAGACTCATAACAATAATATTGCAGATAACGCTGTTAATGGAAAAGTCAGAATTCTTTCTGCGTTTCATGCTCCTCATTCGCCGTATGCTTTCTTTCACGATGATGAAAAATCAATGCTTGCCTCATTTCTTGAAGATATAAGGATAATAGATCCGGATATTTTAACAGGGTGGAATTTTCTGGATTTTGATTTTCCGCATCTTGCGCGGCGTTTTGAAAAATTTGGATTATCCTTTAATATCGGAAGATCAAAAGACAGCGCGAAATTCTTTCCTGGCGATGACGGCGGAAAATCATGGCGAAGACGTTCCGCGGCGGCGATAGTTCCGGGCAGACAGGTGCTTGACGCGCTTCGCATTATGAGAGCCGGAACACAATGGACGGCAGGGCAAGGATTTTCACTTGAAGAAATCGCGCAGAAAGTTTTGGGCGAGGGGAAAACGGTTCATGAGACAGGCGATGAAAAAATAGCGGCCCTTGACCGTCTTTATTTGAATGATCCGTCTCTTTTCGGTGAATACTGCCTTCGTGATTCGCAGCTTGTTTTAAGGATTCTTTCAAAAACCGGCCTTTACCGCCTGACAATGGAACGGGCCTGCCTTACAGGAGTTTCACTTGACAAGGCATGGACAAGCGTTGTCAGTTTTGAGCGCGTTTACGGAATGCAGCTGAGAAAAAAAGGCATCGCTCCAGCTGTTCCGGATACTTCCGATGTTACAGGCGCGGCAGGGGGAACTGTGCTTGAAAGCGAACAGGGTCTTTTTAACAATGTCGCCGTTTTTGACTTTCGAAGCCTTTATCCTACCGTTATGCGAACATTTAACATCGATCCGCTTTCACATGCAAGAGCGGCTGAAAATGAAAACAAGGAAAAAATAATTGCGCCTAACGGAGCGGAGTTTTCACGTGAACCGGGATTGCTTCCTTCATTAATATCAGAATATTTTGCTACAAGAGCCGCCGCGCTTGAAAAGGGAGATTCAATAGCGGCGCAGGTTTATAAAATACTGATGAACAGCTTTTACGGCGTTCTTGGAACTTCGTCGTGAAGATAAGGAAAAAGTTCTCTCGCAGGAGCGATTACTTCCTTTGCGCGAAAATGGCTACTTTTTTCAAGAGACTGGTTTAATCAAAGAGGATTTCATGTGCTTTACGGCGACACTGATTCGCTATTTGTACAAACAGGCTTTAGCGATATCCCGTTAGCTGAATTTAAAGAACGCTGCTGCCAGCTCGCAAGGGAAGTTAATTCTCTCATCGCGGAATCTGTCAGAAAAGAATACAGTCTGGAATCATTCATTGAGCTTCGCTTTGACAAAGCATACCGCCGTTTTTTAATTCCACCTGTCAGAAATATTCACTCTTCAGGTGATTCCACGCAGCTCAGAGGAAGAGCGAAGGGCTACGGAGGATATATTCTGCATTCAGACGAAAGCCTTACAGTGGATGTAGTCGGCATGGAAGCGGTTCGAAGCGACAGCACTCCTCTCGCGCGCCGCCTTCAGCTTGAGCTGCTGGAAATTGTTTTTTCAGGTTCAGGCGAAGGCGAACTGCGTAAAAAGACAGAACAGACAATCGCGGAACTTATAAACGGAAAACTTGATCATGAGCTTATTTACCGAAAGCGCCTGATACGTTTCCCCGAAACTTATACATCATCAACTCCGCCTCAGGTAAAAGCGGCGCGCGCGCTTGGTTGGAAAAAAAAGCGCGGGACTGTTGAATATTTGTGGACAGAGAACGGGCCGGAGCCTGCTAGCCTCCCTCATGGAAAGCCAGATTATGATCATTATATTGAAACCCAGATTTTGCCGCTTGTCCGTTCAATAGCCGCCGCCGCGCATTGGGATACAGATTGCTTTGTTATGCGCAAATACAGTAAACAGGCGGACATGCAGATAGAGATGATGTTTTAATCCTCATTTTCGTTTACCGTCAGCTAAAAAATAAACAAGTAGCTGTTACCAGGAAATAATATTCACTGAATGCTTACATTACAGGCGCGAAAACACGCAATATATCAGGAATTATACGCTGGAAGATATTACTGGCGCAGTCTTTTAATGTTATTTCCTTTGAACCCGGTAAAGTGGTCAGAAAGTCTTCCTTAACGGCTGCGACAGTTTCGCTTGCATAAACTAATATGCCGCATTCAAAATGAAGATAAAGACTGCGGAAATCAAGATTTGTCGTTCCTACAGTCGCTATCCTGTCGTCCGAGACAAATGTTTTCCCGTGATTAAAGCCTGATGAATATTCATAAACCTTTACGCCCGACTGAATGAGCCTGCGGTAATAAGAACGCGATGTAATCGCCACTATCCATTTATCCCAGCGGTGAGGCGTAATTATCCGCACATCAACTCCGCTTTTTGCAGCTAACGTAAGCGCTGACAGAAGATTGTCATCTACAATCAGATAGGGAGTATTAATATAAACATATTTTTTAGCATGATTAATTATCTGGATATAAACATGTTCTCCGACATTTTCATTATCAATGGGACTATCGGCGTACGGCTGAACATATCCAAAAGACACGCATTCCATGATTTCTTTTTCATTGTCTTTCCACGGATAAAAGGACGTATAATTGTCTTTTTCCTTAAAACCGAGATTCCACATCTGCAGGAAAATCAATGTAAGAGACCATGCGGCGTCTCCTTCAATCATTATCGCGGAATCCTTCCAGTGTCCGAACCGTTCGACTACATTAATATATTCATCCGCGAGATTAAGGCCGCCTGTGAACGCGACTTTTCCGTCCACTGATATTATTTTTCTGTGATCGCGGTTATTTTGCAGAGAAGAAATAATCGGCCGGAAACGGTTAAAAACAAATGTTTTAATCCCTTTGCGCTTTAATACAAGCGGAAAATCCGGAGGCAGCGTAAAAAAACAGCCCATATCGTCATACATGATTCTGACATCAAGACCCTGCGCCGCTTTTCTTTCCAGTATTTGTAAAATGGAATCAAGCATGACGCCTTCTTTAATAATAAAAAATTCAAGGAAAATGTAGCTGCGGGCTTTCTCAATTTCTTCAAGCACTTTGCCGTGAAAAGCTTCGCCTGAAGGCAGGTATTCCTGTCTTGTATTGCTATAAACAGGAAAGCCCGCGTACTCCTGCAGATAATGAGCCTGCGTTTTAAAATCAGGGTAATTATTGATTAACTCATCAAGCCTGTTTCCGGGAAGATAGAAAGCATCCCTTGAGCTTCTGATATTCCGGTTAAGGGATTTTCTTAATTTTTTGGGATTTGACCAGAAGTTTAACATAATGTAAAGTATCCCGCCGAAAAACGGAAATAATAAAATCAGAAAAATCCATGTAAGTTTAAAGCCTGCTTTTTCATGTTTGTTGATAATGAAAATACAAACAATAATGCTTAAAAAAGTCAGAATCCAGTAAGAGAACTTTACATATATTCCTGTTCCGGCAATAACAAAAATAAATAATGCGATTTGAGCAAGCAGGGATATTATTACAAGAATCCTTCTTCTGAAGATGAACTTAAATCTATTCTGAAGTTTCTTTTTAAGCATTTTTACCAATATATATTTAAACCGGAAATTTAACAATAAAATTATGTGTATTAAATTAAAATAATTATTTCAATTTTTATTAAATCGGCCAAAGGCCGGCGCCGTGACGCAGTACTTTAATTTCATCTTCGGTCATATCCAGAATTGTAGAAAATATTCTTTCTCTTTCTTCGCCGCCGTCAAGGATTAAATCAAGTCCGTCAATTTCCTGAAGTTCCCATCCGTTTTCAAAAAGTTCATCTTCGGGAATTGGCGGCAGATCTGTCCCTGTTTCTTCAGTCTGATGCATATTAAGTTCATCAATTTCCGCCATGCTTTTTTTCGCGGTTATTGAATACAGCGGATGTTTCAGATTTTCTATCAGGCGGATTGGAACAGAATAATCGGGAATACGCACCCCAAGTTCGCGGCGGCGGATATCAAGAAATTTTTCTGTTCCCGCAAGAGTTTTTAAAATAAACACATAAGGCCCGGGCGTTAGCCTGTTTATCAGCCTGAAACGGGTATTATCCAGTTTACATACTTCCACAAACTGCGAAATACTTGAACAAAGGAGAGTAAAGTGCCGCTCATCCCTTTCTCCGGACAGCTTTCTCAGTTTTTTAATGGCGGCCTGCGATTTGATGGAGCAAACAATACTCCAGCTTGTGTCCGTAGGAAGCGCGACTATCGCGCCTGATTCAAGCATTCTGACAGCGCGATCCAGAATTCTGTCATCAATATTTGACGGGATAATATTTTCAATCATGGCACCCACATCAGATTATCGGGCGCGGACTCCTTTAAAAAAATTTTCTCATAACGCCCTGAATGATTCAACGCTGTATTTTCCGGAAAATATGTCTGCATAAAAAACCAGACAACATCATCCATGACTTTGGCGGAATCTGTTGTAGAGTAACGAAAATAAATGTCTTTTTCTTCAAGAATTTTTTTTGTCTTATCGTTATCAATGCAAAGTTCCGGATCTGTAACCCTCCGTATCTCGCTTCTGAGTCCGCCGTAGTTTGTTTTTTCAACAAAAAAAAGCCGAAGGTGCTTTTTTTCATCCATCCAGTAAACTTCAAAAATTCCCGCAACCGCCGGAACTTTTGTAATTATCGCATAACGCTCCGCTTTTGAAAGCGGCGACCATTTTACGTAATAATATACATTCCTGTCTTTTACCATTGCGGTAATTCCGTATTCATCCATGATTAATACTACCATAATTTCAGGAAGGTGTCAGTAAAGTGTATATTTTATATTTCTTTTGTATGATAAAGGATACATATCAACAAGTATTTAATTAATACTTTGGATAGAATCTTTCATAAATCCATATGTAGCAAGGAGTTATACATCATCCTGATAAAAAATGGCAGCTTGGCATGATTTTTGCTAAATAGTAGTTGCCGTTATTCCGGCAGGAGGACAATATGCAAAAGAAAGAAACCGGTTCTTACAATTCTCTGCTTGAAACCTATATTAAGCAGATAAAAACGTTTCCTCTCCTATCATTTGAAGATGAATTGGAATTATCAAAACAAATCCAGGAAGGAAACAGCGAAGCTGTTGACAGGATGGTAAATTCCAATCTGCGCCTCGTAGTAAAAATAGCCGGATTATTTACATCTCCCAATGTTCCCATTCTGGATTTAATTCAGGAAGGCAATATCGGCTTGATCCACGCGGCGAAAAAATTCGATTACAGGAAAAACGTGCGTTTCTGCACTTACGCGAGTTTATGGATAAGGCAGTTTATCAGCCGTTATATTTCCAGTAAAAAGCGCATGGTTCGTCTTCCCCAAAGAAAAGAAGAAACTGTTAAAAAAATACAAAAAACCTATCATGTACTCTGTCAGACTCTGATGCATCAGCCCGGATCATCCGATATAGCAAAAGAGCTTGGCATTTCCGTTCAGGAAGTTAATTCTTATATCAATATGGCTGTTGATTCATTGTTTCTTGATCAAAACATCAATGATGAAAATATCTCTACAATGGATATTCATGAGGATTATACATACAGCCCTGAAAGAAATTTATTAAAACAGGCCTCACGCGACGGTACGCTCAGAGTGCTTAATAAACTGAAGGACAGGGAAAAACGTATTTTGAGTTACCGTTATCAGCTGGACGGCTGCGAGCGTCACACTTTAAGAGAGATCGGAGAAAAAATGAATATATCCCCTGAAACAGTTCGTCAGATTGAAAGACGCGCGCTTCGAAAAATACGCCGCCATGTTGATGAACTGCGGGAATGTATTTATGTAGAGGCGATTTAGTGTCCTGTAAAATTCGGTTTCAAATATAACAATATGCGTTAATTCCTTATTGCATAAGGATTTAACTTAACATAGCGCTCCGTCATTTGTATTTTACAGGACACTGGATAAGGGGAAGGAGAATAGGAGACAGTGAGAAGTGGGGAATGTGTTTATTCATTCCTCACTTTTCATTTTTAATTTCTCTCTTTTAAAAATTAGAATAACAAATTATAATTTAAAAATGATAGCGGAAAAATCGCTGGTTATTTACAAAAATAAACCGGCTATTGTTAAGGAACGCTCAGACGGAAAATATACGATTACTCTTACGGACAACACGCAGATAAAAGTCCGTGATAAGGATATTGAGCTTCTTCATCCCGGCCCTGTTAAGGATTTTTCTTCTGTCACTGATGAACAAGCGCGGTGTAATTCTTCCGCTGTCCGCGAAGTGTGGGAATTGCTTTCAGGCGATGAAGAAAAGACAACGCCGGTTTCCTTAAAAGAATTATCAGTTTTTATTTTTAATGAGTATACTCCCTGTTCCGCGTATAATATATTCTGTTTATTAAAAGAAAATATTTATTTTACAGGCACAACCGACGCTATTTTACCGCGCAGCAAGGATGAAGTAACATCGGAAGAAATAAAGCGCAGTGAAAAACAGCGCGAGTCGGATGAGCGTTTGCAGTTTCTGCAGCAGATTAAAGCAGCGTTGAAAAAACCTCTAAGTGATGACGCGCGCCTTCCTGATCATTTAAGAAACAAGTGGTCAGGATTCATTCAGGATGTAGAAGCTCTTGCATACGGTAAATCATCAAAAAGCCGCACCATGAGGGATTTAAAACTCGGCGAAACGCCGGAAGACGCGCATTCGCTTCTTTTAAAAACAGGTTTCTGGACACCGATGGTTAATCCTCATCCCGCCCGTTTCGGCCTTTCATTAAATAATATGGATTTTTCATCTGACTTGGCAAATGAACACTCTGTTTCCACCAATTGTAACAATGCCAATTGTAATGATCCGGATCGTATTGATCTTTGCCATCTTGAAGCGTTTGCTATTGACAGCCCATGGAGCAATGATCCAGATGACGCCGTCTCCATAGAAAACACAGGAGGCGGAAAAAATATTTTGTATGTTCATGTTGCAGACCCTGCTTCTTGCATATTATTTGACAGCTCCGCTGAGAAAGAAGCCCGCGACAGGGGAGTCACGCTTTATCTCCCGGAAGGCGCTGTCAGGATGTTAGCTGAAGACGCAGTTCCGCGCTTTGCGCTCGGATTAAGCGAAAAATCTCACGCGCTCACTTTTAAGGTGACAATTAACGAAGAGGGAGAAGTAACGGAAACTGAAGTGTTTCCTTCGGTTTTAAAAGCGCGGCGCATAACATATGAGCAGGCTGACAGGCTTATTGAAAGCGGCGCGCACGGCGAAGGAAAGGCGTTATGCGCGCTTTATGATTTGTCGCAGAAAATATACAAAAGGCGTACCGCTAACGGAGCTGTAAATATTGAGCTGCCTGATATTCACATAACGATTGAAAATGAAACTGTTAACATTGAACCTGCCGCGGATTATCGATCCAATTTTATTATAAAAGAATGTATGATTGCGGCAGGAGAAGGCGCGGGAAACTGGGCTGTATCTAAAGGCCTTGCCTTTCCGTATGTATGCCAGGAAGTGGAGCTTCAGGGGAAAATACCTTCCGGGCTTGCGGGTTCAATACAGCTTCGCCGCTGTATGAGGCCGCGTATTCTTTCCGCCAAACCCGGAAGGCATCAGGGGCTTGGGCTTGATACATATACCCAGGTTACAAGCCCTTTGCGCCGTTATACCGATTTACTTTCGCATATTCAGATACACGCGCATCTTCGCGGCGATAAACCCATTGGCGCAGATGATATTTCAGCCCGTCTTGGTTACAGTGAAGCGGCATCCTCCGCCGCTGTTCACGCGGAACGCGCCTCTGTTAATCACTGGAAAATGGTTTTTCTTGCCTGCAAAAAAGACTCGCTTTGGGAGGCGGTTGCCATCGAAAACAAAGGAGCCCGATGGTCTGTTTTAATTCCTTCTCTCGCGCTTGAAACACAGGTTGTCCTGCAAAGAAATGCCTCACCTAATGACAGCATCAGACTTGTTTTAAAATCCGTTAATATACCGAAAGGGGAAGCGGTATTTGCATACGCAGGATGACCATTAATTGGGAATATCAATCTTCAATTACTTTAACCAGATTTTTCTTCCCCATTAAGTAAGATTTTGAAATAAACATTTCTATAATTTTTTTTACATCATCATTGCTTTTACCAAAGACCTTCCCTGATAAAATAATCAGTTCTTCAACTACTTCAGCAGCGTCAACTTTTTCTTTTAATTTATCCAAATTCATATTTGCTCCTTGTATAAAGAATGATTTTATTGTTATTGCTGAAAAAAGTCCAGAATGGAATTCTTATTTTCTGCCTGTTCTTCTTCCCCTGGTTTTTTTGGGGCTTCCTGCTTTTTTCTTTTTTCCCCGTATTTTAACAGGCTTTGTACCTGCCGATTCCTGTTTTACCCTGCCTTTCGGCTTATTCGCCCTGGATATTCCCTTTAGTATTTTAACAAATTTCTTGTCGGCGGAAAGTTCAGCCATTTCTGATGAAGACTGAACATCAAGCCAGTATTGCGGCGCGTTACCGAAGTATTTACCCAAACGCAGGGCGATATTTGTTGATATCCTTCCTTTCCCCTTTAAAATGTTTGTAACCGATTGATAGGCTGTTTTAATTGATTTTGACAGGGAAAAAGCGTTAATCTGATAATCATCAATGTAAGACTGTAGAACTTCTCCCGGAGTTTTAAAATTCGACGTTTTCGGCATTATTGCCTCCTTGATTTATTTATACAGAGATTATATAATCATTCAGTAAATATAATCAATAGAAATTATGCTTAAATATATTCCCATATCGGAATTACCAATTTTAATCATCATGGTGCTTATACGCGCCGCGATACTCCGCCGGCATGGAATAAAAGCGGTAGTATTCGGCGTTACAAATAAAACTGATTTTATTATAATCCCGGTTATTTTGTTCTTTTTTTATGGGTTATTATCATCCGTAATTAATCTGCCTTTTCCTGACATATTGGTAAAATCATTTTTAAATTCGGATGTTTTATATATTATCGCTGTAATTATATGCACGATTAGCCTAATATGGTTTGGTATTACATTAAATGTATTCGGTAAATCATTTCGTGTCGGCATTGATGAGAACACAAAAGATCAATTAATCACAAAAGGTACATTCGCGATTAGCAGAAATCCGGTTTATCTTGGGTTTATATCATTGTAAAGAATAATAAGCAGCCGCTGCCTGCTCTGGTAATAAAATAATGTTTTGTATATTTAAAATAATTTATTATAAAAAATCAGGAAGGTTGATCATGCTAAAGCAAAATAATTTTATTTATAATTGGAATTTATTTTATGTACTTTAAGAAAATAATTGGCAGAAAATGTTACTTATCACCTG
Source organism: Treponema sp. (assembly GCA_031256635.1). GTDB lineage: Bacteria > Spirochaetota > Spirochaetia > Treponematales > Breznakiellaceae > WQXQ01. The sequence goes on along the minus strand of JAIRQF010000045.1, from coordinate 6,304 downwards.
TTGATGAAAATGATTTTCAAAAATACGCTCAATGGCTTAATGAACCGGAGTTATCAATTTATCTTGAAACTTATAATGAAATAGTTACTGCTAAAAGTGAGAAAAATCGTTTTAATAATATTAAAGACAGATATGAGTATTCCATTATACAATCTGATAATAATGAATTAATCGGAAATTGCGGTCTTTTCAGGATAGATCACATAAACCAAACGGCAGAAACCGGTATATTTATAGGCCGTAAGGATATTTGGAATAAAGGTTACGGAACAGAAGCATTAAGTCTATTATTGGATTATGGATTTAAAGCGTTAAATTTACATAATATTTCATTACAGGTATATGAATATAACGTACGAGCCATAAAAACATATGAAAAAATAGGATTTAAAAAAATTGGAATAAAAAGGGAAGCGCTTTATCGAAATATGAAAAGGCATAATATAATTTATATGGACATATTGGCAGATTAAAACAATGGATGAAATATGGACTTTAGTAAGCAGATTGAACATGAAAGTCAAATCCCGAATAATTTAATCCCTTCTCCGGGAAATTTTTCCTTGACTGAAACAATGGCGCGCTTTATGCCCTGCGCTTCTTCCTCTTCGCACCAGATAACAAGCGCGAAGTTTTCTTCCGGCCAGACGGCGTCTCCCATGCGCGGGCCGCAGGCGCCGACTCCCCAAATATTGGGAAATTTCGTGTAATATTTTCCGACCTGCTCTTTTGAGAAAGCGTCAAAGATGTTTTCCTCGACAGAACGGTTTGCGATTATTTCAATTCTGATCATGCTCCCTCCGTATCGCGGGCTTTTGCAGGTTTTACCTGAGTTTTTGCTTTACTGCGTCCTTCGCCGGCGGCGATTCGTTCGCGTTTTTCCTGCGCGATAGCGGCTCTTTTGTCTGAATCTTTATTTATAATCGCGTACATGACCGGCATGAGGAATAATGTCATTAATGTACCGAAGGATAGTCCGCCGAGAACGGTCAATCCGATGGGAGCAACAAGTTCCGCGCCTTCGCCGGGGAAAAACGCCATCGGCATTAATCCTAAAACTGTAGTGACAGTCGTCATCAGAATGGGGCGAAGGCGGCTGCGGGCGGCTGCGATAATCGCGTCATTCAGCGCGTAGCCCCTCTTTCGCAGCAGGTTTGTGTAATCGACAAGAATGATTCCGTTATTCGTAATTATTCCGACAAGTACAAGAAGCCCGACCGCTGTAAGCATATTAAAGATTGTGCCTGTGATCATATATATCGCGACAATGCCGATGACAGATAACGGAATTGTCAGGATGATGATAAACGGAGAGCGAAATGATTCAAAAAGGCTTGCCATAATTCCGAATACAAGTATAATCGCAACGATAACTATCAATATAAAACGGCTGAATATTCTTTCCATCTGCGCATTAGCGCCGCCGTACTCAATAAGCACGTCGTCTTCAATAGGTATTTCAGTTTTGATTAAATTTTCAACAAATGTCTGTAAATGGTTTGTACTGACTCCCGTCCTTACGCTGGCTGAAACAGTAATAACACGGCTTTGATTTTCACGGTTTATGGTCATCGGTCCTACGCCCTGCTGATAATGAACAAAGCTGGAAAGCGAAACCCTGCCCGCAAGCTGACTGTTAACAAATATTTTATCAAGAGCGGGCAATGTGCTGCGATCCGCTTCTGAAAGAACCAATATAACATCGTAATCCTTGCCGCCTGTTTTATATCTTGTCGCGGTAACTCCGTCTACCGCGGCTCTTATTTCATTTCCGACAGTATATGTATTAAGTCCAAGCGCGTACATTTTTTCGCGGTCAATAATTATTTCATACTGCGGAAGTCCGTCCTGTAAATCGACCGCGGGTTCAATAATATATCTGGAAAGCCTTTCATTTAAAAGGTTTGCGATGCGCTCTCCGATTTCCTTTCCTTTAACAAGGTTGTCTGTACGCAGTTTAATCTCAACATTGCTTCCTCCCAGCATGCTTAAATCAAGACCGCCTCCGAAAGAAAACTCAACTCCCGGAATTTGTTTCAGATATGGTTCAAGAATATCCTGTATTTCATTGGCTGTTTCAATGCGCTGAGAATATTCAGGCAGTGAAATTCTTAATGATCCTGAATTGGTGTTGCCTGCGCCGAAGTTCATTATGCTGCCGCCTCCGGCCTGAATTGTTATATCCTTATATCCTTTGATTTCCCTTTCTACAATTAACTGAAGCTGTCTTAAAATCGCTTCTGTTTCCACAAGCGGCGTACCCATGGGAAGCGTCGCCGTTATGCTGACATTGTCGCTTTCCTGCTGCGGCATCAGCTCCCAGCCGATAACAGGGATCATAAATCCGCTTAACGCAAGCAGAATAACCAATGAAGTTATAGTAATAAATTTGAGATTTAAAACTTTTTTAACGGCGTGCATGTATGAATTATCAAGCCATGTAAAAAATTTCGCAAAGCCAGTGTCGATCTTCGCAAGAACGCCCTTAAGAGGTTTTTGTTTTCGCGTAACAATTGGAAGGAAATGGCTGCATAAAACAGGAACAAGAAAAATCGCGGTAAAAAGCGATATACCAAGCGATATTACAACTGTAAAGGCCAGCCCAGCGAAAAGTTCTCCGGCCATTTCCAAAAGCCCCTGGAACATTACCATGGGAGCGAAAACGCAGATTGTCGTCAGCGTCGAGGCTGTAATGGCGACAATCATTTCCGAAGTGCCGAGTATTGACGCTGTTTTAAGCTTCGCGCCTTTTTCACGGTACTGGTAAATATTTTCAAGGATTACAATGGAATTGTCAATCAACATTCCGATTCCAAGAACAAGGCCCGCCATCGTCATAAGGTTTAATGTAAGCCCCCAAAAATACATAAGCAGCATTGTTATAATAACGGACACAGGGATGCTGAGGCCGATAATGATTGTCGGCTTTAATGAACGCAGGAAAATAAAGAGGGTGAAAACAGCAAGGAACGCGCCCATAAACGCGGTAGAAGTTACCTGATTAAGGGAGTTTTCTACAATGTCCGTGTTGTTGTAAAGTTCCGTAACAGCAATATCCGAAGGCAGTTCCCGCGAAATTCTGTCAACCCTTTTACGCAGTTCGTTAGCTGTCTGCACAGAATTTTTTCCGCTCTGTTTTTGTACAGAAAGGGTTACTGCCGCTTGTCCGTTTACATAGACAATGCTTGATTCATCCTTGTAACCTTCGTATACGTCGGCGATGTCGCGCAGAAATACCTGTCTGGGCATTTCAACGGAAGTGCCCGTATAACCTCCTCCCCTGTATGTGACCGCTGTGTTTTTAATTTCCTCAATCGAGGTATATTCGCCCATAGTTGTAAGAATGTAAGACATTCCGCCTTCGGTGATTGTTCCGGCCGCGGTCTGCATATTCTGAACGGCGAGCATCTGCTGAATCTGCGTGATTGTCAGCTCATAGGCTTCAAGGCGGCTTTGAGGAATTTCAACGCGGATTATTTTTGATCTTCCTCCGTTGACAGACGCCGTTGAAATGCCGGGCGTCTGTTCAATGCGCGGCACGATCGTGTCTTCGGCAATTTCGCGTAACTCTTCTGAAGTGCGCCTGTCCGATGTTATCATCAGCGTCATGATGGGAAGCATGGAAGGGTCTGCCTTGAAAATAATCGGTGATTGAGAGCCTGAAGGCAGATAATTCCTGATGCGGTCAAGCGAATCGCGGATTGAGTTTGCGGCTTCGGCTATGTCGGTTCCGTATCCAAACTCCATTATTACAAGGCTTGTTCCCTTGCTTGACATTGACGTGACATTTTCCATTCCCGAAACGCTTGACAGCGTCGCTTCCAAAAGCCGCGTAACAGACCTTTCAACTTCCTCCGGTCCCGCTCCTGAATACGAAGTGTAAATGGCAAGCATGGGAAGGTTTATTTCAGGATAAAGATCGATGGGAAGGTTCGTCATCGCGAAAATTCCCAATCCTATAAGAAGGAGAAATATAATAAAAATTGTTACAGGCCGCGAAACGACAGTTTTAACCATACTCATAATTGTTTAACTCCGTTTCGTTCAATAGGCGCTTAGCGGCGTTACGCGCTCAATTACATTGACCTTGGATCCGTCATCAAGAAGCGTCTGTCCCCTGACGACAAATTCCTCATCTTTTTCAAGCCCGCTAAGGATTTCAACTATTCCGTCAATCATAATGCCCGGCACGATTACCCTTTTTTTAACTACGGTTGCGCCCGAGGATTTTTCATTATGTTCTATTACATAAACGTACTGTTCTCCGAATCTGTTTATAACGGCGGATGCGGGAATTTTAACGATATTATCCTTGCGTTCCGTGATAACGCGCACTTTTGCGAACATTCCCTGTTTTAATTTAGATTCCACATCCCTTACATTAACGCGCACTTCCATGGTGCGTGATGCGACATCCACGGTAGGAGACAACTCGCTTACGCTTCCGTAAAATATTTCACCGGGCCACGCGTCGAGAGTCACTTCGCACGGCAGGTTTAATGCCATCTTGGAAATAAATCTTTCCGATACGCTGAGTTTTATTCCAAGCCCTCCGCCTCCGGCAATTCTGGCAAGAGGAACCGCCTGGCTTACAGTCATCCCGACCTGCGCCGGCAGCATAACGATTGTCCCGCTGATTGGAGCGGTTGCAACGCTCTGCCTGAACGACATTCCGGGACGTGACGGATCAATCGCCGCTATGCTTGCTCCCCTGCTTACAACACTTCCGACAGAAACGTAAATTGCGGTTATTCTTCCCGCCATTTCAGGATACGCGTCAACTGTCGAACCTGCGACAATATCACCTGAAAAAACAAGATAATCCTGAATCTGCCCCTGAACCGCAAGCGTGGTATTTACCGCGAATACCGGATCTTCATTGGCTTCAGCTTCGGGAACTTCCAAAACTCCGATTACCCCGAGAAATTCATTAATCCTTTCACATCCTGAAAATAAAAGCAGAATAAAAAAAAGTAAAATAAAGTACTTTGATTTTATACGCGCGTACATTTTTATCTGCTCCTCTGCGAGAGGGTTCCGAACGGAACACCGATTGCGTACTCAAGATCTATAAGGCTGTTAAGATACGTAAAGTGCTGCTCCAAAAGCTGGACGCGCGCCTGATGCAGCGACTGTTCCGCGTTCTGAACCTGAAAATAATCCTGCAAGCCCGCCCTGTAGGCCTGCTCCGTCAGACGGTACGATTGTTCAGCTAACGCGACTGTCTGTTCCAGCGCCTGGGTATTCGCGCGGGTTCTTTCAAGGGCAAGCACAATATTGTAAACTTCAATTTCTGTTCCGCGGATCATCTGCGCAAGCCCGATGGTCGCGGTTCTTAACTGATCATCAAGGTTTCTAATCGCCTGTGTGTCGGTACTCCACGGAAGCAGGCTGTGCACGCGAAGCGCGACTGTAATGGAGAGGGAACCTGAATGTCTCCAGTTGTCATATGTGAACCAGCTGTCTTTTACCGGATCCTTTATAAAGGCTGACGTACTGTTCCAGCTGAGATTTAAACTTGGCGTAAGAGAATAAACTGAAATTTTTCTGGCGCTTTCCAGCATCAGTATTGTATGGCGCAATTCCTGAATATCAGGTTTTCCTGTCGCAGCCTGTGATATCATCCTGGCTACATCAAGAGGAATAAAATCAAAATTATCAGATATGGGAACAAGTTCAAACTGGGTATTATATTCCATGCCAAGGAAAAACGCGAACTGGGCCATGGAAAGTTTCATGCCGTTTTCAACCTGATCGATAACAGGACGCATATTTTCAAGCGCTACCCGCGCCTGCAAAAGAGTCAGTTCAGGCGCGAGACCCGCGTTATAATTTGCCTGGGCCATTTGCACCTGACGCTCGACATTCGCGTAACTTCCGCGCATCAGCTCAATATTTTCCTGCAGCAGCAGCATGCTGTGATACGCTTTTCGCACATCGCGCTCAAGCTGCGCCTTTGCCTTTTCATAGCTCAGAAGACCGCTCTCATATTCAATACGCAGCCGGTTCATGTTTTCAATCATCGCCATGTTAAATGAAAGCGATACTGAAATATTACCAACAGGACGCCATTGGGAAACAGATACAGGATCGCTTACAAACAAACCGAATGTACCAGGCGGATATACAGTACCAGTTACTCCTTCCATTGTCATTGGCATCGGCTGCATACTTGGAGGTAATAATGGATTTGCAGGAAGCGGAAAATTAACACTTGCAGTAACAGGATCAGGCTTTTTATTGTCCATATTAAAAGTTCCCGATACAGTTATCTGCGGAATAAACTGGTTCCATGAAAGATCGG
>JAIRQF010000124.1 GCA_031256635.1 Treponema sp. | reverse complement strand
TGAAGATTTCCATGAATATATAAAAGATCTGCTGACAGTCATTCCTGATGAAAATTTTACCTTGGATGAAATTATAGAAAATTATTATATGAAGTTGAAATACTCTTCAATAAATGAGTATTATGAGACGGTCAAAGATATTATAATACAATATGATATAAACAGTTTTGATGAATTTAATAAATACATAGGGGAATACTACGGCATTAATGTCAATGAAGAAGGAATTTTACCTCTGTATAACATTATTGTAAAACTTGACGCGCCGCAGACAGATCGAGGCGTACTGTTTGTCGCACATTATGACAGCGAACATAAAACACCCGGCGCATCTGACAATATGTTAGCTGTCGTTTCGCTGCTTGAGGCATTAAGATCGCAAGCTCAAAACAATACGCTAAAAACAAACCTTTATTTCCTTTTTACCGACGGCGAAGAGCTGGGACTGCTCGGCTCATTCATATTCATTGAGGAATACCCTGAACTGAAGGACAAAATTGATATGGTAGTTAATTTTGATGCCAGGGGCAACAGCGGCCCGCTGCTTTTGTTTGAAACATCGCCAAACGCGTACAATCTGGCGGAAGTCTATAAAAAATCAGGCGCATGGCTATACGGTTTTTCTGTTTCAACACAATTATATCACATGATGCAGGACAACATAAGGCCCGGTACGGATTTTATAGTATTTTTAAAAGAAAACTACAACGGACTTAACTTCGCTATAATTGAAGGCGTGAAGGCCTATCACGAGTATAACCTGATAGATGACTCTTATGAAAACTTAAACCGCAATACCGCATGGCATCATTTGCAGGTAACTCTTTCTCTTGCGGGTTACACAGCGAACAATAATTCAGCGGATTTGCAAAAACCTTCCGCAGAAGCGGTATTCTTCCCGTTTCTGCCGGGACGCATTGCGCTTATAACAGCCATTGTATCGCATATTATATGCGCGTTCTCCTGCGCTCTTGCATTAGCAGTCATAACGTTTAAAATCATAAACAGGCGGATAAAACCTGTGCTGCCATTTATTCTAATGTGCCTGCTTATCACCGTATCAATTATTTGCGCAGTCTTTTTTACATCCGCAAGTTATCTTTTTTACATACCGCTTCTGCTTTCGGCGGTTACTTCTTTAATAAAAAAATGGTATGCCCTTCATCTTACTGTGAAAATGGCATCATACATAATTGTATTAATGCTCTATGTTCCCCTGATTATTTCGATATGGCAGGCTGTAATAGTACCGATGATGCTTTAATTATTACATTGCTCTTTCTTTACATAATGTGTACACTGTAAAACAATCCGGAGACTAATAATGAAAATTAACCGTAAAGCCGTAATCGAAAGACACAATCCATATTATAAGAAATTAAATAAAAACGCTCCTTTATCAGTCGGGAACGGAAAATTTTGCTTTACAGCCGACTTTACCGGGCTCCAAACCTTCTTTGACGAATACGCCGCGGAAAGCGACGCGTTCCCTTTGTGTACAATGGCTGAATGGGGCTGGCATTCTTACCCTCATAACAAAGATGACGAAGCAAATTTGCGCCTGACACCATTTAATACATACGGAAGAACCGTATTTTATGCTACAGACAGCACAGGGCAGGAAGAACTCTTTAAAAGAATAAGGGTTAACGCCCATAAATTCCATCTTGGCAAAATCAGCTTTGAAACTCCGGAAAGAGCGTTATCATTAAATGAATGTAAACCAGAAAGCCAGCTGCTTTCATTATGGGAAGGAATTTTATTCTCGGAATTCCTCATTAGTGAAGAAACTGTTAAAACAGAAACATTCGCTCATCCGCAGGAAGACGCCGTATATTTTCGCATAACTTCAGCCCTGTTAAAGGAAAACAAATTACGCGTAACAATACGCTTTCCTTACGGAAGCCATAAAAAAAGCGCCGCTGATTTTTCTGTTTCTCATTTACACAATACCCGCCTATATGAACCTAATGAAATAAAACAGGCTCCTGTATACATCGAAAGAAATCTTGATAATACATTGTACAAGGTTATAATAAGCGGCAATGGATATACTACTCAAATAAATGAGCGCGAACATTTACTGACATTAATTCCTGATTCCCAAACAATTGAATTCAGTGTAAGGTTTGCGCCTCTTAATGTACCTGTCCTTTCACAGATTGGCGTCGCTTACGGCGAATCAGAAAACAAACAATCGGACTCTTTTGATGATGCGAAAGATAAATGCAGAAACTACTGGGCTGATTACTGGTCATCAGGCGGCTTTATTGATTTTTCAGGCTCTTCTGACAGCCGCGCCGCGGAACTTGAGCGCAGAATGATTCTTTCACAGTATTTAATCGCGATTCAAAGCAGGGGAAACATACCTCCTGCGGAAACAGGATTGACGTGTAACAGCTGGTACGGCAAGTTTCATCTTGAAATGCACTTCTGGCATCACGCGCATTTCGCTCTCTGGAGCAGAATGGAAGAAGTAAAGAAAGCTCTTGAATATTATAAAAGAATACTGCCCGCAGCGAAAGAAATCGCCGCCTCTCAAGGGTATAAAGGCGCGCGCTGGCCTAAAATGTGCGATCCAACAGGAAAGAATACACCTTCATCAATCGCAGTTCTGCTATTATGGCAGCAGCCGCACCCTATCATGTTCGCGGAACTTGTTTGGCGCGCAGAAAAGAACGAAAAATATTTACACGAATACCGCGATATTATCATAGAAACCGCCGAGTTTATGAAAAGTTTTATCCATTGGGACGGCAGCCGTTATGTGCTAGGCCCTCCCTGCATACCGGCGCAGGAAAGACATGATCCGAATATCGTTTTAAACGCTCCGTATGAACTTGAATACTTCCGCGCTTGTTTTAAGATCGCGGACGAATGGCTGAAACGCCTCGGCGAGAAAGAGCGTTACGGTGAAATCACGGACAAATTAAGCCTTCCCTCTGTTAAGGACGGCGTATATCTTGCTCACGAAAATTGCCCCGATACTTTTACAAAACTCCCCTTTTACACGGATCATCCTTCAATGCTCGCTATGTACGGCGTACTAAACAGTGAAAAAGCCGATCGGCGGATAATGTCTGCTACCCTGGATAAAGTGCTCGAAGTATGGGACAAAAAAACCTTCTACGGCTGGGACTTTCCGGTGATGGCAATGACAGCCTGCCGTCTTGGCAGATACTCAGACGCCGTTGATTTGCTGTTAATGGACAGCCCGAAAAACACCTACCTTGAAAACGGCCACAACAGAATGACAGGCGATGACGCACTGCCCCTGTATCTTCCCGGAAACGGCGGCCTGTTACTTGCAATTGCGATGATGGCCGCAGGCTTTGACAGCAGGAAAGGGCCGCTTTTCCCGAATGGTTTTACTGTTAATGCCGAGGGTATTGATCCTTATATTTAACTACCAAATCTGCAACGAACCTCGCACAACACGGAAACCATTAACCCATGTAGCTTCTCCCGGAGATTGACTGTTACGTACAACACTTCGCACATTGCTTATCGCATTACTCCAGCCGCCGCCGCGTCTAACACGGGTTCCATCAGGGCTGCTTGCAGGTCCTGTGGGATTATTTAAACCGGCTGGAGTGGAATAATAACTATTCTTATACGAATCAAACCAGTCCCAAACCCATTCTGTTATGTTTCCGCTCATATCGTAAATACCTAATGCGTTAGGTTGTTTTGTTCCAACCGTTTGAGTAGAACCCGCATCAGCACCGGTTTTAATGGTATCGTTATACCAAGCGACAATAGTCGCGTCATTGCTTCCCGAATAAGTAAAATTACCGGGTGTATTGCTTCCTCCCCTTGCCGCGTATTCCCACTCAGCCTCGGTAGGCAGGCGGTAACCGCGCTTTGTCCAATCCGCGGTAACAGTTGCGCTTGTGATACTTTGTACAGCAGGGCGCACTCCTCCTGTTCCTGCTAAATTGGAACTATAAGTTTCGCCGGTTATCGTGTAGACCCGATTTAAACTGGGAGTTGCCGGGTTACCATCATCATCCATCATTAAATCAGTAAGTTTGTTGCAATACATGACCGCGTCATACCAGGATACCCTGTCAACGGGACGGACATCGTTTCTGTAGAACTGGCTTGGATTCACGCCCATTACATCAAAATACGATTTGTTTGTATCCGCTCTGCTTACCTGCGTAATCTCAAACCTGCTTATGTAAAAACCGTCAAGCGTTACGCGGCGTGTCGGGTATGAGTGATAGGCAGCAGGGCTTCCTGAAACGCC
>JAIRQF010000113.1 GCA_031256635.1 Treponema sp. | reverse complement strand
ATTAGACATGGAAACAAAAGTAGCTGTCTTGGGAGCCGGCGCGTGGGGAACAGCAATAGCTAAAGTAATCGCCGAACAGAAATCTGAGCGTGGTTCCAAAGAAGTCATCATTTGGAGTTTTGAAACAGAAGTAAGAGACGACATTAATAAAAACAAGTTAAATTCCAGATATCTGCCCGGTGTAAAGCTGCCGGATACAATAGAAGCTACATCTGACATTGAAGAAGCCGCTGAAGGGAAGCAATACATTATTTACGCGGTACCATCGTTATTTTTGATGGACACATTAAAAAAAACACTTTCTGTAAAATCCATTCGGGAAGGACAATCAATAATTTCCGTAATAACAAAAGGCTTCCTTCCTGCAGAAAACGGACCCAAATTAATACTTGAAACAATGGAAGATTTTCTCCCCGGTTTATACCGCCAATCTCTTGTCTATATTTCCGGACCAAGTCATGCCGAAGAAGTATCTGCCGGAAAAATAACAGGACTAATAGCAGCAAGTGAAAGCGCGAAGAATTCCATACGTTTCAGAGACTTATTAAAAAGTCCGCGGCTAATGGTTTATTCATCGCTTGATGTCCGTGGCGTACAGGTCTCTGCCGCCGCAAAAAATGTAATCGCAATCGCTTTTGGCATACTTGACGCGATGAAAACAATGGGAAAAGCGGATATGTTCGGAGACGGAACCGAATCTCTTTTGCTTGCGGCAGGCTTAAACGAAATACAGATACTGGGTAATGCTTTGGGCGCGACACATCCCGAAACATTTACATCAATTTCCGGGATTGGAGATTTGGATGTAACCTGCCGTTCAGTGCATGGAAGAAACCGCCGCTTCGGACGCGAGATAATAGAAAAAAATATTTTAAAATCGTATAAAAATATCGATGATATTTTAGCGAACATTGGAGAAATTGGTTATTTGCCTGAAGGTGTTGCAGCAGCGAAATATGTCAAGGTCCTTGCAGAAAAGCACAAGTTAAAAATGCCGGTCTCTGTTGGTTTGTGTAAACTTCTTAATCGTGAAATTGAACCTATGGAATTTTGCAAAAACTTATTAGCAGACTGGGATATGTAATAAATTTTACGGAGTAAGAATGTTTGAGAAACTAACCAATAAGATAACGGACGCATTTCGTTTTGTTACCGGAAAATCATCTATCAGCGAAAAGAATATTGAAGACGCGGTAGAAGCCATTAAGATGGCATTGCTTGAAGCGGATGTTAATCTGCGGGTAGTGCGCCGTTTTGTTAATTCAACAATAGAAGAGGCAAAGGGCGAAAAGGTTATGCGCTCTGTTGATCCGGGACAGCAATTTATAAAGATTGTTCATGACAAACTTGTTTCCTTCCTTGGCGATGATAATCCGGAAAGCCGCGCGTTAAAATTACGGGGACCCGATGTTATCTCTGTAATTTTAATGCTTGGTTTACAAGGTTCCGGTAAAACTACAAGCTCCGCAAAACTTGCGCTGCGTTTAAAAAAAGAAGGACGCAAACCGTTGCTTGTCGCATGCGACCTTATTCGCCCTGCCGCTATGGAACAGCTTGCTGTCCTTGGCGGTCAAATTGGAATACCTGTATATAAAGAGGATTACGATGCTAAAGCATCGTCCGCAAAAGACAGCGTAAAGGTCTACCAGAACGCGCTCGCCTGGGCTAAGAAAAACATGATTGACACTTTAATCATCGACACTACAGGCCGCATGCAAATAGACGAACCGATGATGCAAGAACTTTCCCGCCTTAAAAACACGGCAAATCCCGACGAAATGCTCCTTGTCGCCGACGCGATGACAGGACAAGCCGCCGCGGACATAGCAAAAACATTCGATGAAAAAATTGGACTAACAGGAGTTGTATTAAGCAAATTTGATTCCGATACCCGCGGCGGCGCTGCCTTGTCGCTTAAAACCGTAACCGGAAAGCCCTTAAAGTTTACAGGTACAGGAGAAAAGCCCGAGGATTTTGAACCTTTCCACCCTGAACGAATAGCCGGACGCATTCTTGGCATGGGCGATGTTGTAAGCCTTGTAGAAAAAGCGCAGGAAGTAATAGATGAAAAACAGGCTCTGGAACTCCAGAAAAAAATGGAGAAGGAGAATTTTACCCTAGGAGACTGGTTGGATCAGATTCGCTCAATGAAAAAAATGGGAAGCCTGCAAAAAATGCTTGAAATGATTCCTGGAATGCAGGGACAGATCAGCGAAGAAGATATTGATAAAGCAGAATTAAAAACTCAGGAAGCAATTCTTTCATCCATGACTCTTAAGGAAAGAGATAATCACTTAATAATTGGACCGCCCCGCAGAAGCAGAATAGCGCGTGGTTCAGGCACATCTGTAGCGGAAGTTGCCCGCCTGTTAAAAAAGTTTGAAAAAATGCGTGTCATGATGAAAAAGATGGCTAAGGGAAAAATGCAAATGCCACCAGGAATGTCTTTCTGATTAAATTTTATTTTTCTTTACCCAGTCTACAATCTCGTCAACTTTTCCAAAGACAAGCCCTGTAACTGTATCGGCACAGCCGTAGTAAATCGCAATTCTATTTGTGTCTTTGTCTACGAGCGCGGCGACAGGGAAGGTAACGTTGGGAACATCACCTGCTAACTCGTATAACTCGCGCGGATTAATAATGTAAGGCTTAGGACGAGCAATAACCTTCCATGGCTGATCTAAATCCATTAACGCCGCGCTGAACGAATAAACAAAACCGTTGCAGCTTGTCAGCACGCCGTGGTAAAAAACTAACCAGCCTTCTGTAGTTTCAATCGGGCAGGGACCAGCGCCTATCTTTGTACTCTGCCAGCCGCCTGATGGCGACATAACATGACGATGCTTTCCCCAATAAACTAAATCCGGGCTCTCTGAATAAACAATATCGCCGAATGGCGTATGACCCGAATCACTTGGGCGGCTGTACATTGCGTAATTTAAAGTGCCTTTGGAACTGCCAAAGCTCGCAGAGCTTATCTTACGGGGAAACAGCGCGCCGTTGCGGTTGAAAGGCATCATCGCGTTTTCCATTTAGTAAAACTTTTTAAAATCGTAACTATAACCTATGCCGAGACATGGTCCGTGATAACCGTTACACCAAATTATATAATAACGGTCTTCAATAAAAATTACGCGGGGGTCGTATTTATATTCGGAATCAGGAATATCAGGGTTAGTTTTAATAAACTCTATAGGTTCATTATTAATAACCCAA
>JAIRQF010000035.1 GCA_031256635.1 Treponema sp. | reverse complement strand
TCCTTCATTACTCCATTTGAACAATATACTGTTATTGGATTTTCTGGTTTTTTATTTTTGAAATAATCAAGCCATTGAAGCCGCAATTGTTCAATAATTCTCATTCCAAGAGTATGATCCGGGTCCCAATGACTGTATGAAATATAATCCACTGACTTTATATTTGCATTATTTAATGCAATATTTATATCTTCTGGAGTATCAATAAGTAATGAAATATCCTCAAAATATAAACTACTGCTACAACGGGAATAAGGTTTTCCTTTTTCTCTTGCTTCAACACATACTTTACATTGGCACAATGCCCTTGGGATTGAAACACACCCACCGGAACCAATTATAATAAATTTCATTCTTCCACCTTTACTATAATTTAAATATTTTTTATTTTTATGTCAATATCACAGAAAATGTTAGGGCATATTGCATATAACGTTCTAGGTAACTGACGTTTTGCCAGCCCGAATAAGGGCTTGCGTAGCAAGACCAGGGATGGCAAAATGTGGGTGAGGAAGGCGTGGGAACGAGCGTAGCGACTGACCTAGCCGACCGAACCCCGAGGGCGCGAACAGCGCCCGTAGCAGTTACCGTTTGTTAAGCGCAGTTGAACAACTTTAATTGTTATAATCTTCATAAGTAATTTTTATTTGAATAATTTCAATATTATTTTTATCTCTATAAACGTAATTAAGTGTTACTTTATTATTCCTAAAATCCTTCATATCTGAATTTGTTTTAATATTATTTATTAAATTCGGTCTTATTTCTATTTCAAATGTTTCAGCATCAATTTCATCAACAGTATAATTTATAATTGTGAAATAATATGAAAACACTTTCCCAGGAAATGCCATTGTTGAATCCCATCTTGTATCAGAATCCACCATAATAGGTAAATTTTGATTAATTTGATTTGCAGCCTCAACTAAAGCTTTATCAAAAACATTACTTCTTCCAGTTAATCCATTAAATATATATCCACCAAGGATTGAACCAATTGTAGCTACTAGTGCGATTATTATAATGCTTTTCGTATTCATTTTATTTTTTTCAATTTCCATAATATTCTCCTTTATAGATATTATAAAATTATAATATGTTCTTGTCAATATAAATTAATGTTTTGTTCAATTGCGCTTAACTACTTTTAGACGAAATTCGTCTAACATACAAATAATTCTAATAAAGCGAATGTCGCATTAACACCAACAGATGTATATTATACGAATAAAAGCGTCGTCTAACCTACAAAATGAGGTTATAAAGCGACATATAGCTAATTTTAATTGTATAAATTCTTTCTTTGTGAGTAAAAAGATGTATTGCAATTTTAACCAATTAGCTTTAGAATATAGATATTGGAAAGACATCAGTCCAAAATTTTAGACAAATCAAGTAAGTAGCACATCAGCCTTAAATAAGACACGTATATTAAAATTTTACGGGGCGAATATGAATGTGATCTATCTCTTTTATGATGGAAATAATGTTAGAATTCCTTTTTATGGTAATAAAAATGATATTTTCTACCAATTAATTCAGTCAAACGGTGTTTGGGATAATGTTTATTACGGCTTTATATTTAAAAAAGATATCGATTTAAAAAAAATAATTAATCTTTTTGGCGCAGTATGTGTTGTATATAATGAAACAACAGGGAAATCTTACAATTCAAAACTTAAAATTTATGGATTTTTGGAATATTCAAATGAAAGTGATAAAAAAATTTCTTCATCAGAATCACCATTACTGGACAGTAACCGGCAAGACCAAAAGATAGTATCTCATAAAAAATACAAAAGTGCTCAAAAAGCTGAAGCTCTCATTGAGTACTTGTCTGAATACTATATTGATAAACTTGAAGCGGAAATGCGCTCTAGAAAATTTAGTATAAAAACAAGGAAAGCATATATTCATTACAACAGACTGCTTTGCAATACACTCCAAAAATCTCCGAAAGAAATCTACCCTGATAATGTGACAGGATTTCTGGCAATAATGGAAAAGGAACGCGGTTATTCAGCTGCCTCGTTAAACCTTGCAATAAGCGCGATAAAATTTTTCTACAAACATATTTTTAAAGACGATCGTATAAGGGAGCAAAAACGTCCTGATCATAATAAAATACTTCCTGTTGTTCTTTCCGCCGAAGAAATAATTAAAATATTCAGAATTGAGAAAAACCATAAACACAAATTATTATTAATGCTCGCATATTCTTCAGGCTTGCGCGTTAGTGAAGTTGTTTCATTAAAAAAAGAACATGTTGATTTACATCGCCAGGTAATTTATATAAAGCAGGGTAAAGGCGGAAAAGATCGTTATACAATGCTTTCAGATAAAGCGGCTGTTTTTATTCAGGACTATTATGAACAATTCAATATTGATAAATGGATTTTCCCCGGACAGAATAAAACAAGGCATTTGACAATCCGCTCTGCACAGCGTATTTTTGAAAAAGCTGTGCAAAATGCCGGAATCATAAAGAACATATCAATTCACAGCCTGCGGCACACTTTCGCGACACATCTTCTGGAAAACGGTACAGATATACGCTACATTCAGGATCTTCTCGGTCATTCAAGTATCCGCACAACAGAACGCTACACTCATGTCGCAAAACGCAGTATTTTAAAAATCAAAAGTCCGCTTGATTCAATATAAACTTTCACTTATGCGCTCTACCGTATCGGTAGAGATCAATATTCAAATAAATACAATTTTCCTTTACGATTGATGAAATCTTCTTTATGTTTGTTGTCAGGAAACTTTATTATACGATTCAGCCGAATATAGGCGGTACATTTGATTCAGATAACGAATCTTATGACGGGAATAAAAACCCTGTTTACTTCCGCTTATTATAGATAAAAATTGATTAAAGTAATAAAATAAAATCATGGAATCCGCTTCCCTGCTTTCAATACGAAATGTCTCCAATGTTTACACTGACAGACGGCATGGAATATTCGGTAAAATAGAAGAAAAGCCTGTTTTAAACAAAATAAATCTTGAAATAGAAAAAGGAGAGATTTTTGGTTTAACGGGAAAATCCGGGTGCGGAAAATCAACTCTCGCGCGCTGTATTCTGGGGCTTATTGATTATGATGGTGAAATCTTCATTTGCGGCGAGAAAAACGCGGGAACCGAAGTTATACAAATGGTTTTTCAGGATCCCGGCGCTTCTTTAAATCCGGTAAAAAAAATCGGCTGGCTTATGGAAGAGCCGCTTGTAATTCACAGGAAGAATAACGCGAAAGAAAGATCACAGGCAGTGGATGAAATGCTTCTTCGCGTAGGGCTTGATCCTTCATACAAAACAAGGGGCGTGCATGAACTTTCAGGCGGCCAGAAACAGCGGGTCTGTATCGGCCGCGCTTTAATATTAAAACCTCATCTTTTAATAGCGGATGAGGCGATAAGTTCTCTTGATGTTTCGGCAGGCGCGCAGATACTGAACCTTTTCAGGGAACTGCACGAAAGTTTCAGCCTTGACATTCTTTTCATTTCACATAACAAAGACGCAGTTGATTATCTTTGCACAAGAAAAGCGGTAATGGACAAAGGCGAGATAAAGGAAATTTAAACTGTTCCAACACTTCAGTTTTTAGAATAACTTTCCAGGGTTTCTATTACGCACTTTAAATCCTTAACAGTGTCAAGATACGCGTATTCGCCGCTTGCGTCTCCGTATTTTCCCTGCTGAACGCATTTAATTCCCTCTTTCTGGCAGGTTTCAAGAATTTTTTTGGTACCGTTTACCTTAAACGCGATGTGATGAATTCCTTCGCCGTGTTTTTCTAGAAAGTCCTGCCATGTGCTTTTTTTGCCGTTTGGCTGGATCAATTCAAGCTGCATTCCCGGCCCTGCGTCAAAGAACGCCATTTGGCATTTTGCTTTTGGCGCGGATTTTCCCTTGTATTTGGTTTCGGTGGTTTCAAAATCGCCTGCCTGAACGGTAGCAGGAACACTGACGCCCAAAAATTCAGCCCATTTCTTTTTTGTTTTTTCCACATCCTTAACAATTAATCCTACCTGAACAATTGTTTGTGTTTTTAATAACGCCGCCATAATTTTCTCCTTTAAAATTTATTTATATGCTTTTTAAAAATGATATAATATCAGACGCCTTTGGAGGGCAGCCGCCGGCATGCAGCCTGAAATTCCTTGTGCAATCGCCGATACCGGGACAATCAGCGCTTTTCCCCTTAAACCCCTGTCCAATGCAAATTTTATCGCCGCGGAAATCGCTCCGGTGAAGCGCGAATATAAGCGCGGCGTAACAAACAGAGCAGGCTGAGTCTTCCGTTATCTGTCCTCTGTATCGATCGGCGATCCTTTCGCTTTTTGCCTGATTCAGCGGTTTACGATCGCCGTTCAGCTCAACAATATTTGTTTTACCGGAATAATATTCACCTAACATCATTTTTTTGCCGATGGAAAGATATTCAATATCATCAGGCTTGTAACCGATAAGCTCCGCGCAATAGGAATCTACTGTCAATGGATTCTGCCCTGCGATTACACGGTTTGCTTCAACGGGCGTACCTCCTTCTTCAAAACTTAAATCACCGCAAATGCCGTCTACAACGCAATACCCGGTTTTTAAAAGAGCGTTCAGCGCAACGATTGGTTTATGCAGTCCAAGGGAATGGAAACGCCTCATTTCGCTTTGCGGCATGCAGCCTTTAAGATTTTTCATGCAGCATGTAAGGCGTGTCTGGCTATGCGCTTTTAATACGGGAACATTTATTAAAAAATCCGTATTAAGGGCTTTTTCGCTGATCTTTAATTCATAACCGGAATGTTTTAATGTTACAAAACGATCGTCACCAAGATCAATTAAAGGAACGCCGTATTTTTTAGAAAGCGTTTCATAGCCGCATACTTTAAACGCCTGTTTCGCGCTTTGACCGAATGAGGAATTCTCAATTATATTAATATTCCGTATTCCGAAATCCTTTAAAAATAAAATAATCCCTTCAAGAACTTCGCTGTGGGTTGTTGAGCCCATGTTTGAAGGTTTAGGCGATACAAGATTCGGTTTCAGGGAAACAGAATGTTCGGGCTTAAGATAAGTATTAATATCCGAAGCTTTTAAAGCGTCATGGGTAATTTTAGCCCTTTCTTTACCATAATTAATCACTATCATTTATTATCTTAATAATAGCCTGAAAGAACTCCGCTGACTCTTTCAAGGTCTTTAATTTGAGTATATACCGGAAGATTATTTCCCGATTTCTTTTTATCAATATCCAGAAGGAGCGTATATAATCCGCTTAAAAGTTCCGCGAAGTGTTTTATATTATTTGGAAAATTATTGGCGGACATATCCCGATATATTTTATCAGGAGCGTTGGGGTTGGTTTTCAGCCTGGATTTAATTGAGTCCATACTGTTGCGGGCCGCGTCAACAAAACGCGCGCAGGCGGCCAATTGTCTGTATAATTCATCAAGATAATAACCGCTGAAACGGTATGTTTCAAATTTTTCGGTAAATATTTCGATATTGCTCCATGTTCTGTCATCAAGATAAATTTGCAATATTACAGGACGAAGGATTCGGTTTGTAATATTAATTTGATAATGATAACTGATTCGCTCAATTAAATTCATCACATTGTCATCTCTAATAACCAGCAAAGCAGCCTCCGCAACCCTTATTATACTACCATTTATGGAAAGCGGGCAACAGAAAAAATACATGATTAAATTGCCAAAAAAATTTGCGTTTTACTTAAAATCTGTTATATAAAGTTATATGGGAGAAAATTAAATTGACAGGACGGCAGCGCGTACTTGCGGCTTTTAATTTTGAGCAAAGCGATAAGGTTCCTCTTGATATTAACGCTAACCGCTCAAGCGGCATTAATGTAACCGCTTACCGCGAACTCAGAAAATATTTGAACCTTCCTGTCAAACCTGTTTATATATACGATTATGCCCAGCAGTTAGCGGTTGTAGAGCGTGATGTTCTGGATTATTTTGACGCAGACACATTCCAGCTTGGTTGCGATTTAAAAAAAAGGCCGGAATATTGGCAGGACTGCCGGCTTAAGGACGGTACTTTATGTAAAATTCCCGCTGATGTTAACGGATGTCCGCCGATGCCGGTTAATTATAAAAATTCGCGGGAGTTAAATAAATTACGCGAAATCGCGGCGGAAACAAGAGACAACACAGACAGGGCAATTTACGGCGCTTTCGGCGGCAGTCTTTTTGAAACAGGATGCTCTGTTTTCGGTATGGACAATTTCCTTTGCGATCTTTTGAACGAACCCGATCGCGCGTATGATTTTCTTGATAAATTAACAGAAAAACATTTGGAAGACCTTAAAGCGTATCTTGAGGCAGCGGGAAAATATATTGACATAATTGGTTTTAATGATGATATGGGTTCGCAAAACGCTCCTTTTTTTTCTCCCGAAACATATATGGAATTCTTTTATAAAAGGCAAAAGATGATGTACTCCGGCGTTCACGATCATTTTCCAGGATTAAAAATATGCCTTCACTGCTGCGGCGCTATACGGCAGCTAATTCCGCTGTTTATAGACGCCGGCCTTGACGCGATAAATCCCGTTCAATTTGATTGTAAAGGAATGGCTCTCCCTGAGCTAAAAAAAGAATTCTACGGAAAGCTGACGTTTTGGGGCGGCGGATGCAATTCAGAAAATATGCTCCCTGATATAAAACCGGAAGATATCCGCAATCATGTATATGAAAACTGCAAAATTATGAATAAAGGCGGCGGTTTTATTTTCCAGCCTGTTCATAATATACTCTCCGGTATGCCGGCGGAAAATATAGTACAAATGTATAAAACAGTAAGAGAGTTTGCCTGATATAATTTATAAGGAGAAAAAATTGAAAGCGGATATAATTCCCATAAGGGAAAAATGGAAAGGCACAATGACAGGCAGGGAAAGATTCAACGCGCAAATGCATTACAGGAGCGTCGACAGGTGTTTTAACATGGAGTTCGGCTATTGGGACGATAATTTTATCCAATGGGATATTTTTAAAGAGAACGGAATATCAAATAACAGTGAAGCTGATATTTTTTTCTCTTTCGACCGGATTGAAACAATAAAAGGGGAAAATTTTATCTATCCCCCGTTTGAGAAAAAAGTAATCCAAACACGCGATAATATTCAAATCATTATCAATGAAGAAGGAGTCCTTGCCGAAGTTCCGCTGGAAGGAAAAGGAAACTCCATTCCTCATTATATAAAGCCTTCCATTGTAACTCCCGATGACTGGAAAAGAGTGAAGGAAGAGCGGTTTAACATTCATCACCCTGAAAGAAAACTGAATATCGAAAAAATCAAGAGTAATATTCCAGGTGATGAAGAGCGTGATTTTCCTCTGGGAATAGACTGCGGCTCAATGATAGGAAAAATCCGCGATATACTGACATTTGAAGGGCTTGCCTACGCAATCTATGATTACCCCCAAATGCTGGAAGACATGGTAGAAACAGTATGTTCCCTTATCGAATATTCACTGGAGCAGCTCCTTCCTCATTTTGAATTTGATTTCGCTTCCGGATGGGAAGACATCTGTTTTAAAAACGGCCCGATTGTAACGCTTGATTTTTTTAAGAATGTTGTCATGCCCAGGTACAAACGCATAAACGAAAAATTAAAAGCGCATAACATCGATATCTGGTACACAGACTGCGACGGCGATGTGCGCCCTCTGCTTCCCTATTTTCTGGAAGGAGGAATTAACTGTCTCTTTCCTTTTGAAGTAAACAGCTGTACCCACCCAGGTCAATTGCTGGATCAATACGAAGGCAGGCTTAGAATCATGGGAGGCGTCGATAAAATGTGTCTGGGTGAAGGGCCTTGCGCAATTAAGGCGTATCTTGAATCATTGGAAAAATATGTAGCGCGCGGAGGTTTTATCCCGTTCTGCGATCACCGCTGCCCTCCGAATGTAAAAACAGAAGATTATCTTTATTACCTTGATTTAAAACAAAAAATGTTCGGGTGAAAATAGATAATTCTTTACCATAAATGGAGGATATAGAAGAAATATTTAACCTCTGCATTATTGACAATATCACAATCATGCTTTACTCTAAATTAGAGTTTATCAATAATAATGTAGACACATTATAGACTCATAATGGAAAATATGGAGCCATATCATGTCTGACTTTTGGGGATCTGCTAAGAATTATGTTAAGGAAATTCCATCAGCAAATAAAGAATTGGCCAAAGAGGCGAAAAATTGGCTGCTGAATAAAGGAATTAAGATTGCTGACAAGTTAGAAGCCGATAAGATTGAAAAGGCAGTAAAGGCGGCTCAATGTCTGAAAACGCCGGATGAAATTCAGAATGCTCTGAAAGCAGCCGGAACGGTTTTAGGCGGTATTAATACTTTTTCGTCAGTTGCGAAAGCTTGTAAAGATTTTGACAATTTAATAGCGGCCGCGAGAAGCCATGAAAATGCCAGGAGTGACGATCAAAAAGCGGCTGCGCTTGTTAATGTTTCGGTATCAATGCTGAAATCTATTGAATCATTTTCAGGCGTTTCAGGGATTGCGCAGGGAAATATTGTAAAAGCTATTGTTAGTGTGGGTACAAAAGCCATAGGCTTGGTTGCCGGTTATGCTAATGATTTTACATGGCGTGATAAGAGTATTAGTGAGCTTGGATGGACTGATCCTAACATTCAAGCCCAAGGTTACGGAGGGCTTGCAATGAAACTGTATCATGCAAAAAAGACTGAGAGAGAAATTTCCGATACTATTACGGCTCTTATAAAACTAAGTTCCGTAAAGATAAAATAAAGCTGTCCGCAAAGTAACCGGCTTCACGGACAGACACTATTTAATAACCTGCGGCACAATCACCTGATAAAAGTTTAACCGCGGAACTTGTGCCTATGCGGGACGCGCCTGCGTTAATAAACATTTCAAGGTCTGATCTTGTTTTAACTCCGCCCGCGGCTTTTATTTTTACATTTGGGCCGGTGTGCTTTTTAAAAAGCTCAACATCCGAAAGCGTCGCGCCCGCCGTGCCGAAACCAGTTGACGTTTTAATAAAATCCGCTCCCGCTTCCGTTACTATACCGCACATGCGAATTTTTTCCTCATCTGTCAGATAACAGGTTTCTATAATCACTTTAAGGATTTTCAGGCCGCATGTCTTTTTTACAAGTTTAATTTCTTCAAGCACAAAATTAAAGCGGCCGTTTTTTACATCGCCGGCGTTTATCACCATGTCTATCTCGCTGGCGCCGGATAATATGGCGCGCTCTGCTTCCAGAACCTTAGCGGCGGTAATGGAATAACCGAGAGGAAAGCCGATAACGGTGCAGATATTTAAACCAGGATTTTCATTGGAAACGGGTTTTACATACGACGGAGGTATGCAGACGGAAGCGGTCTTGAACTTTAGCGCTTCTTGGCAAAGAATTTTTATCTCTTCCCATGAAGAAGTCATTTTTAAAAGGGTATGATCGATTTTACTTAAGATTTCTTCGTTTGTCATCAGGATACCTTTGTGTTTTTTTTCTTTTCAGCCCAGAATTTATCAGTGTCCACATATTCATATGCGCCGTTGAATTCATCCCATGATAATTTCATTTCCGCTTTTGTGCCGTCCGAATTTAAAAGCACAACGCCGTTTCCCGATCTGTTTTTACATTGATATGCTGTAATATCCTTTAAGGGCTTAGCGTTATTGTTATTGCATCTTTTGCAAACTAAACTGCTGTCTCTCATTTTCGGCAGCCAGATATAACCGCATTCACATTTATAAAATCTCACCGCTTCCCTCATTTTCCGGTTATGAAAATAAGGGCGCACAAGGCTTTGCGCGCCCAAAAAATCAGATACGGTTAACTGCCATCAGGACAAAGTATACGAGGAACAGCAACGTAGCTCCGATAAGAATCGGGTGAACATCCTTGATTTGCTTTCTGCAAAGTTTTACAAGGCAATAGAAAATAAAACCTGCCGCTATACCGTAAGAAATGTTATAGGCAAGCGTCATAATCGCTACTGTAAAGAAAGCGGGAATGGCTTCATCAAGTTCATCCCAGCGGATGCCTTTAAAGGAATCAGCCATCATGATACCGACAATGATTAAAGCGGGAGCTGTCGCTTCGCCCGGAGCCATGCCGAAAATTGCAACTAACGGAAGGCAGATAAGGAAAAGAGCCGCGACAATTACGGAAGTAAGGCCGGTGCGCCCTCCTTCGTTAATACCGGAGGCGCTTTCAATGTACGATGTTGTATTAGAAGTTCCAAGAAGCGCTCCGATTGATGTAGCGGTAGAGTCAGCGAATAGAGCTTTGTCCATTTTTGATTTAAAGCCTTTTGATTCATTAAGAGCCTTTTCATCATTTGCGTCAAAGATGCCGGACTTGCGGCCTGTTCCAATGAAGGTTCCGATAGTATCGAATGTATCTGTCAGACTGAAGGCAAAAATAATAATTACAACTATTAAACCTCTTCCTTCCACAAACAGGCTCTTAAAGCCGATATCGCCGAAGAACGCAAGGGACACATCGCCGAATCCAGAAAGTGCGGAAAGATCAAAGATTTTATCGGGAACAATTGTAACTCCCATTGGAATACCGATTAATGTTGCCGTAATTATTCCGATAAGCATCGCTCCTTTAACCTTGAGCATCATTAAAATAACAATAATCGCAATACCGATAAACGTAAGAACAGGACCCGCCGTGGTAAAGTTGCTGAGTGCGGGAACCGCGCCGCTTATATTAACAATACCGGCGTTTATAAAACCTATGTACGCGATAAAAAGCCCGATTCCTCCTCCTATCGCCAATTGAAGCGATTTTGGAATCGCCTTGATAATCGCTTTGCGTAATTTTGTAACAGTAATTATAATGTTGACAATACCGCAGATGAAAACCATTGCCAGCGCTTCCTTCCAGTGAAACCCAAGCCCAAAGCAGACAGTATAGGTAAAGAAAGCGTTTAATCCCATACCGGGAGCTGTAGCGAACGGCACCTTCGCGACAAAACCCATAATAAGCGTTCCGATCGCAGCCGCGAGAATTGTCGCTACAAATACTCCGCCCCAGTTCATGCCCGTAGCGGACAAAATACTGGGATTTACAAACATGATATACGCCATGGTGAAGAATGTCGTAAATCCCGCAATAATCTCTGTGCGCACATTCGATCCGCTTTCAGTGATTCCAAAAAACTTGTCCATAAAAACTCCTTAATCTTACACTTACACTTTATTTAATGTATAAAGGCCGTTCCACATATTTTGTGTGCAGCAACTTGTGCGCTTTGTGACCGCCCGGTTCTCCAAGGAATTCCTTGTAAACCTGATCAATGAACGGATTCTGATGCGAGCAGCGGATTTTTGATTTCTCGTCATCTGAATAAAGGCCGCGTGTACGCTGAGAGCGAATTTCGTCCGTGCAGCCATAAGGCTGGCCTCCGCCTGCGATACATCCGCCCCTGCATGCCATAACTTCTATAAACTGATAAGGCAGCTCCTTTCCGGCTTTCTTTGCTTCGCGGATTTTCTCAAGTACTGCGGCGATGTTTCCCATTTGGTGCGCGACCGCGATGCGGATCTTTGTACCGTTGCCGAAATCGACTTCGCCTTCTTTAACGCCGTCAAGGCCGCGGGCCGCTTTATAATTTACATCCGGGAGTTCTTTCTTTGTGACAAGGTAATAAGCGCTGCGGACAGCGGCTTCCATAACGCCGCCGGTTACACCGAAAATTGTTCCGGCGCCCGTGTACGGCCCTAAAGGACTGTCCGCCTCTTCATCATCAAGTTTAAGAATTTCAATGCCTGCCTGTTTGATCATTCGCGCAAGTTCCCTTGTAGTGATAACAATATCTACATCATAACCGGCGTCTTTTCCAAGCATATTTGACGCGCTTTTCATATCGTCATTGCGGCGTATTTCCCACTTTTTTGCGGTACACGGCATTACGGAAACAGAATATACCTTGCATGGATCCACCGCGGCTTTTTCAGCCCAGTATGCCTTAATCATCGCGCCCATCATCTGCTGAGGAGATTTCGCTGTTGAAAAATTGGGAATCAAATCCGGATAATATTTTTCAAGGTAATCCACCCATGCGGGGCAGCAGGATGTAATCAGGGGAAGATCGCCTTTTTCAGTCAGGCGTTTTACAAGTTCCGATCCTTCTTCCATGATGGTAAGGTCAGCGGAAAAATTTGTGTCAAAGACTGTCTTAAAACCAAGCCTGCGAAGCGCGGCGTAAATCTTTTTTGTAAATACCTTTCCCGGTTCAAGTCCGAACTCTTCAGCTAACGCGACGCGGACAGCCGGCGCTATCTGCACAACAGGATGTTTTTCCGGATCCTGAAGCGCATTCCACACCTTTACTGTATCGTCGCGCTCGTAAATCGCTCCTACCGGGCAGTGGGCGGCGCATTGTCCGCACTTTATGCACGGACTGTCACCTAACGGCGAGTCCGCGGCGCTTGCGATTTTTCCCTTAATACCCCTTCCCAGAAATTCAAGCGCCCATACATTCTGCACTTCCTGGCATACTTTTACGCACCTGCCGCAGCGGATGCATTTTTCCGGACACAGAACAATTGCGGGATTTGAATCATCAACAGGAATTTCATTTTTAACCTTTTTATAGGGAGCTTCCCTGATTCCGAAATCCGCGGCTAAATCCTGAAGCTCGCATGAATGGCTGCGCGGGCACTGGAGGCAGTCATCAGGATGGTTGGAAAGTATCAGCTCAAGCACTGTTTTACGAACCGCGATGATTTCCGGATCATGGGTAATAACGCTCATGTTGGGTTCGCACGCGGTACAGCAGGCGCGCACCATCTTTGCGGAACCCGCAAGGCGCACGATACAAATTCCGCAGGATGCCCACGGAGCAAGATCGGGGTTATAACAGAGAGTCGGAATTTTTATATTCACCATTTTCGCGGCGTCAAGGACTGTTGTCCCCGGTTCGACTTCCAGCGTTTTACCGTTTATTGTAATGTTAATCATATACTTCCCCCTTAGCCCTTGATAACCGCGTTAAATTTACAGGAATTAAAACATTCGCCGCACTTAATACATTCCGCCAAATTGATACGGAAAGGCGGTTTTTTCTTGTCAGGGTATTTAGAAGCGTCTTCCGCCGCGATGCAATTTACGGGACACTTTTTGGCGCAAAGACCGCAGCCGATACATTTGGAAGGCTCAATTTTAAAGCTTAAAAGCTTCTTGCATTTTCCCGAACGGCATTTTTTATCGTGAATATGTTCGAGGTATTCCTCGCGGAAATTTTTAATTGTTGACATAACAGGATTTGCCGCGGTACAGCCTAACATACAAAGCGAAGCTTTGGTAATCGCGTGACCTATTTCTTCCAGTTTTATAAGGTCTTCTTCTGTGCCCTTGCCTTCGGTGATTTTATCCAGAAGTTTGAGAATCTGCGTTGTGCCAATTCTGCACGGAGAACACTTGCCGCAGCTTTCATCGACGCAGAAATCCATGTAGAAGCGCGATACGTCCACTACACAGTCATCTTCGTCCATTACAATCATGCCGCCTGAGCCCATCATTGAGCCGTTAGCCATCAATGATTCAAAATCGATCGGTATATCAAGTGATTTTTCAGTCAGGATGCCGCCTGAAGGACCGCCTGTCTGCACTCCCTTAAACTTCTTTCCGTCCTTTATTCCGCCGCCGATTTCGAAAACAATTTCGCGTAATGTCGTACCCATCGGTACTTCTACAAGCCCTGAGTTTTTAACTTTTCCTGTAAGAGCGAATACCTTTGTTCCTTTGGATTTCTCCGTCCCTATTTTCGCGATCCACGCGCCGCCTTTTGCGGTGATAACAGGAATATTCGCAAGCGTTTCAACGTTATTGATAATTGTAGGTTTTTGCCACAAACCTTTGTTTGCCGGGAAAGGCGGTTTTGGAACGGGCATTCCCCTGTTGCCTTCAACGGATTTGATAAGAGCGGTTTCCTCACCGCAGACAAACGCGCCGGCTCCAAGGCGTATTTCAATGTCGAAGTCAAAACCGGAACCTAAAATATTTTTTTTTTTTTTTCCGTATTCGCGCGCCTGAACAAGCGCGATCTTTAAACGCTCAATGGCAAGAGGATACTCGGCGCGAATATAAACAAATCCCTGATTGGAGCCGATTGCCTTGCCTGCCGTTATCATGCCTTCAATAACAGAGTGGGGATCGCCTTCTATTGTGGAACGATCCATGTAGGCTCCGGGGTCTCCTTCGTCGGCGTTGCAGATAACAAACTTCTGATCGCCTGACGCTTTTCGCGCTAAATCCCATTTTAGCCATGTCGGGAAACCCGCGCCGCCCCTTCCGCGAAGGCCGGATATTTTAACTTCTTCGATAAGCTGTTCCTGCGTCCAGTCAAAAAGAACTTTTTCAAGTCCCGCGTAACCTTCGCGCGCGATATATTCATCGATGCTTTCCGGGTCGATAACGCCGCAGTTACGCAAAACAACGCGGTATTGTTTCTGATAAAACTGGATATCTTCCACCTGAAGCGTTTGTTTCTTTTTATTATCATCGCTGTAAAGGAGCCGTTTTACTTCCCTTCCCTTAATTATATGCTCGGCGATAATTTCCTTCGCGTCTTCCGGCGTTACGCAAACATAAAAGGAATCTTCCGGCAGAACTTTTACAATCGGCCCTTTTTCACAAAAACCGAAACATCCTGTTTTGACAATCTGCACCTGGCTTTTTACGCCCTGCTTTTCCGCCTCGGCGATAAGCTGGTTAAAAAGCTCAACGCCCTTGTTGGATTCACAAGCTGTACCGCCGCAGGTCAGAATATAATGGTTATATGCCATATGTTATCATTTCCCCCTTGTTAATTTGAACCTAAAATATCGGCGGCGGGACGATCAAGAATATATTGGCCCAGCAGTTCCTTGCCGATCAAATGTTTTTGAATAATTTCATTTGTAACTTTCACGTCCACATTGCCGTAAATAACAGGCGGCATACCGGGAACAACTACTTCAACAGTAGGTTCTGAATGGCAAAGTCCCATGCATCCTGTCTGCCGTACAAGACATGTATCCGCGAGTTTATATTCATCAAGTCCTTTAATAAACGCGTCCAGCGTCTGCTTCGCGCCGGCGGCTATCCCGCAGGTTCCCATACCGACAATAACCTGAATTTCCTTACCGTCAGCTTCACGTTTGCGAAGGTCGGTCTTTTTTTCATCCCTCAGTTTTCTTAAGTCATCAAGACTCATCTTTGCCATTTTTTCCTCCTAAATCTGCTAAAAGTTAATTGTTTACAAATCATTCTTCCAATGATTGTAAATATTCTCCTAATAAAATTAAATTTGATACTTCTTCAAAATTACCGATTGCTTCCAGCAGTTCGGATTTTCGCACTTCGTATTCGTCATTTGGTTTCCTGCGGCGTATTACAATCTCACCGGCGCTGTTAAACATAAAAATTGTCCTGAACATAAGAGCGATATCGCCAACAGGCGGCATATCAAAATTGCCGCTGTCAAACCACGCGGTAACTTTTGTTCCTTTTCCTTTTTCCGATTTTATATCCCAGCCGCCGCCTGATTGCTCCGCTGTTTGAATCAGAAACGGCAGTCCAAGCCCGACCTTGCGTCCCGGGTGTTTAACACCGTCTGTAATAAAAGGATCAATCGCCTTTTTTAATTCCTCCTGTGTCATTCCCTTGCCGTTGTCATTTACAAGAAAACGAAATTCTTTATCAGTCTCGCTGACCTCAAGTTCAACCAAATCAGCGCCCGCTTCTACAGCATTCTGCGTGATATCGGTTACAAGGTCAGCCAAGGTAAAATGCATGGTTAAAAACCTGCGGCTTTTAACCTGGGAGTTTCCTTCGGGAACTCCGTGTCTTTTGAAAAAATAATTTTACACATTCTGGTATTTCGCGATTATACCGGGAATCATGTCTTTTGATAGCTTGCCGTAAGTATCGGCTCCGACTGTGAGAACAGGCGCAAGGCCGCAGCAGCCAACACAGCGGACAGGATCGACGGAAAATTGACCGTCGTCTGTAACGCCGTTGGGTTCAAGTCCTAATATTTTTCTGGTTTCTTCAATCAAATCCTGAGCGCCTTTTAAATAGCAGGCTGTTCCCAGGCACACGGATATTTTATGCTTTCCGGGTTTAATGGTCTTAAAAAAGTGATAAAAAGTGATTACTCCGTATACACGAGCAAGAGAAATCCCGGTAAGGCGGGATAAAAGTTCTGCTGAAGGACGGGAAATAAACCCGAAAACTTCCTGGGTTTTATGGAGAATCATGATAAGACTCCCCGGTTTATCCTTCCATTCATCTATAAATGTCATCAGTTCATGTGGAAAAGTAATATCCCCTTCTGATTTGGAATTTTGCGCCATGTTACCCCCTATTTGCCGGACTTCGCTTCCGGTTAAGCCTTATTGTAAAGGCATATGGTCAGATTGGCAAGTGTAAATTTTAAAGGCGGCTTTTATAGCTCGACATTTTTTCAGATAAAGGACATAATAAATCAATGATTCCGAAAAAAATCTATTCATCGCTGATAAGAGAAAAAGATTTATTCTCCACTCTTCTGAGCGAAGAACTTGATTTTATACTGGAAAATTCCGGAATGATCAGTTTACCGAAAAACGCTCCTCTTTTTTCATCAGGTGAAAAAGCCTCCCGTTTTTACATATTAACAGAAGGTGATATCCGGGTATTCAAAAAGAATGAAGCCGGCAATGAAGAAGAAATGGCTCACTTTACCTCAGGAGACGCAATCGGCGATTTTGACTTCGCGCGGGACGCGGAATATGACGCAAACGCCGAAGCTGAAAAGGAATCGCTCCTTATTGTATTTCCGGCAGCCGGCCTAACAATGGATATGCTCGCGCGGGAAGAACCCGGTATAATCTGCAGGATTCTGTTTAATGCGATAATAATGATGACGGCCCGTATAAAAGCCGCAAATAAACTTGTCCTTGACAGAATGTCATGGGTGCAGGATCTTCACAGACGCGCTTATGAAGACGCCGGAACAGGTCTTTGGAAACAGACTCTAATTACGGATGAAATAAAAGGCAGCCTGAAAGATCCTTCCGCTTTAGTCATGCTGAAACCGGACCGTTTTAAAATACTGGTAGATTCATGCGGACACACAATCGGCGATGAAGCCATGATCAGAATAGCGCTAATCCTGAAAAATATTACACGCGGTATGGGGCATGGCTGGGCGCTTAGGTTCAAAAGTAATGAAGTAGGGCTAATATTTAATGAATGCGACGCGCTTCAGGCTGAAAAAATAGTTAATTCACTTGCAAAGAAGATTTCTTCCATGGAGCCTGTGCTGTTAAGACCTCCGGGTTCTGTGGAGGAAGCGCAGGAGTTTCATTTTTCCGCGACAATATCATGGTGTATCTGGCCTGCCGACGGAGAAAACTGGAACAATCTTTATCATGGTAATTACGCGAATCTTCTTGATACATGGAAGGTAAGCGGAGATACCGCGGTGCATTATAAATTTCCGGAAGAAACATGAAAAATGAAGAGTTAATCACTTCGCAGGAAGTTTTAGCCGCTATTTCAAAGTTATCGCTTTTTTCCGGGCTTGATGAAATTGAATTTGGAACTGTAGCAAGATCCTTAAGAACAATTGAATTGAAAAAGGGAGAATCCATTTTCCAGGAAGGGGATGATGGTGAAGACATGTTTATCCATTATTCCGGGGAACTAAGCGCTTTTAGCGCGCAATCCGACGGAAAAAAACGCATGCTGTTCAAGGTAAAGGTCGGTGATTTTTACGGGGAGATGTCCATTATTACCCACGAACCGCGTTCTGTTACAATAACTGCAACCGAAGATTCCACTACAATTAAATTAAGAGGCAATGATTTTTACAGAATAATAAGCGATTATCCTGCGATCGGTTATAAAATACTGCGCTCAATCAGCCTTGTTCAAAACAGATGGCTGGATCAAATGTCAAAATCATTTACAGACCTGATTAGGTGGGGTGAAACAGCGCGCAAAAGGGCTATTACAGACGAGATGACAGGCCTTTATAACCGCCGTTTCCTTCAGGAGTCATTAAAAGAGCGCTTTAATAACCAGTCAATGAATTTCCGCATCATGGCCCTTTTAATGATGGACCTTGACAGAATTCACGGAATTAATGACAAGCACGGCACAAAAGCAGGCGATTTAATAATCATTGCCGCCGCTGAAGAAATCCGCTCCAGTCTGCGCCCCGGCGACATTCCTGCCCGTTTATCGGGAGACGAGTTCGCGGTTCTCCTCCTTGATACGGAAATGAAAGACGCCGCCGTTATTGCCGAAAGGATCAGGGCAAAAATTGAGGCAAGGCAGGTAGAGGTTTCGTCAAGTCCCGGCGCTGCTGATACCGTTTTTATCGGGACACGGACAAGCATCGGAATAGCGGCCGCTCCGGCTCACGCAAAGAAACTGGAAGAGCTGGAAGACGCCGCGGATACTGCCTTAAGAAAGGCAAAAGAGCAAGGCAGAAACAGGGTAGAGATATACCACAATCAGTAACTTTTATCCTTTTATTGAGCCTTCTGTAAGCCCCGTAATAAAGAACCGGTTAAAAGTAAGATAGACAATCATCATCGGAATGATTGAAATACTGATTCCTGCAAGCATAAGATCCCACGCTACTGCGGATTCTCCGCCCATCGATCTCAGCGATACAACGCCAACGACCAAAGGCCATTTGCTTTGATCGCCTAACGTAAAAATATAGGGCATAAGATACTCGCTCCACGAAGCGCGGAATGAAATAAGGCCGATTGTGGCGATAAGGGGTTTTGTAAGCGGCAGCAGGATCGATCTGTAAATGCGGAAAAAATTACACCCGTCTATCCTGGCAGCCTCGTCAATTTCTTTCGGTATCTGATTGTAAAAACTCGTGGATAAAAAAACATACGCGACATTCATTCCGAAAACATAGATAAGGATTACACCCCAAAGGCTTCGATCGATTTTCAGAAACTGTGTTATCTGCAATTGCGGAAACAGGCTTAAAGTTCCCACCGAGATAAAAAGGGACGCCATTACCATTCCGTAAATAAATTTTGTGATCTTGCTTGTCCCGCGCGAGAATACATATCCTTGAATGGTTGCCGCTACAATCGATCCTGCGACGATAAAAGCGCACATATATAAACTATTCCATGTATATCTTGAAAAGTTCGCAAGCTGCCACGCGCGGGCATAATTGGAAAACATCCATTTATCAGGAAGCAGTTTTATTCCGCCAACCATAATTTCCATGTTGGTTTTAAAAGATGATAAAAAGATATATATTACGGGAAAGAGAGCCACAAAAACCAGAAGAATAAGAAATATATAAATAAAAATATAGGGAACTGCTGCGACGGGCCTGATTTTCATTTAATCCTCCTAATATACATTCTTCATGCGTTTGGATACTTTAAGGTAGGTAATCGTCATAATCGCTAAAATTACCCCCATTATAATCGCAAGAGCTGAGCCGTAACCAAATTGCCGCCGCATTCCGACAGCGCCGAAATTAAAGAACATTTTAAGAATGTGAGTCATCGCGACTTCTGTTGTGCCGCCGGGCTGTCCGTTTGTCATAATAAGAACGACATCGTTAATGCGCATGGTTCCGATTACACTCAGCATGATAACCATCTGCAGGACAGGAGCGAGCATTGGGATTGTGATACTGAAAAATTGCCTGGGACCTGACGCGCCGTCCAGAGTCGCACATTCGTATAATTCATTCGGAACATTCTGCAGTCCCATAAGAAGGTAAATCATGTTAATTCCGATTGTGGACCAGATTGATACAAAAAGAATGACATTAATCGCCGACCAGCGTGAGCCGAAAAAATTATAGTTCTGTTCGAAGATGCCAAAATTCACAAGTACGGCGTTTACAATTCCGTTATACGCGCTGAAAAGAATGGTAAAGATGAGGCCGATAACCGCCATACTGAAAACTGTCGGAAGAAAGTAAATTATGCGAAAAAATGAACTTCCCTTAACCCTGTTGTTAACAAAAAAAGCGATAATTAAAGCAAGAGGTATTTCGATAATCAATTTCATAAACGCAAGATAGAAGGTATTGGACATTGACCGCCAGAATTCCTTGTCTCTGAAAAAAGCGCGAGCGAAATTATCAAGCCCGACAAAGTAAGGCGTTCCGAAACCGGAGTAATCGTATAGCACCCAGCGAAGCGCCCATAAAATAGGGTAAATGGTAAAGGCGAGAAAACCAATAAAGAAAGGAAGCAGCATGAAAAATTCATAAATGTGGCTTCCTCCAAGGTCAATCTTTCTTTTAATTAACATGAAACACCTCCGCTCCGGTAATATACACTAACCAATGAGGCTCTTGCAAAACTTCAGTTTTGTAAGAGCTTCCTTTAAATACTGTAGTTTTGCAGGGCGTTAGCCCGAAAAACTGCTTAGCCGCAGCATCGAACCAAAGGTTCGCACTAACCGAGTTTTGCAAGCGGCTACATTTTTAAATAAAAAAATCCAGCACCTGATTTTTAGATGCTGGATGTAAAGCAAATTTTTAACAGTGTTATCTCGCTCTTAACTGTGTTTCAAAATTGGGAGAAATATAATTTGTCCTGACAAGCTGACCGCGCTGTACAGCCTGATTAAAGGCGGCGTTCATGCGTGTGTCAAGGTCTGTAAGAGCGGCGCGGATACCGGAAGTGGGTATCTGGCCTGTGAGAATCTGACCTATAACGGCTGCTCTGTCCGGTCCTTCGACCGCAAGCAGGTTATGGGGAGCTGAAGGCATTGTGGCAAAACCAAGCGGTGAGCTGTTACCGATACTTGTCCACTGAGGACGCACTGCCGGAGCCGCGCTGGAGGTAATATCAGTCCTGATCGGGAAGCGTTTGCCTGTTGTAAACATAAGGCGCTGAGTATCATCACCAATAAAGAGCCTGATAACATCCCCTATTCCTGCGAGTTTTGTAGGATTATTTCTAACCTGTGAACTGACATGGAATGCTGCGCTTGCAGAGAAAGGCACTCTGAATTGATTATTTACATCCTTGACCGGGAAGGGAGCGAAATCCCATCCGTCGGACGGCTGGAAGGGGAATTGATCATAGAGAACGCCGACATTCCAGCTTGCGCCCCAGATAAATCCTACTTTACCTGCGGCAAACTGCGCGCGTAGCTGATCGTCAGTAAGAGATTCCATTCCTGGGAATACCGCTCCTGCTTCCCTGATGCGTGAAAGCATTTCAAAATATTCAGTGAAAGCCGCAAAGTTATAAGTGCCTGTGGTAAAGTTCCAGTACATGTGCCCGATTGAATTTGTCGCGGCATATTCTGTTACCCAATGGCAGAAATCCGGAGCCCAAAGAAGAGGGATACCGATTCCGTAAACATCCGATGCAAGGCGGCTGATTGCGATTGACATCTGTTCCAGTTCCGCCCATGTTTTGGGAGGCGCTGAGAATCCGGCTTGACGAAGAAGCGCTTTGTTGTAATGGAAGCCTGGGATATTACCGTACACAACTACACCATAAGGCACTCCGCCGAATGTAGAAGACAGGTTTCTGTGATAGGGAGCCTGTTTTTCAAGAATATCCTGAATACCAGGGATATCTGTCCAGGGAAGGAACCTGCCCATTGCCTGGAAATTTTCATAGTTCGCAAATCCTGCTTTAAACATATCGGGGGCTCTGTCTGTTTCCAAAGCCATATTAATGGCAGTATTCCAGTCAGCGCCGTATACAGAGTATTCAACGCGAATACCTTTCTGCGCGCCTGTAGTTGCGTTAAATTGGGCTACCAGTAAATCCATTTCAGCCTTATCATGGGCATCGTTTGACCAAACAGTGATAGTAGTTACCGGTCCCGAATGTTGTTGATTAACGCCGCTTGCCATTGCTGTCATGCTTACTGCAAGCAGTAATGCAAACCCAATAAGAAAAACCTTGTTGATTTTCATTCTTTCCTCCTAAAATATTTCTCACCATCCGGTGAATTGATTATACATTATATACGGTTCTCTGATATCTGACAACCGGATTAAAGAAAAAATTGTTGTTTTTCTTTACAGCCGAAAATATTAATGGTCAGCGCTGCCGCTTCAAGCGACGTTTTTTCAAGTATATTCGCTTCAATAACTTTGTTTTTTTTGGGTATCATTGGAAAATAATTATCGCTAAAAAGGAGTTTTTGATTACTTTCAATCTCAATCATGCGAACCGGTTCATTGGCTTCAATACTAATCTGCCATCTGTTATCACCATTTTTATCAATTTTCACCGATAGCGGGCTGTAAATACCGTTAAATTCCGCATAGGAACAGAAAAAAAGCATGTCATCAGCAAATAATAAATCATTAAAACAAGCGCAGACATAGATTATTTCTTCTGTCCGCTCCTGTACTTTTTCATAAAGGCCGCAAAGCCTGAAAACTTCCATAGGTTTTTCTGAATCACAGCCCGTTGCTTCAGCTACGCACACTTCTCTTTCCCAATACCCAAGCTCCTTCCCTTCTTTGTTCATATGAAATACCTGCACATTGACTTTCCTGGATTCAGAGCTGTGGTTTGATAACATCACCGATATATCGCTGACATCACGGCGGGCAAAGACTGAAACAGGCGCAAAGGCTCTTTTTACGGCATAATAGGACATCATCGGATAACCGCAATAATCAACACATCCGAACTGGAAAAGCGGGCCACCCTTGTTAAATGACCAGTAGATTATTCCGTTGTTATTTGGGCTGTTAAAACGGAGCATATTAAGCGCGTTATAATCCGCGCGCATTTGCTCAATTTCAAGGCTGTGAAGATATGCCCTTAAACTTGAACTTTCAAACCAGTCGCTGTAGGGATATCTGTTTAAAAAGCCAAGTGATGTCGTTTCCTTCCACTTTTCCGCCCAGTTTTTTCCCGCATACTCATCAACATCAATATCCATGATTTTCCTTAATGTTTCAGGTCTTGAATAGCTTTCCTGCGTCCAGCAGGTTTCAGTAACAAAAAGCGGGTCTTTTGTGCTGTTGAAAAAATTTCCCCAAATGTGAGATTCGCCTTCAACCGGGGACTGGCAGTTTTTCCCGCCATGGGGAGAGTTCACGATATAAGGAAGCTCCGGACAGAGATTGGCGCTTATTTCACGGAGATCATCCGTAACAAGCCGCTCTCCGTAAAAACGATCTGATGACTGTTTCCATCCCCAGCAATCCCAGCCTTCCTGGGTTTCATTGCCTCCGCAGATAACACATAACGAAGGATGAACCCTAATTTTTTTTAAAAGCCCGTTTGATTCGCCAAGGAACTCATCTACCCACTCATTGTCATAATCGGGATATTGATTGGAATGAAGATAAAAATCCTGAAAAAGCATGATTCCTCTATTGTCACACTCTTCATAAAAGAAATCATCTTCAACTACCCCGCCGCCCCAGATTCGAATCATATTTACATGCTGATTTTCCAGCATTTCAAAAATTCTTAAATATTCTTCCCTGGAGCGGTAAGATTTAATATAGTCAAGCGGGATATGATTCTGCCCGTGTACAAAAATTTTACGCCCGTTGATTTTAAAGTAAAAAGTATTCCTCCCGCTCTCATCTTTTGTAACAAGTTCGCTTTTTTTAATACCGGCTCTTTGATTAATTTCGTCCGTTAATTTTCCGTCCTGAAAAATTTTTACATTGAGTGAATAAAGATTCGGCTCTCCGTAAAAACGCGGCCACCAAAGATGAGGATTTTCCATTACAAGGGGTATTTCCGTATTTTCCGATTCAACAGGAATCTCCGCATTAAAAACATTCTTATTGTCAGGAGATGTGATCGATATTCTTACGCGGGAAACTGCGCTGCTTTCCAATGGATTTTTTACAGATAAAAGTATTTTACATTCAGCGTAATTATTGTTGCAGGCAATAGAAATCGTTCTTAAGCAGCAGTCAGTAATATACGCTCCTGGATACATGATAAGGTTTACACCCCGGACAATCCCCATGCCAAGAACGCCTGTTCCAAGATTAAGAAGGCTTGACCCGGCGAAAAAACTGCGCTGGTACCGGCGTATCAATGATTTACCCAAAGTGCCTTCGACAGAACGTCCGTTATTAAGGCGTTTCTCGGTTTCATCAATTTTGGAGGATATCATCCTTTCATGCGATTTAATTCTGACACAGAGAATGTTTTTTTCATTTATTTTGAAAAGCGCAGGTTCAATAAAAAAATCGTATGTTCTGTATGCGTTAGATGTAATACCCTGCATTTTTCCGTTAAGCCAAATTTCACTGTAAGTATCAATTCCGTCAAAATGGAGAATAATATATTTCGACGCGTTAATGTTCTTCGGTGTTTCAAACTCAGTTTTGTAAAGCCAGTCGCTTTGAATTACCCATTGGGAATCAAAGGCGGCTTTGGTACTGCTGTAGGGATTTGCAAGCTTCCCGGCCTTAACAAGATCATAGTGAACAGCACCCGGAACGCTTGCCGCAAACCACTGCCCGCCGCAATCGGGCATCAGGCAGTCCGTACATTGACATTGCTTAACCTCCCATTTCATTTCCGATAAATTAACGCTATTCATTTCTCATTACCGGATCCTGATTCTCCTTAAACCTGCTTCCCCACCAGGAAAAACATTTATTAAGCACCTTATCCATACGATCATTATCTTTGGCGCAGATTGCCTCATAAATGTTACGGTGATCTTTTGCGGCCTCTGTTACAACAAGAGGTTCAAGGCGGTTATGCATAACATCAAAAAAAAGAGCCAGGGCAACTTCACCGGTTTTTATTATATAGGGGTTATGGGTACAGTAGAGAACCTCATTGTGAAAAAAAAGCTCATCTTCGGCTTCTGTAAATGCACCGGGGGATTTTTTTACTTTTTCTTCCAGAGCGATAACGGCGGCTTCCACTTTTTTAAGGTCTTCATCCGTTGCGTGTTCCATGGCAAGGTGCATATAGGCAGTCTCATATATAACCCTGAATTCAACAAGATATTCCGCGGTAAGCGGCAGAAGAGCAAGCTGGATTTCAAACGCGTTGGCCGCTCCTTCGCGAAGCGTATTGCAGATAAAAGTCCCTTCGCCCTGCCTTGATTCCACCGCGCCAAGGCTTTCAAGCATTTTAAGGGCTTCCCTTACCGTCGAAATCCCGACTTCCATCTTATCCGCGAGTTCCCGCGCGCCAGGAAGGCGATCTCCTGGTTTAATCTCGCCTCTTTTTATGGCATCTACAATCTGAGCGAAAACCTGATCGGTGACTTTTTCCTTTTTTTTAATTGAAGTCAATCTGGCCTTCCTCCGGGATTCCTTATTTTATACATGATTTACCTGTTTTTTGTATATACATCCCTTGCGGTAAGGCAGTTTAAAAGCTCCCTCCCTTCCCTGTACCGTCTGATGTTTTCGCAGATTATGTTAAGGCCGGAAAGCGCAAGATCGGGGACTTCCGGCGTACAGTGCGGAGTCAGCACAAAATTGGGAAGGTCCCAAAGAGGGCTTTCTTTTGAAAGAGGCTCTTGCGTAAATACATCGCTTGCCGCCATTGCGATTGTTTTATTTATAAGCGCTCTATAAAGAGCGTCCTCGTCAACCACAGCGCCGCGCGCCATGTTTATAAGGTATGCGCTCCTTTTCATAATAGACAAAGCCCTTTCATCTATAAGGTGGTATGTCTCGTCGCAAAGACGGACTGTAAGAACTACAATGTCGCTTTCCATAAGAAGCGCGTCAATTGTATCACCGTTATCTGCAAACCACATCCTGTCAGCGCCTGGAGGCACAGGCTGCCTGCCTCTTGCGTATCCCAAAACATTCATTCCGAATGTTTTCGCGCGGGAGGCAAGGGCTTTCCCCGTGTGGCCCATACCGATAATGCCGATGGTTTTTGAACAAAGCCCCCGGCTTTCCCTATAAAGATTATTCCAGTTGTGATCGCGCTGCTGCTGTTCAAGAAGGCGCGAATTATAAATAAGCGAAAGCATAAGAAAGAAAATATGCTCCGCAAGAACGGAAGCTGAGCGGCCTGCGGATGAAGTGAGGAATATTCCCCTTTGAAAAATTTCAGGATGAGCGGAATTATTAACACCCGAATGATCGCAGTGTACCCACTTAAGGCAGAGCGAGGCGTCAAGCACTTCCCTTGAAACGTCTCCTGCAAGTATCGCGGTGTCGGCATCTTTAATACCTTTTTTTACATTCGCTGTATCGTCATGAGAAGCTCTTGCGATTTCTGTCTGCGGCCCCAGCGCTTCAATTAATATATCCCAGTGCCGGCCTGAGTGGGGCAGACTTGTAAAAACTTTCTTTATTTCGCGTTCCATATTCTAATCAGGATAAACCGCCGCGATCCGAAACCATTTTATTCCCCATTTCGCGCAACAGGAATTTTTGAATCTTCCCGCTGGAAGTAAGGGGGTAACTGTCTACAAAGAACACATATTTGGGTATTTTAAAGCGGCCGATTTTATCGCGGCAAAAATCGCGCACATCTTCTTCGGACATTTTTATACCAGGATGCAGTATGATAAAAGCGCCGACCTCTTCGCCGTATTTTTCGCTCGCGATTCCCGCGACCTGCACATCCTTGATGCCCGGCATTGTGTATAAAAAGTCCTCCACCTCTTTGGGTGAAATATTCTCCCCGCCGCGGATAATTAAATCCTTAATGCGCCCTGTAACCTTAAAATTACCGTCGGCGTTCTTTATTCCCTGATCGCCTGAATGGAGCCATCCGTCTTTATCTATACACGCTTCTGTTGCTTCGGGCATTTTATAGTAGCCTCTCATTGTATTGTAACCGCGGCAGCAAAACTCTCCGTGTGTGCCGCTAGGACATTCATCGCCTGTTTCAGTGTTACGGATTGTAACCTCTACGCCGGGAAGAGCGCGCCCTACTGTCTCCACTTTTACGATTATATCGTCATCATAACGAGTCTGAGTCATAACAGGGGACGATTCTGTTAATCCGTAGCAGATTGTCACCTCTTTCATGTGCATAAGGTCTATCACTTGGCGCATTGTCTCTATCGGACAGGGAGATCCCGCCATTATTCCTGTGCGAAGGCTTGAAAGATTAAACATTTTAAACATTGGATGATTAAGCTCCGCGATAAACATTGTAGGAACTCCGTAAACCGCCGTGCATTTTTCCTTCTGAATGGTAGCAAGCACAAGAAGCGGATCGAACCATTCTATAAGAGCGGCCGTTGATCCGTGGGTAACAACCGCCATCATTCCAAGCACAAGGCCGAAACAATGGAACAGCGGAACCGGAAGGCACACAATATCTTTTTCCGTAAAGCGCTGATTATCTCCGATTCCCTGCCCGTTATTTAAAATATTTCTGTGGGTGAGCATTACTCCCTTTGGAAAACCCGTGGTACCAGAAGTGTACTGCATGTTCACTACATCGTTTCTGTCAAGAGAGGTTTCAATTTCAAGCATCTGCGCGGAATCGGTATGCCGGCCCAAAAGCAAAAGTTCGCTGAAGCAGAACATTCCCCTGTGTTTTTGCTGCCCGATATGAACGACATATTTTAAAAAGGGGAAATTCTCAGAGTTTAGCCTGCCTCTTTGCGAGGTTTTTAATTCAGGGACAAGTTCATTTATCATCGCGATGTAGTCAGAATCACGCCAGCCATTTGTAAGGCAAAGACATACCATGTCCGACTGTTTTAAAACGAACTCAAGTTCGTGAGTTTTATAACCTGTATTAATTGTAACAAGAACAGCGCCAATTCTCGCGCACGCGAAAAGCACCGTATTCCAATCAGGCACATTGGTCGCCCAGATGCCGACATGATCGCCTTTCTTTACGCCCATGCCTAGAAGACCTTTCGCAAAGTCGTCTACCCTATTGTCAAATTCCGAGTAAGTGAAACGAAGATTACGATCCGCGTAAACAATAAACTCGTGATCCGGATGAGCCTGTGTTTTGTCTCTTAAAACTTGAGACAGGGTTTTTTCAATAAAATCCATATTTTTACACCGGTGTATAAACTACAGCAAGAATCTTTACAGGATTATTATCCGCCGAGTACACCCGGTGCGGCACAATTGAGTCATAATAAACAGAGTCGCCTGTTTTTAAAAATTCTTTATCCATTCCGTATTCAAGGGTAAGAGTTCCTTCCATTACATAGATGAACTCTTCTCCTTCATGAGTGGATTTATCCTGCTGCGCGTCAGCTTCGATTGCTACAATAAACGGTTCCATATGCCTGCTGGATTTATCGGCGGCAAGCGCGTAAAAAGCCATTCCATGATGCCCTGCGGCGGCGACGCCTTCGGGAAGCCCTGTTTTAAAGCGGCTTGATGTATCTTCCGTTCTACAGATAACAGGCCCAAGTTTGTCATGATCGTCAAGAAGCGTGCCCAGGCGTACGCCAAGCCCCCTTGCGATTTTAATGAGCGGAGCAAGATCGGGAATATGCCCGTCATCTTCGATTTTTGCGACCAAGTCTGCCGATACGCCCGAACGCTCAGACAGATCTTCCCGGCTGATTGAATAAGTTTTTCTGATTTCGGCGATTCTCTCGCCCAGTGAAAGTGATGCCATGATAAGACAGTGTAGTTATTATTGAAATTATAGACAAGAGCTATTTCCGGTTAAGCAAACCGAACTTATAACCGATTCCTACTCCAAAATTAAAGTGATTATAGTGGATCTGCGGCGGATAGGGAGCAAGATTACCGTAAGTATTCTGCATGAAAACATCACCTAAAGAATACATGAAATTAACATCAACAAAAAAGCTTCCGCTTGATCCGCCGCGCACTCCTGCCTGAAAACCGCCGCCGGCTGAAAATTGCGGATATTCGTCAAATAAAGGCGAAACGGTTATGGGCATCGAAAAAGCAAGGTAGGGCTGAAGCAGGAAATCCTCGGTTTTAATATTGGCTTTTAACTGGCCGCCTGCGGCCATATTCATGAATAACGCTGACTTTGTATCGCCCAAATTTAGCTGAAAATTCAATCCAAGACTTAAAAATCTTAAAAACTGAAGTTCAACGCCAAGCGATAATCCTGGCTGCGGCAGTATTATATGATTTAGATGCTGAAGCTGGGTAATTTTATCGCTTGAGTCTTTGTTATATGCCGCCTGACCGGCTTGCAGACCCGTAGGCTGCAGCGCGTAAAAAGAAATCGGATAATCTAAAGACGCGAAAAAATACAGCCATTTATTCTGCCATCTTGTATCAACCGGAATAAATATTTCTTTTCTGTCAGGCGGGATGTATATAGTAGCCATTTGGAACAATGACTGGTTATACTCATACATTTCATCAAAAGTGGAGAAATAGAAGTCAAAATAAAGAATTTCCGTATTTTTGGTGTTTTCTATAAGGCTTATCCTGATAATATACTGATTGTCATCAGGCGGAGCAGGTAAAAGATTGCCAAACCTATCCTCAACCATGTGATCTCTTACATTGAATCTGAACGTATAGGCAGCTTCTTCTTTTAACTCGGTAACGGTATAACCTGCCGCCGCAGCTTCAAGTTTAAAATGATGAAGAAAGAACTCCCTGTGCCCGCTAATATCCGCAGTTCCTTCAATGAAAAGGAACTGATTCGGATAGATATGCTCCTCAGCCAAGAGATCATCCCCTTGAGCAAACAAGGAGGCCGATAATGTTAAAAAAACCGCAAAAAATAGTATTTTTTTCATTTATACAGATCTTTTCTTAATTATAGTATACCGGTTTAAAAAATACAAATTTTTGAGGGACAGAAGGATAGTTTTACTGTACGAATATAATCATGCTTTTTTCCTATATGTATAAGACGCATTTTTTTCTGCGACCTGATTATAGGGAATTATTTCTTCGAAAACATATTCTTTTATCTCTTTAATTGATTCAAGATCGTAAAAATTTTGAAGATTAAGCCAGAATTGCGCGGAATTTCCGAAATATCTTGATAACCGCATGGCCATATCCGCGGTAATTTTCC
Source organism: Treponema sp. (assembly GCA_031256635.1). GTDB lineage: Bacteria > Spirochaetota > Spirochaetia > Treponematales > Breznakiellaceae > WQXQ01. The sequence goes on along the minus strand of JAIRQF010000035.1, from coordinate 6,733 downwards.
GGCTTCCTTTAATTATCTGGCTGACTGCGGTCTGCTGCACTTTAATTTCCTTACTTAATCTATAAGCGGTAATTCCCAGAGGTTCCAGGAACTCTTCCAGCAATACCGTCCCCGGAGTAATCAATTTCAATTTTTTTTTCATTATAACCTCCTAGTGGTAATCCGTGATAATCACATTATTGGCATTTCCGTCATTCCAATGAAATGTAATTCTCCATTGATCATTTATACGGATACTGTATCTCCCTTTCATATCACCAATTAATTTTTCAAAGCGGTTCCCCGGCGGAATCCTCAAATCATTTTCACATGAGGCCGCGTTTATAATAAGGAGCTTGCTTCTGGCGCGCTGCATTAATTCAGGAGATAATTTTTTTATTCTCTTGCGGTAAAATAACGCTTCGGTATCCTTGTCTCCAAAGCTATGTATCATAAAATTATCCACCTTATAGTATAGTATTACGATAGTATTGTCAAGAGATATTAAAAAAAATCTTAAATTATACAGAAATAATGATCCAAAGCAGTATTCCCAACTCCCCTACCCCGCGTCTTCAATCAAATTCTTCATGATATACTCGCGCCGCTCTGGTGTATTTTTACCCATGTAGAAGTTCAGTACCTGCGGAACCTGTTTTAAGGTGTTAACCGAGACAGGTACAAGGCGCATATCATTTCCGATAAACTGACCGAACTCTTTCGGGCTGATTTCACCTAACCCTTTAAAGCGGGTTATCTCGCTTTGGGAGCCAAGGGCGGAGGCGGCTTCATCGCGTTCTTTTTCCGAGTAACAGTAGCGGGTTTCCTTCTTTGTGCGCACGCGGAAAAGCGGCGTTTCAAGGATAAAAACATGGCCCGCCGTGACAAGCTCTTCAAAATAGGAGAGGAAAAATGTTAAAAGCAGGTTGCGTATATGAAAACCGTCAAAATCCGCGTCTGTGGCGATTACAATTTTAGCGTAACGAAGGCTTTCGATGTCGTTGTCGATGCCCAGCGCCATCATCATGTTAAAGAGCTCTTCGTTTTTATAAATTGCCGCGCGTTTTTTACCGTATACATTTTCCACTTTTCCGCGGAGCGCAAAAATAGCCTGAGTCATTACATCGCGGCTTGAAACAATTGAGCCTGCGGCGGAATCGCCTTCTGTAATAAAAATGGTCGATGCTTCCCCATCCTCGCCGTCTTCAAGATGGTATTTGCAGTCTTTTAACTTTGGGATTTTAAGGGCGATTTTCTTTGCCGCCTCGCGCGCTTCCTTTTTAACGGCGTTTAGCTCTGTGCGCAAAGACTCGTTTGCCATTATTTTCTGTTCCAGTTTTTTACCCGCTTCGGGATTTTTATGCAGCCAGTCTTCGACAGCGTTGCGCACTTCCTGCACAACCCAGGCGCGGATATCAGAGTTTCCAAGTTTATTTTTTGTCTGGCTTTCAAAAACGGGGTTTTTAAGCTTAATGGCAATCGCCGCGGTTGTGCCTTCGCGGACATCCTCGGAGCGGTAGTCTTTTTTATAAAAAGTCTGAATCCCCTTTAAAAAACCTTCCTTAAACGCCGAAAGGTGGGTTCCTCCGTCGGAAGTATACTGTCCGTTTACAAATGAGAAATATTCTTCTCCGTAATTATTGGTATGCGTAAACGCGATTTCAAGCTGCCCGTTAGGTGAATGTACGCCCCTGTAATAACCGAGAGGATATAACCCCTCATCTCCGGTTTCCTCCTGCAGAAGGTCATAAAGTCCGCGCGCGGATACAAATTTTTTGCCGTTAAATGTTAAATTAAGCCCCGCGTTAAGATACGCGTAATTTTGAATACGTTTTTCGATAAATTCCGTATTGAATAAATAATCCTTAAAAATCTCAGGGTCGGGGATAAATTCCACCATTGTCCCGTCTTTGACTTTTTCCTTCAGTTTTCCCTTACGCTGGCTTTTAAGGGTTCCCCTTTCAAAAACAGCTTCCGCGAATTCTTCGCCGCGAACCGCGACTACCCTGAAATGAACAGACAGCGCGTTTACAGCCTTTGTTCCAACTCCGTTAAGGCCGACAGAAAACTGAAACACATCATCGTTGTATTTTGCCCCGGTATTAATTATCGAAACGCACTCAACAAGTTTCCCAAGCGGGATGCCGCGTCCGAAGTCGCGCACTTTTACAAGCGCTTTTCCGGGAACTTCAATATCTTTAACAACAGTCTCGATCAGCTTTCCATTCCCCATGATAAACTCATCAATTCCGTTATCAATTATTTCTTTTAACAAAACATAAATTCCGTCATCGGGATTGGAACCGTCGCCGAGACGGCCTATATACATTCCGGTTCGAAGCCTTATATGTTCAAGCGAAGAGAGCGTCTTGATTTTTGATTCATCATAAACAGATGATTTCTCCATAGCGGCTTTCGGCGCGGCAGTTTTGGAAGCGGCAGCTTTAGCTTTAGGCGCAGATTTTGAAACCGCGGGTTTCCCTGTTTTGGACGCGACCTTTTTCACCGCAGGCTTTGCTTTCGCGGCAGATTTTTTCGTAGTTGTTTTTTTTACCGGCATACATTACCTTAAAGTTGTTTTTCAAGTTCCTGGATATATTTTTCGCAGTCGTGGACGCTTTCTTCCAAATCATTAATTGAATTCTGAAGATCGGTGATTTTGTTTTTCTTGTCTTCAATTGATTTCTTGAATTTCTCAATTTTGGATTTTTCATCGTCAATCGCAAGAGACGCTCTTAGTTTGGTTATCGCTTTTTCATTATCAATCATGGACTGATTTAATTTTACCGCTCTTGAGATTACCTCCCCGTCTTCGGCTGCAACAATTGTATCAATAAAATATTTACGCTCTGGAGTTATATCTTCATCAATTCCGGCAGTCTGAGCGCCGAACTTTCTGTAAAGGCTTCCCAGAACATCCTTCACCTGATTAATATGATTTTTGGCGGATTGTATTTGTTTTTGCGGATTTCCGTCAATTCCAAAAGAAGCCGTAATAATTCGTTTTTCATCCCTTAATGAGGATATCTCATCCATCGCGGAACGTGAAATGCTTTTAAGATTATCAGCTTCCGCGCGTATTACGGATACGTCATCATCTGCGTGGATTAATTCCCGATCGTTGTAACGTTCTCCTATATTGAAATATAACTGCTCCTGATTTTCCTGTGTTTTTGAAAGGAATGTTTTAAGCACAAGCCCCTGCGCGCTTTTTCCTATCCATGAAAAAACATTGCCCCCTTCCTTGTTTTCAAGTTCGCTGATGCGGGTTTCAAGCGATTCAATTTTTGCGGTCAATGCGTCGGCTTGTTCCCTGAAAAGCGATGTATAGTCATTATATGCGCCATTTCCCAGCAAAGCTTTTCCGAGCCTTCGGTTTATTATCGCCATTTCTTTTGCGCGTTCTTTTTCCTGCTGTTCCCTTATTTCAATAGCGTCTTCCAGTTCCCTGAAGCGCCGGTTCTTCTCCTCAATTTTACCGATAGCGGCATTGGACTCCGATATATCCTGAAGGTAGGCATTGTATTGTTTTATATCTTCAAAGCCGGTCTGCATCTCCTTTGTGCGGACATACAGGGCTTCTCCAAAATTTTCCAAAAGATCATCCAAAGAAGAGCGGGATTCCTGATTGTTCTTTAAAAGGTCATCAATTCTTTTCCTTCTGTCATCCATGCTTATAATATACGCTTTTTTTAGTAAATAGGGAATAGGATTCGAGAATGAGGAAAAAGAATGCCGCCGGATATCTATTCCCATTCCATAATATTTTACTTGTAAAATAGTAAAAACTAGCGTTAAAATTAACAGATATACTGAAATTGTAATATAGGAGAGATTATGAACTTAAACGAGTTAAAACACGCAGGACTGAAAAAATGGGTTGATGAAGCGGCTGCCTTAATGACCCCCGATACTGTAGAGGTCTGCGACGGCAGCAAGGTTGAATATGACAAAATGCTGAAAATAATGACAGACGCAGGACTTGGCATCAAATTGGATTCTATTAAAAGGCCCGGCTGTTACTGGTTCCACTCTGATCCTTCGGATGTCGCAAGAGCTGAAAGCCGCACCTTTATTGCCAGCAAAAATAAAGATGACGCGGGTCCTACAAATAACTGGACAGATCCCGGCGAGTTAAAGAAAACGATGTCCGCACAGTATAAAGGCTGCATGAAAGGGCGCACGATGTATGTAATCCCCTTCTCAATGGGCCCTGTCGGCTCTGATATCGCGAAAATCGGGGTTGAAATTACAGACAGCCCCTATGTTGTAATCAATATGCATATAATGACCCGCGTCGGCACAAAAGTACTGGATGTTCTCGGGCCTAACGGATTTTATGTACCGTGTCTGCATTCAATTGCCAAACCGCTCGGTCCCGGCGAAAAAGACACAAGCTGGCCGTGCGAGCCTGATGTCAGCAAAAAATTTATCAGCCATTTCCCCGATACTTACGAAATTTGGTCTTACGGTTCAGGCTACGGCGGAAACGCCCTGCTCGGCAAAAAGTGCCTTGCGCTTCGCATCGCATCCGTGCTTGCAAGAGACGAAGGCTGGCTTGCCGAGCACATGCTCATTTTAAAAATTACGAACCCGCAAGGCAAAGTTAAATATATCGCAGGCGCTCTGCCTTCTGCCTGCGGAAAGACAAACCTCGCCATGTTGATTCCTACCCTACCAGGCTGGAAAGTTGAAACAATCGGCGATGATATCGCCTGGATGAAGTTCAAGGAAGACGGTCATCTTTACGCGATTAACCCGGAAGCCGGGTTCTTTGGCGTAGCGCCGGGAACCAGCGATCAATCCAATAAAAGCGCTATGGATTCGATAAAGAAAAATACCATCTTTACAAACACGGGTTTAACAGAAGACGGCGATATCTGGTGGGAGCAAATAGGTTACGGCGCTCCGGGCGGAACAATCACTAACTGGAAGGGAGAGAAAGTACCTTCTCCAAAAAATGACAAAGCGGTTAAGGGAGAGGAGATTGCCCATCCCAACGCGCGCTTTACAGTTCCCGCGTCCCAGTGCCCCGTTATAGCTTCTGAATGGGAAGACCCGAAAGGTGTGCCTATAGCGGCGTTCCTTTTCGGAGGAAGGCGCCCGAATACAATTCCTCTTGTTAATCAAAGCAAGGACTGGGTACATGGCGTATTTATGGGATCAATCACAGGTTCGGAAATTACAGCCGCGGCTCTGGATCTTAAAGCCGGAACAATAAGGCGCGACCCGTTTGCCATGCTGCCTTTCTGCGGCTACCACATGGGCGACTACTTTAATCACTGGCTTAAACTTGGAAAAAAAGCGCAGGATGCCGGCAAAGGCGACAAGCTTCCAAAAATCTTCTTTGTAAACTGGTTCAGAAAAGACGCAGAAGGGCATTTTATGTGGCCGGGCTACGGCGAAAACAGCCGCGTACTCGCGTGGATGTTCAACCGCTGCGACGGAGTTGATAACTTTATAGAAACTCCAATCGGTAATCTGCCTAAACCGGGCGCTATTGAAGCTCCCGCAGGAGTAAGCGCCGAAACAATGGCGGAACTTATCAAGGTTGATGTCGCCGGCTGGAAGAGCGAAATTGCCGATGTCAGGGAAAATCATTATCCCAAATTCGGCGACAGGCTTCCAAAGGAACTTTATTCGCAGCTTGACACAATGGAGAAGGGATTAAAGGGATAACTTTCACAAATTTCAAGTAACAGAGTAATCTCTGCCGCTTAGAGAAAAAGCCTCACGGACATTCTTTGGTCTTTGAGGCTTTTTTATTATGGAGAATAATTATTCTTGAATCCCCGCCAACAACCGGTATTCGTCGTTTATGGCGTTATAATCATTGATTACCGGGATGGATTCCCTCTCAATTTCTTCATAAATTTCATCGAAGTGTTCAATGGTTAAAGATACAATTTGCGGATCAAGCAGACCGCTCATGTCATTTAATATTCCGATAATTTTTTCTTTGGAGAATTCGCTCTTATAACTGCGCGCTCCGCATAAGGCGCTGAAGATATCGGCGGCCGCGACGACACGGTCATATAAAGTAATATCGCAGGCGGATAATTTTTTGGGATAGCCTGTTCCGTTCAATTTTTCATGATGCCTGACAGCCAGATACTTGATATCATCGTCTACATTTCCATCGAGAATTTTTTCCGTTACTTCAACATGCGTTCTCATAATTTCCATATCGGATTCATTCAGCCTTTCTTTGCTTTCAAGTATATGGACAGGTATGCCTATCTTTCCGATATCGTGAAGCATCGCTCCTGTTTTAATTTTATTAATATCATTTTCTCCCGCGCCAAGCAGTTTTGCAAGAACGCCTGCCGCGCAGGCAGTGGCGACGGTATGTATTACGGTCTGGCTGCTGCGGAAATCAATCGAGAAAATAATCATTCTTATATATCCGTTTACTTCATCTTCCGATAAGGGAGTATTATAAAAAACCCGGTTGAAAGCGGCGTCACAATCCATACTGTCATAAATTGTACTAATATTAATTCCCGATGCCAAAAATATATCAACAACATGACCGAGGTATTTGGTATCACGGTGTTTGCGCAGATGCTCCATGAAACCGCCTGAGTCCTTTTTATATTTAAGAAAAATATCAGCGCGATCGCACATTGATATGAGCTGCGCGAGAATTTGGTGATCACTATCAAGATTTTTTATTTCATCGCAATCCGCGTGATGATAAAGGACAACATCGGCAAGATCTTTTAAAGGCGAAAAATATTTTAAAAACAAATAA
>JAIRQF010000031.1 GCA_031256635.1 Treponema sp. | reverse complement strand
GAGGCGGACAGTAATTCTTCAGGCCCTGATGCAAAACGCGCCGGAGATGAAAGCCTATTAAGCGCGTTCATAACAGAACCGAGATTCCCAGCGCCGTAATCAATTACACCGATCAAACCATGACTCCAGGAGATTTAAAGCCCGGGATGAATCCCTTGGTCGACGGAATCGAGCTTCCGGCGCGTTCATCATGTTCGCACGCGGCGCGTAACGCGCGGGAGGCCGCTTTAAAAAGCGCTTCTATTTTGTGATGATCGCTTCTTCCGCGGATAATTTCCAGATGCAGATTGCACCCGGCGGCGCATACAAAAGCCTGCCAGAAATCTTCGATTACATCGGTTTGAAACTCGCTCTGTGTTCCGTTATCCGCCGTACAAACAAACGGAGCGCCCGTAAGCTGACCGTCAAAAAATAAAAACGCCCTTCCTGAGATATCCGCGGCGGCGCGCGCGAGGCACTCATCCATCGGGAAAAGGCAGCTTCCTCTGCGCCTGATGCCGCGTTTATCACCTAACGCTTTGGAAAAACACTGCCCAAGAACAATCCCCGTATCTTCCACAATGTGATGCTGATCAACTTCAATGTCTCCCTTCGCGCGTACCTCAATATCAAACAGCCCGTGACGCGCAAATGTTTTCAGCATATGCGACATAAATCCAACCGGATAATCAAGTTTTGATTCGCCTTTACCATCTATATTCAATTTTATAAATATTTCTGTCTCGCTGGTTTTTCTGTCTATTTCCGTAATCCTGCTCATTTTTTCCTCACTGTACTACTTTTCGAAGGTCATACTCCACGATATCAAGAGCGCCGATTTTTTTTAGCTTGGGAATAATATCGGGGACTTCATGTTTGTTAACTGCAATTTTTACGGCGAAACCGGCGTCTCCGTATAAAGACGCGATTGTAGGGCTGCGCATCGCGGGAAGGCATGAAAGGGATTCAAACTGTTCCTTTGGAATGTTCATTTCAAGCATTACGCGTTCCCGTCCGTCAAGAACCGCGCGGAAGAGCATCGAAAGCTCTTCAATGCGGCTTCTTTTTTCCGCGTTTTCCATAGCGCGGCGGGAAGCTGCAAAATATGTTGAGGATTCAAGCAAAGTTCCGATTATTTTTAAACCATTGTCTTTTAATGTCTGCCCTGAAGAAGTATTGTCAATGATCATATCCGCGTCATCCGGCGGAAAAACTTCAGTCGCTCCGTAAGTGCGAAGGATACGGTACTGATAGCCGCGGGAATCAAGCCATGCTTTCGCCAGATTAACATACTCTGTCGCCGCGACAATTTTTTTTGATTTTAATTTTTCCTCATCATAATCATGGGGAACAGCCGCGACAATGCGCACTTTATCAAAACCAAGATCGAGTATTTTTTCGACATCAGCGCCGCTTTCATTTATCCAGTCAATGCCTGTAAATCCCGCGTCATGGCTGCCAAGCTCAAGAAGCTCTCCCACATTCTGGGGCTTCATTATTTTAGCGTCAAGCCACGAAACTCCAAGCGACGGCCTGTATGTTCTGTCCGCAAGAGTAATCGGAAATCCGGCTTCCGCAAACAGACGGCTGACATTATCATAAATTCTGCCCTTTGGAATCAGTATTCGAAGTTTTTCCATAACATAAGTTTATAAAAATTAAAGGGAAATGTTAAGGCTTGATTACAACAAACCCCGCGGCTCCGATGCTGTAATCAATCTGCTCTTCCCATGACGCGAAAATATTATCCGCGATATAACATATTCCTGTATAAATAAATCCATCAGGAAGAGGCGGCAGCGCGGGATGAGAATAATCTTTTTGGAGCGGATAGGAGTCATAAAAAACTTCAATGGAAATTTCTTCACCTGCATGCGCCGGATTGATTGTACGGAACATATGAACTTCGCCAGAATCGCTGTTTCTTGCCCTGTAATAAAAATATCCGTCCTCTCCCTGCCAAAGCGCGTTAATTATCCAGCCTTCATCCTGAGGAAAAAATTGAAGGGCAGGGATATCCAACGCGAAGGGAGTATTGGAGTTCATATTGAATGACCATGTTCTGAAAAGAGGCGATCTTCTTTGCGGGAGAAGAGTATCCAAAAAATGATTTTCAGGATAAATAAGAGCGGCAGGCCCGCCTTCATAAAAAACAAAACCGCCTGATGTGTATTCGTTCCAAAAATCCCCGCCTGAAAAAACATACAAGGCAAGGCTGCCGCTTTCGGCCGCAAGTTTCAAAAAACCGAAGCGGTTTACAACAACAATAAGTTCGCTGTTAATATTCTCCATAAAGCTGACATGCGGCGCATACGGCCAGGGAACAAGATCGCGCGAATCCCCGGCAGCTGAAACATGAACAGGACCGTTCTCTGTTAGCTGAAACCAAAGCGGATATTCTCCTGTCTGTAATATCGCCGCCGGATACGCGCCTTTCCATGTAACAAGAGAAGGAGTTTCTTCCTTATTGGCCTGACTTTCTGCAATGCGGTTACATGAGAAAAGCATATAAACACATATAATTAGAAATGAGATATGAGAAATTAGCAAAAAAAAAGAAGTTCTCATTTCACTCTTTATTCCTTGCTCCTTTTATCAGTTAAGTCTTCAAGGAAAGTTATTTTACGGTTTACAGGCTCACCGGGGATGGCCGCTACCTTGCCGAGGAACCTGCTCCAGACTTCCGCGTCATCTGTAAATTCTTCATCTTCCGCTAACGCCGCTTTTTCATGCGCGTGAAGTATTTCAGGATATCTGAACGCCTGCGGTGTTTGCGCAATCCCCACATTCGCTCTCTTTAAGTGCCTTTTAATATATACTGCCTGCCCCTCACCGCTTACTTCACATTCTTTTGGCGTATCAGTTAACGCAAGCAATGGAATAACAGCGTCATGTTTTTTTACTCCCGCTATAATATTTTCAACCAGCGGTACGCTGACATACGGCCTTGCCCCGTCGTGAATTAGCACATAACGCGGGGCGAAAGGCGAAAGCGCGCGAAGAGAGTTAAGCGCTGAAGCGCGGCGAGAATCTCCTCCTCCGGTAAAAATTACTTCCTGATTCAATGAATCCATAAATACAGGCGAAAGAGCGTTCAACGCTTCTGCTTTATCAGAAACAGTAATGCAGATTATATCAACTAAAGGAACGAAAGACCGGACGGCGGTTTCAAGTACAGTAAGGCCTGAAGGAAGCTTTTGATACTCCTTCTTTACGCCGCCCATACGTGACGAAGAACCGGCGGCAAGAATAATTACGGCGATCTTCTCATCGCTCATCGTTTGATCCGTTACTCAAGTTCCAAACGGGAAAAAATCATATTCTGAACATCATCTTTTGATTTACGCAGGGAAATGGAAATTTCATCTTCAAGCAGTTTGAGCGCCGAATCGTAGAGCTTGCGTTCCAGAATGGGAAGTTCTTTCACCTTGCTCCGGTGGTAAAGGGAGCGGACAATGCTCGCTATATCCCTGATACTGCCCTTTTTAAGAAGCTCAAGATTCATTTGATAGCGCATCTTCCAGTCAGACGGAATGGGATCATAATCCTCTCCGATTAACTCAAGGGCTTTCATTGCTTCGTCTCTGGAAACTGTCGGGCGAATGCCAAGACCCGCCGCCTTGTCAACCGGAACCATTATTGTCATGTCAGTTACTTCCAGATAAATAACATAATAAGGAATTTTGGAATCTTTGAATTTTTTTTGGATTATTGACTTGATTACTCCGACACCCTGACTTGGGTAAACCACTTTTTGATCAACTTGAAAGGTTTTTGACTTACTCATTAATAATAATATAGCATAAATTTAACGGACAGTCCATATTTACCTGCCTGACAGCACATGTCCCAGCATTTCATCAAGAGGCACCATCGCAAGAGAAATGCATGTGTCGCAGCAGCCGTAATAAATATATATTTTACCGTTATGAATAAGATTCGCGGTCGGAAACACTGTGTTATTGATCACCAGTCCGATTTTCTCATAATACTCCTGCGGCTGCATGATTGGGTTTTTTGTTCTGGCGATTACCACGCGCGGATCTGTAATATCCAGAAGCATGGCTCCGACCCTGTAAACGGAATTACTGTCTACGCCGTGATAAAGTAAAAGCCATCCCTTTTCGGTTTTAAGCGGCGCGGCCGCGGCTCCTATTTTCAAACCTTCCCATACAGGGTTTTCCGCTGTCGCGACAAGTTCCGGCTTTGACCAGTCAAGCAAATCTTTAGAAAAAGATATCCAAATACCGGGAAGATCAGTACCGTACGCTTCGCCCACATACTGCATCGGACGCCGTACAATCGCGAATTTTCCTCCGATTTTTTCAGGGAACAGCGCGTTGTCCCTGTCATCTATTTCAGGCGGTGTCGTATAACACATCTGTTTAAAATTAACGCCGTCTTTTGAAACCGCGATCCCTGAGCGGGTTATCATTGGTTCTGTATTGTTTTCCTTCCATTGCGGATAATGTTCAGGATAATAATCAGGCACGGCTATACCTGTCGGCCAGCAGTCAAAAGCGTAAGGCTGTAGTGCGTAACACATATAAAATAAACCGTCTATTTTAACTACTCTGGCGTCTTCCACAGAGCCGTCAGGAAAGCCCAGCATGCCGGCGGTAAATACCGGTTTATCCTGAACAAGAGCAAAATCAATACCGTCCCTGCTTTTCAACAGCCCAATACTTGTCTTGAAAGGACGCAAACTTCCCGCCGCACGCTCATACATAAAGAAAGTACCGTTATCATATATAACGCCCGGATTAAAAACACTAACGCGTCTGTAATCTGCCAATCCCGGCGTTACTATG
>JAIRQF010000001.1 GCA_031256635.1 Treponema sp. | reverse complement strand
CCGGTTTGCAAGCATCCAAAAGCGTATTTCGCGATTAAAGCTGAAAATTATTAAAAACACTTGCGAACGTACTCATTAATTACTACTTAGTGATGACAGAAATATGAGTGAAAAAGCGGTTATCGCCATGTCGGGCGGCGATGACAGTTCTGTCGCCGCCGCCCTTATGGTTGAACAAGGTTATCACTGCGTAGGCATAACGCTCAAACTTTATAATGCGGATGCCAAGCAGAATATTTGTGAAATAGCGGCGCAGCCCCGCGGATGCTGTTCTCTTTCTGATGTAAATGACGCAAGGAATGTCGCTTTTAATCTGGGCATGGCGCACTATGTTTTAAACTTTACCGGAGAATTTGAAGAAAAAGTTATCCGCCATTTTATCGAAACATATGAGGCGGGCGCTACGCCCAACCCATGCATTGAATGTAACCGTCATATCAAGTTTAACTCTCTCCTTTTGCGCGCAAGACAGCTTGATTTTGATTTTCTTGTAACAGGTCATTACGCGCGCATAACAAAAGATACCATAAGCGGAAGGTATCTTCTTAAAAAAGCGCTGGATGAAAAAAAAGATCAAAGTTATGTGCTTTACTGCCTTACGCAGCAGCAGCTTCAATTGACGCGTTTTCCGTTAGGTGAACTTTCCAAAAGCGAAGTGAGAAAAATAGCCGGAGATAAAAAATTTGTTAACGCTTCAAAAGGGGAGAGTCAGGACATTTGTTTTGTGCCTGACGGAAATTACGCGGACTTTATTGAAAAATATACCGGAAAGCATTATCCGCCGGGAGATATAGTTGATACTGAAGGAAAAGTAATCGGCAGGCACAAGGGACTTATCCGCTACACCATAGGGCAGAGGCGAGGGCTTGGAGTTGCAGCCAACGTTCCTGTCTATGTCGCTTCAAAATCAATGTCTGACAATACCGTAACTCTCGCCGCGGAAGACGCTCTTTTTTCAAAGTCACTGACTGTATATAATATCAACTTAATCGCGTGTGAAAATATTAAAAAGCCTTTGCGCGTAATGGTAAAAACACGCTACTTGCAGGCTGCGCAAAGCGCGACAGCGGAACAAACTGGAGAAGACAGCCTGCGAATTGATTTTGATTCGCCTCAGCGCGCGATAACGCCCGGGCAGGCAGCTGTAATGTATGACGGAGATATTGTGGCAGGCGGCGGAACTATTTGTTAATAGAGTTGTTCGATAACTTCAGTTATTGAACAATTTCAATATATTAACCGTCAAGTATCGCTGTCAGGGTCGGGAATGAAATCCAGAGAGTAACAGGATCGCCTGTGCGCGTGTTTACCTTTAAATGGATATACCCGCCCGGCAAAATCCAGCATGATTCATAGGCGCGCATTTCCCTCAATAATTTTTCATAACGTCCGGCGGGAGGCGGAGGAGTCGGGCCGAAATATGTGACAAGTTCCTTCTGCACATCATCATAGCACATCATCATGTCTTCAAGCCCGATAGTGTTAAAATAATACATTCCGCCTTCCAGTCCGCTTTGTGAAAAATACGCGATCAAGAAAGCGCGGTGGCCTGCCCATGACACATTTTCGTAAATTAAAGACTGAAATCCGCCTGAATTTTCAACTAACGCAGGGTTTCCCATTCTGGCTCTGAACGCGTCAATGCTTGTTCCCCATGCGAAATTATGGAGAGTAAGGCCGCCTTCATTCTGCGCGAAAATCGGGGCTGAAAATAATAATATGCTGATAATCAGTATAAAACTTTTCATGATACACCTCCGCTTTGTTATCGGCAAAAACGGAGGCGTTCATTAGCGTTATTTGTTCTGCGGAATATCGGGTATTGAGGCGAATCCGCGTTCAAGGTCGGTGTCGCTCGGAATATGATCGCTCATTGTTTTGTTGTTATATGACGCATAAGCTGTCATATCAAAGAAACCTGTTCCGCTTAATCCGAATAAAATTACTTTTTTTTCGCCTTTCTTTTTGCAGACAAGAGCCTCATCAATAGCGGCTTTGATTGCGTGAGAAGATTCAGGCGCGGGAAGAACTCCTTCAACCTTCATGAATTTAATCGCGGCGTCAAAGACATCGGTCTGTACTTCAGAGCGCGCTTCCAGAAGGCTGTCCTTGTAAAGCTTTGAAAGCGTTGAGTTCATTCCGTGATAGCGAAGGCCTCCTGCGTGATTCGCTGAAGGAATAAAATCGTTGCCGAGTGTCTGCATTCTGATTAATGGAGTTGTTTTTGCGGTATCGCCGAAATCATACGCGTAACGGCCGCGTGTAAATGACGGACAGGAGGCGGGCTCTACCGCGATAAAACGGGCGTTTGATTTCCCTTCGATTTTTTCTCCCATAAACGGAGCGATTAAACCGCCAAGATTTGAACCGCCGCCCGCGCAGCCGATGATGATATCCGGTTTTACTCCGTATTTATCTAGCGCGGCTTTTGTTTCAAGCCCGATAACTGACTGGTGAAGCAGCACATGATTAAGCACGCTTCCAAGAACATAGCGGCATTTATCGGTCTTTACCGCAACTTCAATCGCCTCTGAAATCGCGCATCCCAGAGAGCCGCCTGTATTGGGATCCGCAGCAAGTATTTTTTTCCCTGACTCTGTTGTATTGGAAGGCGAAGGAATTAATTGCGCGCCGTACGCTTCCATCAAAGCTTTACGGTAAGGCTTTTGTTCCGAACTGACTTTTACCATATAGACAATTAATTTCAGATTATAAAATCCGCAAGCCATTGCCATCGCCGTGCCCCATTGCCCGGCGCCTGTTTCTGTTGTAAGGGACGTTAATCCTTCTTTCATCGCGTAATAGGCCTGAGGGCCTGCCGAGTTAAGTTTATGCGAACCTGAAGTGTTGGTTCCTTCGAATTTGTAATAAATTTCCGCAGGCGTATCCAGCATTTTTTCAAGATAATACGCACGGATAAGCGGAGATGGACGGTATGCGCGGTAAAAATCCTGAATCTCATCGGGGATGGGAATCAACAGGTTAGTGTCATCGAGTTCCTGCTCGATCACTCCTTTACAAAAAACAGGACCAAGGTCATCCGCTGTTACCGGTTTCAATGTTCCGGGATGCAGAATCGGGTCCGGCTTTTCTTTCATTATGGCTCGCAGGTTGTACCAATTTTTTGGCATCTCATCTTCTGTAAGGTAAATTCTCGTCGGGATTTTATTTTTCATTTTTTACTCCTTAAAATTTTTGACAAATTAATAATTTGCCTTTGGGCTTAACAAGCCGCTTATTAACATGTGCGTTTTATGTTCACGCGATGAGGTATGGATACAGGTTAATTTTTATTTTGATTTCGATGCTGCCGTTGTTACAGCAGTTGAGTTTATATATTAAGCAGGCCGCGCGGCGGCCAATATGCCGCGGGCTTACTTATGGAAAGCCGCCAGGAGTCAGTTGATTTTAAGTAACGCAATATTGTCATTTTTTTCTCTTGGAGTATTAAATGATTATTTTTTTGATTTTGTCAAGTAGGTTATAGATTTTTAAAAATGTACTTTGTATTCTGACACTTGTTATTAATATCTCTACCGTGCCTGAATTGTTTTAATATCCAATTTGAATGGGTTTAACCGCTGGAAAATATTATTTTTATTACCGTAGTTATATTTACTCACAAAGAATGAAATTAAATAGTTAAGATTAGCTATTTATCGTTTTATATCATTATTTTGTAGGTTAGACGATATTTTGTTAACTTTATATACATCTGTTGGCATTAAAGCGACATTCGCTTTTTTACAGTAATTTGTAGGCTAGATGAATTTCGTTTAAAAGTAGTTATGTGCAATTGTGCCTAAGATGTATAGAATATAATATTCTAAAAAACAACGTTCAAGGTTATTTATTTTTAATTAAGGTACGAAAGCACTTTCAATATCGCTACATGGTCCTGGTTGGGCGGTATTATTTAACCAACAGGTAAAAAAAGACTCGTACACCTCGTTCTTCTTCTTCAAAAGTTAATATAATGGGGTTGGCTGTGGCGGTTTCTAAATAGAGTAATTTGCCGATGTGGCTTGGTCGGTTTGGTTTTAATCCCCATGATAATTCTATACCGTGTAAGAGATATTATTTGCTTTCCGGGCTGTACAGGGAATACCCCATGCAGCTCGGGGAGTTCTATGGGCGTACGGGATATTCCCGTGCTATGCATATAGTTCCACAAGTCCTATGAAGAAGCCCCCTACAGGCTTATTTAAGTTAAAAACGGCATTTGCAAAATATTTAGAGGCTATCATCATAAGTAACGATATTCACACGCACAAATTCCGTACCTTCACCTTCTATACTGACATGAACAGAAGTTCCAGAGCAAGTGACTTTACCTGTAACATTATGGTTTGCAGTCAGTCCTGAAATTATTTTCTCGTCCCCCATAGTATTTAAAATAAAACTATTATTTGGAGCCGGCAAATTGGTGGTAACTGTAGCAGGTATAAAGGGATTACTATTACCGCCTATATGCTTAAAGGTGATCTCTCCGGCAGCACTTGCTGTAGCCTCAAAATCTACCGCACGCGAGTGTGTTTGGGTTCAAGTCCCAATGCCGGTAAATGCTAACTCTTTACGTTGTAAGGAGTTACAAAAGAACCACCTATGCAATAGGCGTTCTTATAATATCTAACGTTAAAAACGACACATAAAACGACATATAAATCGTTTTCAATGTCGGATTAATGAGGTTGTTATATGAACACCTATCCTTTTTCTATTTTCAAAAGAGCAGACCGCCCATCGTATTTAGTATCATTCAAGGGTGATGAAGGAAGATATCTTCCGCCAATATCTACAAAGAAGAAAACCGAAAAAGAAGCATTTCAAGTTGCTTTTCGTTGGCTCAAAGAAGGTATACCGCAAAAACAAAGTCAAACAACAGTACAGGATTTATCATTGAAAAACGCGGCAAGAAAGATTAACACAGGAAGTGAAGCGGAAATTATAATCAAAGAATTAAAACGATCCGGCTTGGTAAAAAAGTACATAATGAATGATACACCGCAAGCTGTTGATTTTATTTCCTATCTCAAAACTTTTTGGGATTGGGAAACCTCGCCATACATAAAAGAAAAACTAAGAAAAAGTCATGGCATACATAAAATGCACTGTCTCAAACAAAGTCAGGCAATAACACTTTATTGGGAAGAATTTTTTCAAGGACGATTTCTAGGAGAAATAACATCGAAAGACATAGAAAACTTTATTAACTACATGGGTGAAAAAGAACTTTCTCCTTCCCGAAAAAACGTAGTAATAAAAGCAGGAACAAAACCGCTTCGCTGGGCGTTCTCAAAAGGCGATATTGAAATAGACCCAACCAGAGGACATTTATTATTCAGCGGTGAAAAACAAAAACGAAACATATTAACACCAGCCATTGCCGCCGCCATTTTCAGAATTGAATGGAAAAATGACATGGCTAAACTTGCTAACATGTTAGCGTCAGTTACAGGAATGAGAAACGGCGAAATAATCGCTTTACGATTTCAAGATATTGGTCAAGATTGCTTATATGTCCGCAGTTCGTGGAATGGCGCAGATAAGCTCAAAGGAACAAAGAACAACGAAACGAGGACAGTTGAGATAACATTTCCATACTTAATAAATGCGCTTGTTTATCTTGCACAGCAAAATCCGTGGGGTGTAACTCCCAACAGTTTTGTTTTCTGGTCAGAAAATAATAAAGATGTTCCAAATCGGGGACGGTTATTCCCAACCGTACTTCGTGAAGCATTAATAAAAATAGGCTTTTCAAAAGAAGAAGCGTCAAAATACGATTTTCACGGCTGGCGGCATTTTTACACTTCTTATATGGCGAAAAAACTTGATAAGAAATTATTAAAATCTCAAACTGGACATTTAACCGATGATATGATTGACAAGCGAAGTGAGGGTCGTGGCCGAGTTTACTCGGGCATGACCGAACGAGCGCAGTCACCGAAGGGGTTCATACCCCGCGGCTTGCCGCGGAAAGCCTAACCACTTGTAA
>JAIRQF010000181.1 GCA_031256635.1 Treponema sp. | reverse complement strand
ATCCAGCCCTGTATATGTTGTTTCGCCTGTTGGATAAAGACACCCGGTCAATGCATTATTAAGGACGGTTATGATAATATGGGCGAATTATTGTCAAAATGCGGACAATTAATCATTATCAGTCAAAATTATTACGGCGGTTTCAGCCCGTTTGTGAAAAATGTACTTGACAGAAGCGTGTGTCCTTTCATATTACCGTATTTTAAAACAGAAAACGGAGAAACGCGGCATCCGAGAAGATATAATAATAAAATAGATTACTCTGTACATTTTTACGGAAATATTACGGAAAATGAAAAAGAAACCGCAGAAAAATTGGTTAAAAAAATTGCGCAAAAACAGAAAAGGACAATTTGTTTTTATAATTCATTTGAAGAAATTAAAGGGATTTAATAATGAAAATCAGTATAATTAACGGCAGCCAGAAAACAGGCGAATCAAATACCGGACATATTTTGGAGAAGTTAAAAGTTTTATTGAATCAAACATATGAAATAAATATTTTTAATTGCGGTTTAAGACAGCTAACTGATGAAATGCTAAATAAGATAATCAGCACGGATGTGATTATTTTAGTATTCCCTCTCTTTGTACATTCTTTACCATCTAATACTTTAAAAATGTTAATTGAACTGGAAAACACAATAAAGCGGCAGCAGAAGAATGATTTAATTATATATACTATTATTAACAACGGGTTTTACGAAGGAAAACAGAATAATATCGCGTTTGATATAATAAAAAACTGGTGTGACCATACGGGAGTAATGTTTGGCGGCGGAATTGGACAGGGCGCCGGAGAAATGATCTCGCGCACAAAACACCTTCCAAAAGACAGGGATTTATTCAAAGCTCTTAATTGCGCATTACAGATAATGGCGGAAAATATTAATACGAAAAAACCAATGGAAATTCAATATTTAAGTCCGAATTTTCCAAAATTTTTATGGCGTTTAATGGCAGTGCGTAATTGGAATAATCTGGCAAAAAACAACGGATTGAGTAAAAAGGATATTTTAAAAAGACTATAATAAATGGTCAGGCTGTGCCTTTTTTTTATCCTGTTAATTGTGGTATTGTATGTTCAGGAGCTTTTTTAATGCAGATTGATGATAAATTGATTTCCTACCTCGAAGACTTGTCCTGTCTGACGCTTTCTGACAGTGAAAAAAACCGTCTTCGCGGAGATTTGCAAAAAATCCTTAACTACATGACGCGCCTTGAGGAGCTTGATACCGCCGGTATTACAGAACGCAGCCACCCGTTCGATAGTGTAAACGCTTTTAGAGATGATAAGGTGCGCTCATCTTTTTTAAGGGAATTGATTTTGAAGAACGCGCCTGTTAAAAATGATGAGATGATTGTCGCGCCGAAAACAGTTGAATGATAAGGAATGACGAATAATGAATGGCGAATTACAAGCGTTAAAGATAGCTGAGGCGATAAAATCAGGAAAACTCAGCGCGCCTGATGTTGTTACGAAATATATCAATTTAATAAAAAAAAATGATAAAAGAATTAACGCGTTTACAGCAGTGCCGAAAGAGAAAGCGTTATTGCGCGCTAAGGAAGTGCAGGCGCGCCTTGAAGCGGGCGGAAATCTTTCTCCCCTTGCCGGGGTTCCGGTCGCCATAAAAGACAATATTTCAACAGAAGGAATTGAAACAGCCTGCGCGTCAAAAATGCTTGGAGGCTACACTCCGGTTTTTAACGCCTCTGTGATTGAAAAACTTGAAAGCGCAGGGATGATTGTAATCGGTAAAACAAACATGGATGAGTTCGCTATGGGCGGCTCAAGCGAGACAGGAGTTGGAGGAGCGGTCTGCAATCCCTGGGATTTATCGCGGGTTGCCGGAGGTTCCTCAGGCGGAAGCGCTGCGGCTGTCGCGGCAGGTGAAGCGCCTATCGCTCTAGGTTCTGATACGGGAGGCAGTATAAGGCAGCCATGTTCTTTTTGCGGCGTTACCGGAATTAAGCCGACTTACGGCGCGGTTTCACGGTACGGGCTTATCGCCTACGCGTCATCGCTTGATCAGATTGGAGTGATAGGCCAGGACATTGAAGACTGCGCCGCGCTGCTGGAAATTATTAGCGGGAAAGACGAAAGAGACAGCACATGTATAATTGAAAAGCCGTTTGCCTTTGATTTGGAAAAAGAGCGCGTTGGTTTAAAAAGCGTAAAAATCGGCTTACCAAAAAATTATTTTGACAGCGGAATAGATGGCGAAGTGAAAGCCGCAGTACTTATGGCTGCGAAAGAAATTGAAGCTGCAGGCGCAGACATCGAAGAATTTGAAATGCCGTTTATGGATTATATGATCCCAGCTTACTATATAATAGCCTGCGCCGAAGCGTCATCAAATTTATCACGTTATGACGGACTTAAGTATGGTTACAGAAGCGAAAGCGCAGCAAGCAGCGGCGCAGCAAGCAGCGGCGCAGCAAGCAGCGGCGCAGCAAGCAGCTCTCGAACCGAAGGTTCGGCGAAAACATTATCTGATGTTTACAGGTTATCAAGAAGCGAAGGCTTCGGCCTTGAAGTAAAGCGCAGAATCATGCTCGGCTCGTTTGTATTGTCATCAGGTTATTATGACGCGTATTATAAAAAAGCTTTGCAAACCCGCGCTTTAATTAAAGACGCATATAAAAAATTGTTTGAAAAATACGACATGATACTCTCTCCTGTCGCTCCGACAACTGCCTACAAACGCGGTGAAAATATTGATGATCCGATTAAAATGTACATGGGCGACATTTACACCGTATCAGTTAATCTGGCAGGGCTTCCTGCAGTCTCTCTTCCCTGCGGCTTTGATAAACAAAAGCTGCCTATAGGTTTCCAGTTAATCGGCGATGCTTTCACGGAGAAGAAACTGATAGACACAGCCCGCGTTTACCAAAAACGCACAACACACCATCTTGCCAAACCTGAGGCAGCGCCATGAATTGGGAAACAGTCATCGGACTTGAAGTTCACGCTGAGCTTTCTACAAGGTCAAAAATTTTCTGCGGCTGCACAACTTCTTACGGCGGAGAGCCGAACACTCATGTATGCCCTGTCTGCGCCGGAATGCCCGGAGCGTTGCCTGTTCTTAACCGCGAAGTTGTGGAATACGCCCTGCGTCTTGGGCTTGCGTTAAATTGTTCAATAACAAAGTATTGCAAATTCGATCGTAAAAATTATTTTTATCCTGATTTACCAAAAGCGTATCAGGTTTCTCAATTATACATGCCTATCTGCCGCGATGGTTTTATGGAGATCGATGCAGAAAACGGTAAAAAGAAAATAAGGATTCGCGAGATACACATGGAAGAAGACGCCGGTAAACTCAGCCATAACGCGCATAGCTCCCAAATGGATTTTAACCGCTGCGGTGTGCCTCTTTTGGAAATTGTTTCTCATCCAGATTTTTCTAACGCGGCGGAAGTGATTGTCTTTTTGGAAAAACTGCGCGAAACGCTTTTGTACCTTGATATCTGCGATTGCAAAATGCAGGAAGGATCCATGCGCGCCGACATCAACCTGTCTGTGCGCAGACCCGGCGAAGAGCTTGGCGTTCGCACGGAAACAAAAAACATGAACTCGTTTAAAGCGATCGCGCGCGCGATTGATTATGAAATTGAGCGGCAGATCGATATACTCGAAGACGGCGGAAAAATCATTCAGGAAACCCGAAGATGGGATGATGAGAAGGGAACATCTTCCGGTATGCGTTCAAAGGAAAACGCGCAGGATTACCGCTATTTTCCCGAGCCTGATCTTTTGCCGGTGCAAATTGACGATGAGTGGATCACGCGCGTAAAAGAAAATCTTCCGGAGCTTGCGTATCAGAAACGAGAGCGCTACATGCGCGATTATAGAATTTCCGCGGACGAAGCTTCTGTGATTACAAGCCACAAAAACATTTCTGACCTTTTTGAATCTCTTGCGCGCAGATGCGCGTCTGTCAATCAGGCTGTTGAATCAGCTCACTTGGTCAGCGGCGAAATCATGCGGCTCATGAACAGCGCGAACATGCTTCCCGAAGATTTAATTATCGACGCTGATAAACTTGCGGCTCTTATCGTTTTTGTCACAGAAGGAAAGATTAACCGCGCTTCATTTAAAGAGACAGTTGAAAAAGTTTTTACTAACAATGCCGACCCTGAAAAATATATCGCGGAGAAAGGCTTATTAATGCTCAGCGATGACAAAGCTGTTAAAGACGCTGTGGAAAAAATAATTGCCGCTAATGAAGATTCCGCCGCACAGTACCGCGCAGGAAAGGAAAAGATTTTTGGTTTTTTGATGGGTATGGCAATGAAAGAGTTGGGCAAGGGCGGTAATCCTGAACTTGTTAAAAAAGTTTTACAGGAAAAATTGAACGGGAAAAAAACGGAGTTATAAAAATCATGAATCAATACAGAACGCATACATGCACAGCGCTGAGAGAAGAACATATCGGGCAGACTGTTATCCTTTCAGGATGGGTTGATACTATCCGTGATCACGGAGGAGTAACATTTCTTGACCTTCGCGATCAATACGGTATAACGCAGATTGTTTTGCATGAACCTCAACAAGGCGGTGATACAGCACTCGCTGATTTAAAAGTAAGCAAAGAAAGCGTCATCTCTGTTACCGGAATTGTAAAAAAGCGCGATACTGATACAGTCAATGTTAAAATTGAAACCGGTACTGTGGAAGTACATGCCGAAAAAATCACTGTGCTGAGCAGAGCGGTTCATTCACTCCCATTTGAAATTTCCGAATCAAAAAAAACGCGGGAAGAAGTCCGCCTGTGTCATCGTTTTTTGGATCTCCGCAATCCCGCCGTTCATAAAAATATTATGCTTCGCACGAAAGTTATAAGTTTCCTGCGCGCGAAGATGGAATCGCTTGGCTTTACGGAGATTCAGACGCCGATTTTAACTTCATCTTCTCCTGAAGGCGCGCGCGATTATCTTGTCCCTAGCCGCAAACATCACGGGAAATTTTACGCGCTTCCTCAGGCGCCGCAGATTTTTAAACAACTCCTGATGGTTTCAGGTTTTGACCGTTATTTTCAAATCGCTCCGTGCTTCCGCGATGAGGACGCGCGCGCCGACCGATCGCCTGGAGAATTTTATCAGCTTGATTTTGAAATGGCGTTCGCGGGGCAGGAGGATGTCTTTGCAGTAGCGGAAAATGTTTTATACGGCGTATTTAAATCATTTTCAGATAAACATGTAAGCCCCGCTCCTTTCCAGCGGATCACTTATGCGCAGTCGATGTTAAAATACGGAACCGACAAACCTGATTTAAGAAATCCTCTTGTCATCGAAGATATGACGCAGTTTTTCGCCGGCGTTGAATTTGCGCCGTTTAAAAAAATCCCTGTCCGCGGTATTACTGCGCAGGGAGCCGCGAAGCAGCCGAAATCGTTCTTTGAAAGGATGTTGGCCTTCGCTCTGGAAATCGGCATGAAAGGACTGGGTTATATCTCTGTTATGGAAGACGGCAGCCTAAAAGGTCCAATTGTAAAATTCCTGAACGATGAAAAGCAGGCGGCGCTTAAAAAAGATTTTTCGCTGAAAGAAAACGACGTGCTGTTCTTTATCGCCGATGATCCCAAAATTGTCGACAGTCTCGCAGGCAGGATAAGGACAGAGCTTGGCAGCCAGCTAAAACTTTTTAAAGACAGTTTTGAAATGTGCTTTATTGTTGACTTTCCAATGTACGGCGAGAGCGAAGATAATTCGTCACTTATGACAGGCGCGATTGAATTTACGCACAATCCTTTTTCCATGCCTCAGGGCGGACTTGAAGCGCTCAATTCAAAAAACCCGCTTGATATTCTCGCGTGGCAGTACGACATTGTGTGTAACGGTGTTGAACTTTCCTCAGGCGCTGTGCGAAACCACCTTCCGGAAGTTATGACCAGAGCTTTTGAAATAGCGGGTTACACACAGGCTGATATAGAGAAAAAATTTCCCGCTCTCTGGAACGCTTTCCATTACGGCGCGCCTCCTCACGCGGGCATGGCTCCCGGCGTGGATCGAATCGTAATGCTGCTTACGGGAGAAGAAAACATCCGGGAAGTAATCGCCTTCCCGATGAACTCAAGCGCGCAGGATCTTCTCATGAACGCGCCGTGCGAAGTGACAGAGCAGCAGCTTCGCGAAGTGCATATCAAAGTAAGACAGAGAAATTAGTTAACTTAAATATGTTCGTAACTTGATCATGACTTCATCGAAATTGAGCGGTTTACCTATATGACTGTTCATGCCGGAAGCAAGGCATTTTTCAACGTCATCGCGGAATACATTCGCCGTCATAGCGACTATCGGGATTGTTTTCGCTCTTTGTACATCAAGCGCGCGGATTGCCATCGTTGTTTTATAACCGTCCATCAGCGGCATCTGAACGTCCATGAATATCATTCCGTATTTGTCAGGCTCTTTTGTAAACAATTTAATCGCTTCTTCTCCGTTTTCCGCGCAGTCAATTGTAAGCTGCGTCGGTTCCAACAGCGCCAGCACAATCTCGCGGTTAATTTCCATATCTTCAACAAGTAAGATACTTTGTCCCTTGAATAAAAACGGAAGCTTCTCCGCGTTATCCGTAACAGCGGGCTGCTCTGTCTGTGTTGTTTTACCGGAACGTTTTGCTTTTATTGTAAAATAGAACGCAGCGCCTTTTCCAAGATCGGAGTCGACCCATATCCTGCCGTTCATCATTTCAACTATGTTCTTTGATATGGACAAGCCTAAACCCGAACCGCCGAATTCTCTTGATGTGCTGCTTTCCGCCTGATGAAACGGTTGAAAAAGTTTATCCTGCTGTTCATGGCTGATACCGATGCCTGTATCAGATACTGAAAACTTAATCGCGCATACGTCTTCTTCTTCGCCTGTTCCCGTGATACATTCCGCGCGCAATGTGATTGAACCATTCTGAGGCGTGAACTTTATCGCGTTTCCAAGAAGGTTTGTGATTACCTGCGAAAGCCGCTGCTCGTCGCTTATAAGAAATTCAGGAATCGCGGGATCGATGTTTACAGTTAATGTCTGATTTTTTTCATTCATGTTTATATTATTCACATTCACTATCCGCTGTATCATTTCCCTGAAATTAAAATCCGCGTAAGTCAACTCAAGTTTATTAGCTTCGATTTTAGACATGTCAAGGATATCGTTAATAACGCCCATTAAATGTTTAGACGCTTCTTCGATTTTACTGAAACAATATGTTTTGCGCTCCATGTCTGGGGCGGTTTTGCCAACAGTTGTCATGCCCACAATAGCATTCATGGGGGTGCGTATTTCGTGGCTCATGTTGGCAAGAAAGATGGATTTGGCTTTATTGGCGGTTTCGGCGGCTTCCACAGCGC
This sequence comes from Treponema sp., assembly GCA_031256635.1. Lineage (GTDB taxonomy): Bacteria > Spirochaetota > Spirochaetia > Treponematales > Breznakiellaceae > WQXQ01. The sequence continues at coordinate 37 of JAIRQF010000181.1, read as the reverse complement.
TCTCCAGATCTTGTTGGAGCCGCATTTGTTCCGCCAG
>JAIRQF010000166.1 GCA_031256635.1 Treponema sp. | reverse complement strand
TTTTTTTAAAACCCTCCCTTTGTGTTTTATTTATCACCGTGACAGTAAAAATAAAAAAAACAGGTAAAAAGCTCATTTTTTTAAAAACTTGGTTGCTTCCCCCCCCCCCCCCCCCTCACAATGGAAATAGTTGTTTAATTTTAAATAAAGCCCAAAATAATAATTCTTCTCAGAATTTTTATGTATCAGATGGAACTACTTCTGTCTTTAATAAGCTCCGTTGGGGATTTCCGCTTGTAAAGGCGGGCTAATTTTACCGTGATTAGCCCGTTAGCGGCAAAATCATGGGGCAAGGAGTGTTTTATGAAAAACACATTCAGAATATTTGGGATTATCGCTCTTGCGGCGGTAATCGGATTTGCGTTTGCAGCGTGCGGTGATGCTGACAGCGGTAATTCCACTTCAAAAACGTACAGCGGCAATGGGTATACATTAACAATTAAAGAGAACCCAAATAACCCAAACCGCGCTTTTACGCCGCTTGCCGGGGACTTTTATGAGTTAAGAAAAGGCAAAACAAGCAAGGGTATAGTGGATGGAATAGAGGATAATACATTTTATTTATGGCCTGAAGGCGCGGAAGATGCTTTTAAAGTTATGGTATCCGGAAGTACAATATCTGGCGTTGTAGGTGATATACGCTGGGAAGACGGCACTACAGATTTTGTTATGGACATTCCTCCTATAACAGTCAGTACTACTAGCGGAAGACTAACAATTTCAGAATTTGGGTCAGGGAACAACGGTAAATATGCTTTTGCTATGGGCTATGATGAAACCAACGGAAAAGAACTCATAGCCGCCAACAGTATAGCCACTGATTTTGTTATTACAGGCACTACAATCACAAGCGGAAGCGCTGAATTAAAAGTATGGGAATACACAGAAAGTTACCTGTTAATTAATTATAACGGTACTGGTGATGTTGTCTTTACAGTGTATATTGCAAATAAAGCTACTGTTACAATGGATGAAGTGGCGGAATTTTTGAATGAAAGAAGTAAAGCGTATTGGCTACCTGCTCCCCCTTCATGGCTTGTAGCATTGGGTATATCAGAGGCTACATTTGATTCCGGAATAGGCAACGGCGCATTTGTACTGGAAATGGAAAATTGATTAAAAGTTACTTAGCCATAAAACGGCGCTAAACGCCGTTTTAGCCTCCCTCGCGCCGTTTTTGTAAGCAAGGACAGCGCGGGAGGCTGCCCACGCCGTATGTATAATCTCTGAGACTACACGCAGTCAAAATCAAACGTTGATTAGTTAAAATCCATAATCGAAATAAATCTACCTTAAAATGTAAAAAAGCTTTATATTATAAATAAGGGGAATTTATGGGAGACGTACAAACATTACCGGATTATCCTAAAGGGCTCACTTTTGAACATGTCTGGGCTGCTTTAATGGAAGACCGGGAACAGATAAAAGCGAGCAGGATAGAATTTGACCGGAGAATGGAGGAAACAAACCGGCAAATGAAGGAAGCTGATGATCGGCGAATGAAGGAAACTGACCAGCGAATGAAGGAAGCTGATCAACGAATGAAGGAAGCTAATCAGCGAATGAAAGAAATTGATCAACTGAGGAAGGAAGCTGATGATCAGCGAATGAAAGAAACTGATCAACGAATGAAAGAAATTGATCAAATATTAGAAAAAACAGCATTGTCCTGGGAAGACACAAAACAGATGGTAAATCAAATAGGCAAACGGCTTGGAGATTTTACCAATGGTTTTGGGGACGTAATTGAAGCAATAATTACCCCGGGTCTGATTGATAAATTCTATGACATGGGTTTAGACTTTCAAACAGCCAGTCCCAATTTTAAGGTTCGTGATCATAAAAATAAAATTTATTTTGAAATAGACGCTTTATTGCAAAACGGCGATACCGCAATGCTGGTTGAAATTAAAACGAATCTATCTATCAGACATATAAATGGACATATCAGCCGGCTTGATAAAATGCGCGCATATGCTGATTTACGCAATGATAAAAGGGTTTTTCTGGGAGCCGTTGCGGGGATTGTAGTTCCGGTAGAAGTAAAACAATACGCATTGGAATACGGTTTTTATGTGATAGAGCCTTCCGGTGAAAATTTTAATATCACTTCTCCGTATAATAAACCCAAAGAATGGTAAAGTAATATACAACCGCCTGAATAGTAATGCGCTATTACCCGGAAAAATGCGGTTAATATCATGATGACTCCTCCCCTGTTTTTCTGCTATCATCAGTCATGGCGCACGAACAAATAGCACCCACCAAAAGCAACCTTTTAAAAGTTAAAGACAGATTGAACCTCGCAAGGGAAGGCTACGATCTTCTGGAGCAAAAAAGGGAAATCCTCGTATCGGAGCTTATGCGCAAGGTGGAACAGGTAAAGCTCCTTGAGCGCGACCTTGACAAGCGCACCCAGACCGCTTATCCCTGCCTTAAGCGGATGCTCGTGGTTGTAGGAAGGGAGAGGGCAAATAAACTTGCGCAGAATGTCACATACCGTTATGAGTCAAATGAAAAACTTGTCGTAACAGCCGGGATGAAACTGCCGGGACTTGACGTGCAGATACCGTCTGTAGATTTAAAATACTCGCATGTAAATTCATTTGCCGAATGTGATGAAACCGTGCTAGAATTCTTCGAGTTTTTGAAGATTTGCACCGAATTGGCGGCAATCAGGACGATCGCGTGGCGGCTCGCGCGGGAAGTGAGGCGCACGCAGAGGCGGGTAAACGCGCTGGAAAAAATGGTGATTCCGGCGGCAAGCGAGACAAAAAATTATATTGAATCCGTGCTGGAAGAGCGTGAAAGAGAGTCGTTCTTTACAAGCAAACTACTGAAAAAGAAAGGAGCGTCAAAGTCAGCGACATGAACAGCGCTTTTCTGGAACAAAAGATGCTCAGCCGCGGGAGGTACCTCACCCGACCGAAGCATAGCGCAGGGAGGTTCCCCTCGTGAAACCTCTCATTTCCAGTGTTGTAACCGCTGTAACGGGCACAGACGCGTCGATTCTGGCGGCAAAATACGCAATCATTCTGGCAAAGACATACCATTGCAAATTAACTGCCGTGTATGTCGTTGACACGGCTACTATCAGACAGCTTACCTTAAGCAAGATTTTCATTCAGGAAGAAGCCGCCGAATACGAAAAAAACCTTGAAAAAAACGGGTCGCGATACCTTACCTATGTTGAAGAGCTTGCTCACGCTAAAAGCGTCAAAATTGAAAAACTGATGCGAAGAGGCGCAATTTTTACGGAAATCCTCAACGCGGCGGATGAAAAAAGAGCGGATTTAATTTTGCTCGGCGGCTGGGAAAAAGATACAAAAACAAGGGATATAATCGGCCATTCCCACAGGGAAATCATGACAAACGCGAAATGCTCCGTGATGCTTGTCAAAGAGCCCAATATCGATCAGATTTATAAACATGCATAAGGAAAATAAATAATGAGAATAGCGGTAATAAGCGCGCCTGCGTCAAGGCAGACAGCGCCGGATTATGTAAAATCCCTTGCGAAAGGCATGATGGCGATGGGCCATATGGTTGATATAGTTGACGCGTGGACAGAAGAAGGTTTCAGGCTTCCGGGTTACGATTATGTAGCGGTAGTCGCCGAACCCATATCATTTTTTTCCGGAAAAATAACGGACAATATCGCGAAGATACTGGCGGGAGGCAGCTCTCTTGTCGGGAAAAAAGGCGCGGCATTTGTTAAAAAATCAGGGCTCTTTACAAACCGCTCCCTTTTCAATCTGATGAAAGCGATGGAAAAAGAAGGGATGCGGATTAACTGGAGTGATATTTTATTCAATCCTCCCCACGCGGAAGCAATGGGCAAGCACATCGGCGCATAACAAAGTTGGATAATCATTACAAGCTTCTTGGCATACAGCCCGGCGCAAGCACAGCAGAAATAAAAAAGGCATTCCGGCAAAAAGCAAAACAGCTTCATCCTGATATCGCGGGCATTCAGCACAGCGAAGAGATGCGCCGCCTTATCAAAGCCTACGAAGCCCTGTCCGATGTTGAGCACCGTTTTGAATACGACAGAATATTCGCAAGTTACGCGAACAGAGCCGGCTTTGACTCCTTGCAGCGCAGATTCCATTACCGCACATGGCTTAACGAACAGGAAGATCCGGCGAGCAAGGCAAAACTGGTTTTCTACGAACTATTGCGCCTTAATGAAGAGCGGGCAATCGAAGTGTGGAGGGAAAACGGCGGCCTTGGTTTTCGCATGGAGAATTTTCTTGAAAGGGGAGACTGGATGGACTGCTGTTTCCTTCTTGCCGAAGAGCTGGAAAAGAGGGGCTTTGTTTTTGAAGCGTTCAAACTGTTAACTGTAATTCTTGCAGAGGAAAAGCGAAGAGTGTACTTCAATCTGTTTACTCCGGAAATAAAACATTATCTTTTAATCATGGCAAAGAAAAAACTAAGGGAACAGGTAGACAGCGAAACATGGATCGACTGCATGGAGTCTGTACTTGGAATCGGATTTTCCGAACAGGATGAAAAGTTTTTTAAGGACTCTATAGCAAACGCGTTAAAGGAAATAAGATCGCAATAATGGAGCGAAAATATGATACGGCTGAAAAATGAAAAACAAATTAACGGAATCAGAACATCATGCAAACTGTTATCCGCCATGTACCGCGAATTAATCCCGAAAATATTACCCGGAATCCAGACAATGGAAATTGATCAATGGGCGCGGGACTGGATAAAAAAAGCGGGAGGAAGGCCTGTCTTCCTGGGATACGGCACAAAGAAAAAACCTTTCCCCGCCGCAATCTGCATTTCAATTAATGAGGAAGTAATTCACGGCATACCGTCAAAAAGGCGCATACGCGAAGGGGATTTGGTTTCTCTTGACTGCGGAATAGAACTCGGCGGATTTATCAGCGATCAGGCGGTCAGCATTGAAGCGGGAAAAGTATCAGGCGAAGTAAAAAAACTGAACAGGGTAACCAATGAATGTCTGTACAGGGGCATTGAAGCGGCAAAAGCGGGAGACAGGCTTTTAAAGGTTTCCCGCGCGGTAGAACAGCACGCTAAAACAAACGGATACGGAATTGTCGAAGAATACTGCGGCCACGGAGTCGGACTCGCCCTTCACGAAGATCCCCATGTTCCGAATTATCCTCACGGAGCGAATCCAAAAATGAACAACGGAATGGTATTCGCGATTGAACCGATGATCAATCTGGGGAAAAGCGATATCGAAATCTGCGACGATGACTGGACTGTTGTTACAGCCGACGAAAAAGTATCCGCGCACTGGGAACACACAATCGCGATCTTCGGCGGCAGGACGGAGATTTTAACGGAGAGGCTGGAAGATCTGGTATTTTAAGACTTCCATTATGATTAAAAAAATTGACGAGCTGACAGGATTAAATTGATAATATTGATTTATCTCTCTACTAAATAATATGTAACTATCAAAGCAATAGAATATTTGTTATTATATAAATAGTGTCTGTCTATAATGTGTCCACATTATAGACAGACCACCTTAGAATTCGTATTTTCGTAGCCTACGAACCGAAGGTTCGAAGGCGAGAAAATACAAGGTCTGTCCGCAAAGTAACCGACTTTGTGGACAGACACTAAATACAGAATTCCAATCGTCAGGAGTAACTATGAATATCATGCAAAAATTATCATCAAAGAGCCTGCTTATCTTCAATCTGGTTCTAATCGGGGCTATTTTTGGCTTTGTTTTGGCTTTTTTATCATTTTCCTGCACTACGCCGCAAATGCGCGTGCAGGCCCAGCAAAGCCAGGTTGTAATTCCTGAAGACGCACTCGCAGTGGCTCAAAGCCTTCAAACTGTTTTCCGTTCTGTCTCTGATAAAATGCTACCCTCTGTTATTGAAATAAAAACTGTTACTGTAAGGCGGCAGCAATCGCAGAGTTTTAATGGAATCCCGTGGGAATTTTTCTTTGGACCGCGCGATCAGGGACAGGATAATCAGGAGCGCGAATACCGCTCTCAGGGACTCGGCTCCGGGATCATTGTGCGCAATAAAGACGGCGTTTATTACGCGCTTACAAATAATCATGTTATTGAAGACGCTTCGGAAATCACGGTCGCGGTAAAAGACGGAAAAGAATATCCCGCGCAGCTTGTCGGCAGCGATACGCGAAAAGATCTTGCTCTAATTTCTTTTAAAACAAACGATTATCATCCTCTCGCTGTTCTGGGCGATTCTGATACTGTGCATGTCGGCGATTTCGCGATAGCGATCGGCAACCCGCTTGGCCAGCAGTTTTCCTTTTCCGTGACAATGGGAATAGTAAGCGCGGTGGGACGTACCGGAGGACCCGGCGATAATATAAATGATTTTATTCAGACAGACGCGCCGATTAATCAGGGTAACTCAGGCGGGCCGCTTGTAAATGTAAGGGGAGAAGTAATCGGTATAAACACATGGATTGCGAGCAATCTTACAGGCGGCGGAAATGTCGGGCTTGGTTTTGCCATTCCAATAAATAACGTTAAACGATCGATAGATGAATTTATCGATACGGGAACAATAAGTTACGGCTGGCTTGGCGTATCACTACAGGAACCCAGCAGGGAAATACTGGACGATCTCGGCCTTGAAAACGGACGCGGCGCGCTTGTTACGCAAATGTTCCTCGGCTCTCCCGCGGAGAAAGGAGGCATCAGGCCCGGCGATTTTATCACTCACGTAAACGGCAGGGAAACGCGCAATGTTCAGATGCTTCAGCTTGCAGTAGGCGATTTAAGGGCGGGAGAAACTGCCGTCTTTACAGTTATCAGAGACAGACAAAGAATGGAACTGCGGGTTCGTATTGAAGCCCGCACCGAACAGGCGGCGTCAGATAACAGAGGCCTTTGGCCGGGAGTCACAGTTGTCCCGATAACAGATCAATTAAGGCAATCCATGAGGCTTGACGCCAACGCAAGGGGATTATTTGTAGCTCAGGTTACATCAGGAAGTCCTGCGGATATTGTGGGACTTAGATTGAATGACAGGATTGTCTCCGTGAGTGGACAGCAGGTAAATGACATGGCGTCCTTCTTCAGAGTGTTACGCGACAGAACCGGCGATGAACTCTGGTTTGGCATCCAGCGCGGAGACTCAACACTTGAATCGTTAAGGTTTAAACGTTAAAAATAAGGAGTGAGGAATTTTTATATCATTCTTCACTCCTTGTTTTATTTTAATTACAGATCAACCTTCAACGCAGGGCGTTTGTTCCTGTTTTTTTCATAATTTGAAATATCAAAGTTAAAGCGGCGTTCAGCTTCCAGTGTTGTGGGCGGCCCGTGCCCCGGAAGCACAATATAGTCTCCGGGCAGAGAAAGAAGGCGGCTTCGCAATTTGTTCATCTGGGTGGCGGTGCCGTAAGCGCTTGCGGTACTTCCGACAAGGCCCGCGGTCAGCACGTCTCCTGTAAAAAGCAAATTGCCAATTTTATAAACAACGGAATCCGATGAATGGCCGGGTATTGAAATGACTTCGACGGTAAAGCCGCCTATTAAAACCATATCGCCGTCTTTTACCATCGACGCTTTGTGATCCATGACGCTTTGATTCACCGCGATAACTTCGGCATTGTATATGCGTTTTAAGGTGCGAAGTCCTTTTATATGTGATAAATGTTCATGAGTAATCAGAACAGCCATCAGATCCAGATTATTATCTTCGATCATTTCAAGGGTAATATTTTCCATGTTTCCGGGATCAACAATAATTGCCGCGTTCTTCTGCTCAAACCCGGGGTTTTCCGCGCCAAGAATGTAGCAGTTGCTGAATCCGTAAGAACAGTAATTGAAAAAAAGTTTCATTGTTCATCCGTTTCATGTATGGCTTCCGCCGTATTCGATGATTTGAACAGAACATCCTTCTGTTTTGTACCGGCCAAATGCACTCGTTTTAAATTACAATTGATAAAAGATAATTTATTCATATCGGCGCTTATATACCTTGAATTGTACAGATTGGAATTATTAAAAATTGTTTCACTAATGAAAGCGCCTTCAAAATTTACATGAACAATTTCGGAATCCGAGAAATCGCATCCTTTTATGTTTGCTCCCGCGAATGATAAAAATTGAATGTCCGAATTTGAAAAATTACAGTTATAAAATTCGGCAAAATCAAAAAAACTCATTCTGATTTTAACCGATGAAAAATTACAATTAGAAAATGAAGCTTCCTTAAAATTACATCCGTAAAAATGATGCTGCGAAAAATCCATATCTGTAAACTGCATGCCGGAAACCACAAGATCTTTTATTTTGGAATTGTCTTTAATGTAATTACAGATTCGAACATACTCCTGCTGTGGATTCGCCTGATGGATAAAACATAAAACATTTCCTGTAATGGCCGGCTTTCCGCATCCTGCTGCGCATGGGTTAACGACAAACATTAAAACATAATATCACATTTTTATCTTTACAACCAGCCTTGCATTGGTTAAAATGCTGTCATGTGCTGGTATTGCGGATCGCCTGTTACGGATCCTCAGCCAATCGGACGTTCTCAAAGATGCAGGGATTGCGGCAAAGATCTGCGTTCATGTAAAAATTGCCGCTTCTTCCTTCCGGGCACAAGAGGCGATTGCAACGAAACAAACGCCGAAAAGCAAAGCGATAAAGAGCGCGCGAATTTCTGCGACTGGTTTTCATTGGACGAAAAATACCGCCGCCAAAGCGCGGGACAGATAAAAGACAAAGAAAAAGCGGATGCTTCAAAGGCCGCGTTTGATAATTTATTTAAGTAATTATGCCAAAACCCATTGTATTCATTGATTCAGGAATCGGCGGACTGCCCTATTGTAAAGATTTTATGGGGAAAAATCCGCAGGAAGAGATATGCTTCATTGCCGACAGGCAAAATTTCCCATACGGTCCGCGCAGTAAAGATGAAGTCACCAATATTTTAATTTCGTTAACAGAAAAAATACTAAAAATATTTGAACCGAAAATCATTGTTCTTGCGTGCAATACAGCGACAGTATCTGCGCTCGATCCATTGCGCAGGCATTTCCCCGGTATTCCTTTTGTCGGAACAGTTCCCGCAATAAAACCCGCGGCAAACGCGTCCAAAACAGGAAAAATCGGTCTGCTTGGAACGGAGCGGACAATAGAAGACCCGTACAATCAAGAAATAATAAACAAAATTGGCACAGGCTGTGAAATAATCGCTATTGCCGCTCCTGACCTTGTTGAGTTTGTCGAACACCGCCTTGAAAAAGCGGACGGCGCAGAAAAAGAAAAAATAGTAAAAAAATATATAGACCTGTTTCGCTCAAAAAACGCTGATACTCTTGTTCTTGGATGCACTCACTTTCTTCATCTCATCGATGAGTTCAGGCGCGAAGCGTCGTTCATTCCTTCATTAATGATTTTTGAATCAATGGACGGAATTACAAAACGCATTGAATATTTACTGGACGAGAAAAAACTCTGCGCCCGGGAAGAAAACGCAAAGCCGTCCCATAAACTAATCATTACCGGAAATGAAAAGCCCGATTCACATTGGATATTCCATGCGCAAACGCCGGGTTTCGGCTTAAGTCTGTTATGCGACATATGAAAAACGAAACATTAAAGGGCCTTGTTATCCGAAGTTCGCGCAATATTATAACCGTGCGCGTAAACGGCGCGGAAGAGCTTGAATGCAGGATAAAAGGAAAAGTTTTAAAAACAGAAAAAGATATTTATAATCCTGTCGCTCCGGGTGACATTGTTTTAATTGAAAGGCAAAAAAACGAAAAAAGCGCGATGATTATTTCGGCGGAAGAAAGACGAAATTATTTCAGCCGTTTCAATCAAAAGGGAAAAACAAGTCAGATGCTGGCAGCAAACATCGATCTTGTTTTATGCGTTTGCTCTCCATGCTCTCCTCCGTTCAGGCCGCGCTTTCTTGACAGGGTTCTGTTACAGGCGGAAATCTCAGGGATTGAAGCAGCCGTTATCTGCAATAAAATCGATCTTTATAAAGGCGACATTGATACAGACGAACGCCTTGAAGAATACATCCGCATAGGTTATAAACTCATTCGCGTATCCGCGAAGACCGGAGAAGGCATTGAAAAACTTCGCAGGGAAATTACTGGAAAAACATGCGTTTTAACAGGGCAGTCAGGAGTGGGGAAATCCAGTATCATAAACTCCTTGTCGCCGGAACTTTTCATTAGGGAAGGACAGATAAATGATAAATATGACAGAGGCGTTCACACAACAACCATGTCGGTCATGTTTGAGCTTAAAGACACCTCAAAGGATGAAACATCGCCAAAAACGCGCATTATTGACACTCCCGGCGTCCGCCGTTTTATACCGGACGGAATCAGCGCACAAGATGTAATAACATACATGCGCGAGTTTTCACATCTTTCGGGAAAATGCAGTTACGGACTTTCATGCTCGCACAGGGTTGAACGCGGCTGCAAAATACTTGAAGCGGTCAGCGCCGGCGTCATTCATGAAGACCGTTATGAAAGTTTTTTGCGCATAACAGATGATATCGCGGGAAAAGAAAACGATGAATAAAGAAACCACAATGGAAAACACCGCGTTAAATGAAAATCAGGCGGATGAGAAAAATGTCCTGATGCAAAAAACCAGTATTCTTCTTGAATATCCAAAGATAATGGAAAACGTCGCTTCTTACGCGGTAAGCGATGAAGTCGCTTCCATAATTAAAGATTCGCAGCCCATTTATGATGATTCGGCGCAAGAGGTAAAGGCAAATGTAAACGCAATTTACACAATGATAAAAACCAAAGGAGATGAGCCGCGCTCCTGGCTGCCTTCTGTCGGTTTCCTTCTTCCGAAAATCGAAACGCAGGGTACCGTTCTGGACATTGACGAAGCGCTAGCCGTCGGGCTCTTTGTTGAACGCGGCAATGAGTTAATAAAATGGCTTAATAAAGATCGCGACAACCAGCTTGCAAAAGACACGCAAGGCACTTCACCTCTTTTTACAATCCTTGATAATGTTCCCGATTGCGCCTCAATCGCGGCGGAAGTGTTTAAAATAATCGACAGGGAAGGAAATCTGCGCGATCTTCCTGTGTTACACGCAATCAAAAGACGGATAAGCAGCCTTGAAAAAGATTTAAAAAACACGGTTTCACGTTACTCTTGCGATGAAGACTATAAACGGATGCTTCAATCGCCTCTTCCTTCGCAGAGGGACGGAAGAGCCGTAATCGCGATAAAGGCCAACTTCAGGGGAAGAATTCCGGGAATTGTGCATGAAGTATCGGGAAGCGGACAGACAATCTTTCTTGAGCCGCTGGATGTTGTAGAAAAAAACAATGATATCCTTCTAGAAAAAAGAAACCTTGACGCAGAGATTCAAAAAATACTGCGTCAATTAACAGAAAATATTTGTGTACACGCGGATAAATTAAAAACACTTCACCGCATTGTTATAGAGCTTGAATGTTTAAGGGCAAGAGCAAAATATTCGGTATTGACCAAAGGACAATTCGCAAAATTACCTGGCGATTATTCAAACAGCGAATACAGACAAAACCTTTTATTAAAAAAAGCGCGCCATCCGATGCTTAAAAAACCAATCCCCATTAATATCGAAATGAACGGCGGCACGCGCACATTAATAATTACAGGTCCCAATACAGGAGGAAAAACTGTCGCGTTAAAAACGCTCGGCCTTCTTGCCATGATGAACCAAAGCGCTCTCGCACTTCCCCTTGATGAAGGAAGCATACTTCCTGTTTTTGACGGAATATACGCGGACATCGGCGATGAACAGTCCATAAATCAGTCTCTTTCCACATTTTCAGCCCACATAACAAATATATCCGCGATTACAGCTAACGCAGGAGATAAATCACTGGTTTTACTTGACGAGCTGGGCTCAGGCACAGATCCGCAGGAAGGAGGCGCAATCGCGATGGCGGTTCTGGATTACCTGATTGAAAAGAAATCAAGAATGATCATTACAACTCATCACGGTATTTTAAAACATTACGGCTACACAAGAGAAGGCGTAGAAAACGCGTCCGTGGAATTTGACGCTCAGACGCTTTCCCCCACATATAGAATTATTAACGGGCTTCCAGGCGAAAGCAGGGCGATTGAAATAGCCGCGGCAAACGGCCTTAACCGCGCGATAGTAGCGGGCGCGAGAAATTATATTGATGAGGAAAAATCCGATGTCTCAGAAATGATAAAAGGCCTTGAGCAAAAACAAAGAGAGCTGGCAGGGCTTGAAAAAATAAGCGCGGCCGAACAAAACAAGTTAAAAGAAGAAAAACGAAAAGCCGATTTAAAAGAGCTCCAGCTTCGGCAGAAGGAAGCTGAATTAAAAAGGGAGTCTGTCGGTAAACTTCAACTGTTCCTGCGCGAAAGCAGGAAAACGCTTGAAAACCTTGTGCGCGAATTAAAGGAAGGCGAAGTAGACAGGGAAAAAACGCTGAAGGTAAAAGAATTCCTTAACGAACTTGCGCGTAACGCGGAAACAGAAAGCGAAGAGCTTGCGAAAGAAGAACGCGCCATAAAAGAGCAGTTAAAAAAACCGGAGAAACAGCCGCAAAACGCGGCGGAAGATTCTCCTTTGTTTACCGCTGGGATGGAAGTATTCGCAGGCGTTTCAAAACAACGCGGAGTTATTATCAGGGCGGACAGGAAAAAAGCGCGCGCGGAAAACGGAGAAGAATCTTCATGGCTTGTAGAAATCGGCTCCCTTAAAATGAGTTTCCCGGAAAGCGAACTGATTCCCGCTAAACAAGCGTCCGGAAATAAAAACAAAACTCCCGTATTCACTTCATGGGCCGCGGAATACGGCGCTGCGGATGATGTTGTTTATGAGTTAAGGATCCGCGGCATGCGGTTTGAAGAGGCAATGGAAAAAGTCAGACGGCAAGTAGAAGGAGCGATTCTTTCAGGATTGAAAAACTTCGCGATTATTCACGGCAAGGGGCACGGTATTTTACAAAAGGGAGTTCATGATTATTTAAGAAGCAATCCCGCTGTCGCGGATTATTATTTCGCGCGTCCTGAGCTGGGCGGATTCGGAAGAACAGAAGTTGTTCTAAAGTGAAATGCTAATCGACAAGAGGTTCGTCGCTGTTCATTAAATCGGGGATAGCGTAAACAAGAGCGCCTGACTGGCGCACGCGCAGTTCAGCGAAACCCTTGTTAACCATAGCGTCCAGATTGCTTCTCGCTTCTTCTATGGGAATACTCGCGGAAAGCGCCAGTTCGCTTGCGGTAAGAATACCTTTATTCTCTTTTGCCCATTTCAATATGACCGGTCAATGAAAGGAATACAGGTATGCTTTCGCCCGCTCCGGCGGTATCGGCGGCTATAACCGCATAACCGTCTACAGTGGCGCGGTTAAAAGCGGGTAAGTCGCAACTTGAATGCAGGTCTTCGGCAAGAAAGCGGCCCAGGGCTTCTTCTGTTTTTATACACTCAACCTGAAGTCTCCAGTCTTTTACTGCGTCCAGTAATTTCGCTCTGGCTTCTTCAATAGTGTCAACTGTCAGGAGTTTCATATCCCTTCACCTCCGTAGGATCGGAGATATTGCCTG
>JAIRQF010000106.1 GCA_031256635.1 Treponema sp. | reverse complement strand
ATATTCATCTCCATAAAGAGTGATATTCTTATATTGTCTAAAATTAACTGACATAAATACTCCAAAAAAGTTTATTTTTTACAGATCATACCCAAACAATTCTAACAGAATTATTTTTTTAGAAGATCATCTTTCCTCAAATTGTTTTTGAGAAATTAAAGTTATTTCTTTAAAGATAGTTTATTTATGCATTTTATTTGTTTTCAACCTCATTCATATTATAACCTATTTAATATCCTTATTTAGAATTATTATTTTAATAATATTTTAAAAAATAATTAATTGTCAGACTTTTCTTTTATGTTTCTGTCTTCAAGCATATAAACTTTATCACATATACCTATTGTTGATACGTCATGTGTTACTAATATGCAAATTTTATCTTTAGCAAGGAACCTAACCGCCGATTGGAATTTCTCAACGGAATCAACATCGAGGTTTGCCGTAGGTTCATCAAAAACAACAACAGGAGAATGTTTATATATTGCTCTGGCAATTGCCAGCCGCTGGGCTTGTCCGCTTGACACAGTCCCGCCGCTTTCTCCTATTTCCGTATTAAAACCATTTGGCATAGATTCGATAAATTCAAAAATATTCGCACCTTTCGCCGCAATTTTTACATCATCCATACGAGGTTCATTTTCCGACATTATAATATTTTCTATTACGGTCTCAGAAAAAATATAGTCAACCGGCGGTACATATGCGATTTGCGGTAATATCTCCTCTCCGTAAAGCGTTCCGGAAATATGTTTTAATTCAATATTTCCTTGTTTTGGGGTATAAAGTCCAATTAATAATTTTAATAAGGTACTTTTTCCACTTCCGCTTTTTCCGATAATTCCTGTAACGCTTCCTTTTTGAAATGATAAATTAATATTTTCCAATATATTATCAGTGCCGCTATTTTCTTCATTATTGTAAGAAAAGCTGATATTTTTGGCGGTAAGTTCAACTGCATCCACTGGATTAACAGATACGGCTTCATTGTCCGCCGGAAGATCATAAAGAGTTCCAATTCTGCCTGAAGAAGCGGTAGCCTGGCCTATTTGCGCTATTGTTCCGGCGAAATTGGCAACCGGGTTTACCACATAATTTAAGAGTTGAATTATGGCGATCAGGCTTCCTATAGTAACTTCGCCGGAGAGAACAAAGAACGCGCCGATTCCGATTCCGCCCAAAAACATTAAATTTGCGATCATTTCACCAAAAAACAATACAAGTCCTTCCCACTTACCTAATTTCATTCCGCTTTTTAATTTATTGGCATATGCCAATTTAGTCTTTAATATAACTTTAGCCTGCATAAAATATGTTTTAATCAACATTATCCTGCTAAGATTTTCCTGCATCATGCTTCTTGTTATTTCATCATTTCTCTTGTCTATTACATTTGCTTTTTGCATAAAAGGCGTAAATATTCCCATAACAATCATTAAAAAAGGCGTAAATACAAGCATAATCAAAGCCATTTTCCAGTCCAATAAAAACATCATAGTAATTGCCAGCAATGCGGAAACGATTCCGCCTACCATATTGCGTATAATTTGTATAAAGCAGTTGCTAATTGCCTGAATATCTGCGGTAAGTTTTGTAAGAAGCTCGCCTGTATGTTGTTTTGAAATATCAACCATGCGCCTTGTAAGAATGACTCTCATTATCTCTACTCTCAGATTTCGTTCGGTTTTTCCGTAGATTAATTTTGCAAGAACATAGCTTATAACCGTTATTATACCGCCCACGCTTATAACAGACATTGCCAAAAGCGCAATATATATTAATGACTCTTCTGTTTCACCTGTCGCGACATCAATAAAAAGTTTTAAAAAATACGCGATAGAAATTGTAATGGCTGTGTTTATTATTATCAGGAAAGTAAAAAGTGCCAGATAGGGACTTAAACCTTTAGTCTTATTAAATATCCAATTAAGACCATATTTATCTTTTTTGTTTTTCATATTGTTTATTCCTTTTTTTATATATTTCATTTATTCTGTTTGTTTCAATATTTATATTTTTATTTTTTCTTGTCAATATTCTTCCTTATGAATATTAAGCGAATAAAAGTGTCGTCTAACACTCAAAACAAGATTAAAAATGATACTAATAATGAATAAAGACCAAGTTTACTTCCATGTTACGCGCTTTTAAGCATTTCTTCTTCTTTCTCCTTTTCAAACTGCTGCGTATAAAGATTGAAATAATGTCCCTTCTTACTCATTAATTCGCCGTGAGTTCCCCTTTCGATGATTTTTCCTTCGTCGATAACAAGGATTACATCCGCACCGCGAATCGTAGAAAGCCTGTGAGCGATTACGAAACTGGTGCGTCCTTCCAAAAGTGTGTGAATCGCGTCCTGTAATAGCATTTCCATTTCGGTATCGACAGAGCTTGTCGCTTCATCAAGGATAAAAATACGCGGGTCTGCGAGAACCGCGCGCGCGAAGGAGATAAGCTGTTTCTCGCCTGTAGAAAGTTTGTCGCCACCCTCTCCCGCTTCGGTGTCAAAGCCTTTTTCCATCTTCGCGATAATTTTATCCGCGTGAACGACAGCCGCGGCTTTTTCAACTTCTTCGTCGGTCGCTTCCAGCCGCCCGTAGCGGATATTCTCCCTGATGGTGCCGGAAAAAAGATGAGGGCTTTGTAATACATAGCCGAACGCGCTGTGAAGCCAGTGCTGGCTTCTTGTGCGGTAATCTTTTCCGTCAATTAAAATCTCTCCGCTTGTCGGTTCAAAGAAACGGCATACAAGATTCACCAATGTTGATTTCCCCGCTCCTGTTTCACCTACTATGGCAACATATGTTCCCGATTTAATTGTCAGGTTGAAATTTTCAAGCACTTTCTTGTTATAGCCGGGATAACAGAATGTCACATCACGGAATTCCACATCACCTGTGACAGTCTCCCAATTTTCTTTTTTGGGAGAGAACTCATCACCATATTTTTCTATAACATCCTGGCTGTCTGTAATGCCCGGATCCTGTTCAAGAAGGCTTGAGACGCGTTCAACATTCGCCTGTATCGAAACAATATCCGTGATAATGCGCGCGATATTCTGAATGGGATAAAAAAAGCCGCCTGCGTACTGTAAAAAGATCGCAAGAACAGATAATTCAGCGCCGAAGAAAATAATCTCATAACCGCCGTAACTTAAAACAGCGGCTGTCGCGAGAGAGCCTACAAAAAGGGTCAGCGGGATAAAAAGCGAGCGAAGACGCGCCATGTGAACGGCGTTGCTTCTGTATTCATCGGTAATGGCGGAATATTCGCCGAGACTCTGCTTTTCGGCGACAAGAACCTTCACCGTTCTTGATCCTACTATGCCTTCGTTCATCGCACCTGTCATTTTTGAGTTGAGTTTGCGTATAACGCGGTTTACGGTAAGAATCCGTTTCTGGAAAAACCATGTAATGAGCGCCATTACGGGAATTGTCGCGCAGACCAATATCGCCAATTTCCAGTGAACTATAAACATCGCGATTATCGCGCCGATGCAGTAAAAAACAGACCATGTAAAGTCGATAAGGCCCCACGCGATTAAATCCCCGATGCGTCCTGTATCCGAGTTGGTGCGCGCCATCAGATAACCGACAGGAGTTTTATTAAAGTAGGAAAGACTTAGTTTCTGCAGATGAAGAAAGACAGCGTTGCGAAGGCTGCGGCACATTCCCACTTCCGCTTTTATTCCTACAGAAACAAAAAGATGCACATTAATGGCCTGGAATATTACAAGCAAAGCTGTCGCCGTTAGCAGAAACCACACACCGTCGGCGCGCTGCGGCTGAATGTTGTTGCTGATTGCGAAACCTAAAAGCAGCGGAAAGGTTATGTCTATAATAGCGACAAGACACATCAGTCCTGTGCAGGTAATCAGATTTTTCTTTTCCGGTTTTATAAATGGAAACATTTTTTTCCATATGTTGATCGACATTGGTTTGTTATAATCAATATCTTCCAATGAACTTTGTTCATAATCGGCCATATTATTTATCCTCCTTGTTTGCGGTTCCTGTCGAATTATCAGAAAGCCCTGTAGCCTGCATGTCGAAGATGCGGCGGTAAGTTCCTTCACGCGTTAAAAGTTCCCTGTGTGAGCCTATATCTTCCACTGTGCCGTTTCTTAATACAAGTATTTTATCAGCCTGCATAAGGCTTGATATTCTGTGCGAAATGATGATCACAGCCGCGTCTTTTACATGATGGCGTAACGCATGGCGGATTCGTTTGTCAGTTTCTGTATCGACAGCGGAAAGGCTGTCGTCAAAAATCATTACAGGCGTTTTACCTGCGAGCATGCGCGCGATCGCCACACGCTGTTTTTGTCCTCCGGATAGTGTGACGCCTCTCTCTCCGATGACCGTATTGTACCCGCCTGAGAAACCTTCGATAGTGTCATGCACCATCGCAACATCGCAGACTTTTTTCAATTCTTCCATCTCAAGAGTACCGTGCGCGGCTGAAATATTTTCCCGTATTGTTTTTGAAAACAAAAACGGCTCCTGAAGACAAAGCCCGATATGGCGGCGCAAATGGGAGCGGTTTATGCATTTTATGTCGATGCCGTCTATGGTAATGTTTCCATTCCCTTCTTTCAGATCGTAAAGGCGGCTTAAAAGATGAACAAGCGATGATTTCCCGGATCCTGTCCCTCCGAGTATCGCGAGAGTTTCTCCGGGCTTCAGCGCGAATGAGATGTCACGTAACACAGGTTCGTTATCGCCGTACGCGAATGTTACGCGATCAAAGCAAATCTCTCCCTTTATTTCAGGACAAAGCGCGTCATCAGGATCGGTTTCAGGTTCTTCTGCCAGTACTTCCCTGATCCTGTTCGCCGCCACAAGCGTTTTTGAAAGATCGGATAAAATGCGCCCGAGCTGACGGACAGGCCAGATCATCCAGTTACAGTAAGCGTAAAACGCCAAAAATGTTCCCGGAGTAAGATCTCCCTGAACGCTGCGGTAAACGCCCGCTCCTACTACAACAGCAAGCTGAAGACCGCTTAACAGATCACCTGCTCCCCAGAAAAGGCCGAGCATTTTTCCTATATCGATCCAGATACTGGCGTGTTCATGCGTTCTCTCCCTGAATTTATTCACCTCGTATGATTCCCTTCCAAAGGCGCGGACAACACACACTCCGGTATAATTTTCCTGAGCGGTCGCCTGCATTTTTCCTTCGGCGATATCCGCGCGGGAGAAGTTCTTGCTGACGCGGCGAAAGTAAAGTATGGAAAAAACAAGGATGATGGGGACAAGCGACAGCGCGACAAGCGACATAAAGACATCCATCGAAAACATCATTACAACGGCGATTACAAACACGCAGATAGTGCGCATAAGTTCGCTTAAATTGTATTGAATAAATCCCCTTATATTATCAACATCGGTGGTTGATCTCTGGATAATGTCTCCTGTCTGACAGCTGACATGCCAGTTCCACGGCAGCTTCTGGATATGGGAATAAAGCGTATTCCACAGCCTCCACGCGACAGTCTCTCCTATTTCCAGGCTTGTATAATTGCGGACAAGATTGAAAAGCTCGGCCATTAACGCGGCTGCGATAATTACAGCGGCGCAAATCCAGATATTTGCGCGTAACAGTTCAAGTCCTCCGAGCAAATTAACAAGGGCGATAACAAATTCAGGAGCGTCAAGCGGAGCGGACCCTATTACGGAGTCTATCGTATACCTGATAATCTGAGGATTTAACAATGAAAACGCTACTGTTGCAAGCGTTGCGATGCAGCATAATGTGAAACTTAATTTTCTGTCTTCCGCCGCGGCGGCGACCAATGAGACTCTTCCGCCCTTCCAGGGTAGTATCATTATAATTTCTCCGTTAAAAATTTTTTAGACCCGGTTCACGCAGGCCCGTCTGATTACCAATGTAAACATTAATACAAATGTGATCAGGTAAGTATAGAATAATATCAATATGATTTATTTTTATGAACAAATTTGATCAATTCAGGCAAATTATTATAATTTATGTTAATAATTATTTATGAATTAAATCAAACCGGAGGCAGCCCTAAGGCTTTAGCTTAAGCGGGGTTTCCTGTTAATCATTATGCATCCTCCTTAAAGGTGTAATTGCGGTCGATCTGCCTGATCATATGCGTACATATAATCCGGCAGCTTATGTCATTTCATAATGTATTACTTAAAATAAAATATGTCAAGTGGTTTTATAACAATTTAACATATTCTTTCTCGGTCTGACGCGGGCCGCGTCCGGTTCAGGATCAAAGTCAATGTACGCAAGCTGAGCATACGGATCAAATTTAACAAGTTCATCCGCGAATGTATTTGCGGCGATAATGTACTGTTCTGCTGGCCTGAACGCGCGGCAGGCGGGACACGCGCACCATGTGCTTTCATGTCCTTCATCCGGCAGCATATGATATATGCGGGGAGTTGTCACTTTATGAATTGTCCTGTCAATTAATACTTTCGCGTTTTCACAAAGCAGGGCGGTGGTTTCAGGATTGGTCGGACAAAAATGGTGTCTCATTTTCCGCCTTCCGTGTTCCATGCGGAATAAACCGCGGTGAAAAAAGAAAAGTTTCGGCGGCAGTAATAAAGAAAATTCGCGTCCGCCGGCTTCAACATGAAGATCATAGCGGCTGATTAATTTGATATATTTAGCGTTTTTTGTTTTAAAAAATCTGTCGCTCAGCGAGAAAACCAGAGTGTTGCATTCATTCTCAAGAGCGAGTTTAATAAGTTTTTCCCGTTCTCTTGAACCTGTTCTTTTTGAGATAAACAGTCTCTTTCTGTCATCATCCATAAGTATAATATATGGCATTATTGCAAATATGGCTATATGATTATGATATGGATTTTGAACCTCAGCCGGATCTGTCCGCTTTTGATGCTGCTGTTATCGGGTGCGGTGTATCCGGAGCGAATATAGCGCGCCGCCTTTCGGCATATTCGATAAAAACCGCGATTCTTGAAAAAGACAGCGATGTATCATTCGGAACATCAAAGGCAAACTCCGGAATAATTCACGGCGGCTTTCATCATAATAAAAAATATTTAAAATCGCGCCTTGAAATGCAGGGCAGCATGATGTTCGATCAATTAAGGAGAGAGCTGAATTTCCCGTTTAAAAGATGCGGAATAATCGTCGCCGCTCTTCATTATGATGAAATGAAAGTTGTTGAGCATCTGTATCTGCAGGGAATCCAGAACGATTGCATTGGAATTGAACTTTGCTCACGCCAGAGAATTCTTGAACTTGAACCGAAGCTGTCATACGATGTGGCCGGCGGTCTTTACGCGCCGGGCGGCGGAATAGTTGAGCCGTACCGTTTTGTTTTCGCGCTTGTGGAATCGGCGCTTAAAAACGGAGTCAGCCTTTTTACCGATTTTAAAGTGAGCGAAGCGTGCCAAAGCGGCGATTACTGGCGCATTCGCGCGAAAGACGGAAGAGAAATAAAAGCCCGTTACGCGATAAACGCAGCAGGTCTTTTCGCCGATGAGGTATCAAAAATATTTTGTGCGGAAGATTTTACAATAAGCGCAAGAAAGGGCGAGTACTATTTACTGGACAGGCTTACAAAAGCATGCCCGTCAAGAGTTGTTTTTCCTGTCCCTACAGCGGTATCAAAAGGAATGCTTGTAATCCCTACAGTAGAAGGTACTGTGCTTGTAGGACCTACCGCCGATGATACAGAGGATAAAAATAATTTTTCAACTACCGCAAAACATCTTGAACAAATACTTGTAAGCGGAAAAAAAATGATACCGTTTATAAGGGAGAACGACGTGATAACATCATTCGCGGGGCAGCGTCCCTGTCTTGGTGAGGATTTTTATATTGAAGCGTCAAAAAAAGCGCGTAACTTTGTTCAGGTAGCGGGCATTCAAAGCCCCGGACTAACGGCATCCCCGGCAATCGCCGAATATGTAAAAAATATCCTTGTGGAGATGGGATTGCAGCTAACAGAAAAACCAGGCTGGAATCCCATTGTAGAAAATCATCCGAAGGTCAGGGAGATGAGCCTTAACGAACATGACAGCTATATCGCAAAAGATCCGGCATGGGGAAACATGGTCTGCCGCTGTGAAAATGTAAGCGAAGCAGAAATTGTACAGGCGGTAAAACTCGGGCACACTACATTGGACGGAGTAAAATATTTTACGCGCGCGCAGATGGGGAGATGTCAGGGAGGATTCTGCACCTACAAGATAATAAAAATTATTATGAGGGAAGCAAACCTTTCATGGGATGAAGTTACAAAACACGGAGCAGAAAGCCGGGTACTCGCGGCGGAGAAACCGGAATTACAGTATGGCGGCAGTTTATGAAAGAGATTCACGATTTGCGCAGCATATCATACGACGCTGTTGTAATCGGAGGAGGAGCCGCGGGAATGGCCGCCGCTCTTGAGCTTGACGCCGAAGGTTTCTCCTGCGCGATTATAGAGAGGGAGGATCACCTTGGCGGAATTCTCATGCAGTGCATTCACAACGGATTCGGTCTTCACGAGTTTAAGGAAGAGCTGACAGGCCCTGAGTTCGCGGAGCGCTTTATAAACCGCACAGTAAAATCGAAAATCGCAGTTTACTTAAACACAACCGTTACGCAATTTACAGCCATTGAACCGTCAACATTGGATTCGCTCATTCCTTCTTCCAATTCCTCATTCAGCGTTACAAATTATTCGCTGCTTTATTGCGTCTCTCCATCGGGTATTATGCAAATTACATGCCGCGCCGTGATTCTTGCGATGGGCTGCCGGGAAAGGAACCGTGGAAATGTCCGCATACCAGGCTCACGGCCGGCAGGCATTTATACAGCGGGTCTCGCGCAGCGTCTTGTAAACATTGAAGGTTTTATTCCCGGAAAGGAAGTTGTCATAATCGGCTCAGGCGATATCGGTTTAATTATGGCGCGGCGTATGAGCTGGACCGGATGCAAGGTAAAAGCCGTTGTGGAAATCATGCCGTATCCCGCCGGATTGACGCGTAACATTGTCCAGTGCCTGAATGATTTTAACATACCGCTGTACCTTTCATCGCAGACCACAAATATTTTCGGGAAAGATCGTGTGCAGGGGATTGAAGTAACTCCATTGGAAAACGGCGTCCTTGCTTCTGATAAAAGTTTTCGTATAGACTGCGATACGGTTCTTTTGTCAGTCGGTCTTGTTCCCGAAAACGAATTGTCAAGATCTGCTGGTATTGAGTTAAATACCGCAACAAACGGACCGTTAGTAGATTCCTTTTTAATGACAAACATGGACGGAGTCTTTGCCTGCGGCAATGTGCTGCATGTCCACGACCTTGTTGACTGGGTTTGCGAAGAAAGCAGGCGCGCGGGACGTTACGCCGCATCATGGCTTAAGGGAGATCGTCCTTCTTTGCAGATTAAAACAAAAGCGGGCTCTCACGTACGTTATGTGAATCCGTCCCGCGCTGCTCCTGAAAAAGAAAACACTATCTACATGCGTTCAATGATTGTAAAAAATGACGCTGTTCTTGAGGTGCTAATGGATAATCAGGTTATAAAAACAAAAAAAGAAAGGCATGTGCAGCCGTCGGAGATGATCAGCTTTAAACTGGGTCCCAAAGATTTTGAAGGTAAAAAATTTAATCCCGATTCAATTCTGGAATTCATTATTAGTTAGAGGTAAATGTGCGAAACCTGACTTGTATTATATGTCCGATAGGCTGCTCTCTAGAAACTGAGGAATCCGGCCCTGATAATTTAATTGTAACAGGAGGCCGCTGTCCGCGAGGTGAAGCATACGCGCAGGAAGAGATTCGCTCTCCGAAACGAATTGTAACTGCAACCGCCGCGATACAGGCAGATAAAGAGACTGCACTCTCTGTAAGACGGGTGCCTGTAAAAACCTCTTCTCCCTGTCCGAAAGAAAAAACAAACTCCCTATTATGCGACATTTACAAAATGAAAGTATCCCTCCCTGTAAAAACGGGAGATGTCATTATATCAAACTGGAACGGAAGCGGGATTGATGTAATTGCTGTAAGGACGATCTCTTATGCTGACTAAAAAAGAAGAAAAATCCGCCGATACATTTTGGCAGGAATACGAAGAAAACACGGGTGAGAAGGTAATAAAGCGCGGTTTGGGAAAGTATATTTCAGGCTGGGATGAATTCGATGAAAAAAAATTGGGCGGAATCTGGGGCCTTATAATAGAAACATCCGGCGGATTTCGCTTCCATCATTTCCCGCAGAACAGCTGGATCGATGTGTTAACGCGTTTTGCAGACAGCGGACAACCCAAAGAGAAAACAATATTTCTGCCTCAGGAAATAATTATCTCTTCTCAATTAATTAAAGAAACAAAGTGGTGGAAAAAAATCTTTTCAAATACGGCGCCGCTCCTTGTAATCAAATACGCTTATAAAACAGAAAGCTCAGATGAAACAACGCGCGAAAAAAAGCTTATATTTGAAGTTCAACATTCAAGCCAAGAATTTATAAATTAATATTAGGAATTAATATACAAATTAAAATGAAATAAATTTATAAACAATCAGTTTTTGTAATAATCCTGAAAAAAGACCATGCATTATCGAAGCCGGAAGACTTCTTTCATTATCGTATAAGTGTGATTGTAAAAGACCAATAACAACCGGACCAATAGCTGAAACAAGCAGCCTCCAAAGTGGTTGTTTTCGCATGCGATTGTAAGTCGCTATAGCCTTGTTTACCTTCATTATAATTAATTATTTCATAAGATTCAATTTTGACATATAATAAAAATGTAGAAAGTTTTGAATGCCATATATAAGCAATACCCTTACCGCTTTAACTTACTCAAAAAGAGAAAAAACATCTGTTTGAGCTAAGGAAATTGCCCTACACTCCCAGCTTTAAAATTCCGGGCCGTTTTTTTAATTTCCTGGAGCTAAGGGGAATTGAACCCCTGACCTCTTGAATGCCATTCAAAGAATTCTCTGTTTCATGGCGTATCACACTGTTTCTTTGTAATCAAGGAACAAATTTAACCTTTTTCGGTGTAAATTCCATAATAATTCCTTGGATTTCAATATATATCATAAGGTGTCATAATGTAAAGGGAAAATTTAGAAAAAAAAGTATCACTTTTAGTGTCACTCGAAATTGTTATCCATCAGGTGTATTGTACTTTGCATTTTTCTCTAGTTCATTGAAATACTTACTAATACTATCTTCTAAAAAACTATTGAATCGTAATCAGGATTTATCGTTATTTCAGGATATAGAATAAGAACGGTCAAAACCTTTACCAGCATTTTTAGGCGCCGTGAATCCATGTTTTTAATATCAAAAATAATTTTATGTTGATTGCTCGCGGCAGAGCTTATAAAGCATTTGAAAAAAAATTCTATGATATCTATACCTTCTTTATTTCCTTTTTATTTTTAAGGTCATCATTGGTTAACTAAATGGGGGTTTTAATCTTATTTCTACTTATTTGTATCCTAAAACAATGGTAATTTGAGAAAATTAAGGTCAAAAAATGAAGCAAATTTGTATAAATGGAATTAATTAACAAGATGGTAACTATTTTATTTGAATATGGGGGCAGTGAAAAGTTCATATCATTTTCCAAGTGGAAGGAGCGGATTAGACAGTATGATGATATTATTTACACACTGCGTATGGAATTGTTATTTTTTTATATTTTAAAAGGTAGGAAAAATTATATGATATGTCTCATAAAAAAATAATTATATAATGATGTCACTGAAATAACTTTATTAAGACAATAATTCAGCGAACATGTCGGATAAATTAAATTATTATTGAATTTGTTCAAAGTAAATATATTATTGACAGTTATTTTTTTTGTAAATTGACATAGTCTTAGTATAAGAATAAAATAAATATATATGGACTATGAAGATTTTATTCGAAAATTAGCTTTCTCAAAAGAAATGAATCCATTTCATGATTCATTTTCAATAGAAAATTTTAAATTGTTTTTTGAAAAATATTTTAATGATAAAGATTCTTCATCACAATTAGCATTTGCTTTTTTTATTTTAGTTTCAAATCCAGCATACAAATATTTTTATATTAGTCTTAATAACTTATTTACAAAAGACAATGAACCTCCGCAGGGCAAGCCCTGCGGTATCTATTTAAACCTTCATGATTTACCCTAATATGAAAACAATTTAAGCTGTTTCCCTTCATGCAGCTTCTTGTAATGTTCTAAAT
>JAIRQF010000069.1 GCA_031256635.1 Treponema sp. | reverse complement strand
TTCGCGTCCTTCGCGCCTGAGTAAAATAAAAACTGTTCAATCTGATGGCTTCCGATGTCGCATAATATGCCGCCGTATTTTTCTTTTTGAAAAAACCAGTCCGGGCGGGACGGCGCGCTCAGCCTGTGGGGGCCAAGACCGAGTACTTGTATCACTTTGCCGATCGTTCCCTGTTCAATAAGCTGCCCTGCGAAAACCGCGCTTTCAACATGAAGGCGTTCGCTGTAATAGACCATGTACTTTCTTCCGGTCTCCTTCACTTTTGCCTTCGCCTCTTCCAGCTGATCGAGAGTTGTAAGCGGCGCTTTGTCTGTAAAATAATCTTTTCCCGCCGACATGACGCGTAACCCAAGCGCGCAGCGCTCCGATGTTACCGCCGCTCCTGCCACCAGGATAACTTCCTTGTCGTTTAGGATTTCTTCTTCGCTTGCCGCGCGCTTTACATCCGGGTATGTTTTACAAAAAGCGTCCACTTTTTTTGGATCGGGATCGTATACGCTCTTTAATACTCCGCCGGCTTCGATTAATCCGTTACACTGCCCGTAAATATGCCCGTGATCGAGCGCGATTGCCGCGAATACAAACTCGCCCTTTTTTACCACGGGCGCGGGTTTTCCTTTCGGCGCGTAATTCATGCCGTCTGCTTTTTCTGACATTTTTTTCTCCTTAAAAAGTGATGTTTCCTTCAAGCTCTTTTACAGACACTGTCTTTTCATAAAACCGCGGAACTTTCTCCTTCATGCCGGTTACCGTATAAAACGGATCGTCTTTTTTAATTGGGAGATCAATGGAACGCTGTTCTGTGCCGGCTTTATAAATTGCCGTTATAAGCTCAATTGTGTTTCTGCCGTCTTCGCCGCCAATCATCGGCTTTGCGCCGCTGTCTGTATTTTCAATTGCAGATAACACGTCGTTAATTTGCCCCGCGTGCAATGAATATTTCAGTTTCGGCAGGCTGTCGTAAAATTCATTTAATTGATTTATCAGCGCGGTGTTCTGCTCTCCGGCGGGGAAACCGTTGGGCTGCCCGGTGTGAGACACAACTCTCCACGGCCATGAGATGCGTCCCTTCTCGCCCTGGAAAATAATCTGCTGCTCTTCCCCGTGATGTATAACAGAACTTGTTACCTGTGCAAGCGCTCCTTTCGCGCAAAGGCCTTCGCCGTACTGCAGGACAGCGATGGAAATATCCTCAACTTCCGCGTTGTCGTGAGCCGCGTTGCTCATAACGGCGCTCACCTTTTTCGGAAGGCCGAGCATCCAGCACAGCATATCAATGTGATGAACAGCGTGATTAAGGGTACAGCCGCCTCCTTCTTTCTCCCATGTGCCTCTCCACCACAGGTCATAATAGCAGTGCGCCCGCCACCAGAAAGATTCAACCTGAGCGTGAACGATTTTTCCGATTAGTCCGGTGTCCAGAACTTTTTTCAGATTGTAAACAGGATCGCGGAAACGGTTTTGCGCGATTACCGAAAGCATTTTTCCGCTTTTTTTTGCGGCTTCGATCATCGCGTCACACTCCTGCAAAGAAGCCGCCATTGGTTTTTCCACAAGCACATTTTTTCCGGCGTTAAGAAAATCAATTGCTATTTCCGCGTGGCAAAAAGGCGGAGTGCATATGCTTACAAGATCAATATCCTGAGCGTTTAAAATATCCTTATGCGACGCGCTGACTTTCGCTCCTATCCTGTAGTCGTTATTTTTCTTTTCCGCTTTTTCCGGGAATATATCCGCAAGATATGTGATTTTGCACTTCTGCGGAAAAGCAAGATAGGCTTCAATATGCTGAGCTGAAATATTTCCGGTTCCGATAATTGCGACTGATATCATGTCTGCCTCCTGATGTTTCAGAAATTAAAATAAAAAATATTAAGGAGGTTTTATCCCCTATCCTGCATTGGAACATACGATTGCTTTTTTGTAACTGCCTTGTAACCGGGGCGAATAATCTTTCCGTTGTTTACAAGCTCTTCCAGCCTGTGGGCGCTCCAGCCTGAAATGCGCGAAATTGCGAATAACGGCGTGAAAAGCTCTTCCGGAAGGTCCAGCATGCTGTAAACAAAACCCGAATAAAAGTCGATATTCGCGCTGACGCCCTTGTAAATCTTCCGCACTTTTCCAATAATCTGCGGCGCCAGTACTTCTACCTTTGAATAAAGTTTATATTCATCGGCTCTGCCTTTTTCCGCCGCGAGTTTTTCGACAAAATTACGCAGGATATTCGCTCTTGGATCCGAAAGCGAGTAAACCGCGTGTCCCATACCATAAATTAAACCGGATCGATCGAAGCCTTCCCTGCCGAGAAGTCTTTC
The DNA here is from genome assembly GCA_031256635.1 of Treponema sp. Classification (GTDB taxonomy): domain Bacteria; phylum Spirochaetota; class Spirochaetia; order Treponematales; family Breznakiellaceae; genus WQXQ01. Next base: position 12,620 of record JAIRQF010000069.1, on the reverse strand, counting down.
AAGATACGCGTTGATTTCGTTATCATCGTTCCAGTCGGATATTTTTTCCATCATGTCGCGGAACATCCGCACAACTTTAATATTCGCACCGCCGTGCCGCGGCCCTTTTAGAGAGGCCAGTGACGCGACAACTGTGGAATAAGTATCGGTATGCGAAGATGTGACGACATGGTTTGTAAAAGTTGAGTTATTGCCGCCGCCGTGTTCAGCGTGAAGCACAAGCGCGATATCAAGAATTCTCGCTTCAAGCTCCGTGTAACTTGAATCCGGGCGAAGCATGATAAGAATATTTTCCGCTATAGATTTTCCTTTTTGCGGCGGGTGAATCATAAGGCTTTTTTTATCGTGGAAATGCGAGTATGACTGATATCCGTAAACCGCGAGCAGGGGGAACTGCGCGATTAGTTCCAATGACTGCCTGAGAACGTTTTCTATGGAAATATCATCAGCATTATCATCGAACGCGTAAAGGGTCAGCACTCCTTTGGAAAGGGAGTTCATCATGTCTTTTGAAGGAGCGCTCATGATTGTATCGCGTACGAAATTTTCCGGAAGCTCCGAGTGTTCTTCGATTATCGAAAGAAAATCCGCGAATTCTTCCCTGTTCGGCAAATGTCCGAACAATAAAAGGAAACAGGCTTCCTCAAAACCAAAACGATTTTCGTTTAAAAATCCGTTTACAAGTTTTTCAATATTTATGCCGCGATAGTAAAGTTTTCCTTCGGCGGGGACAAGATCGCCTTCCTCCATTACATAAGAAATAATTTCTGAAATTTCAGTAAGGCCTACCATTACGCCTTTTCCGCTGATATCCCTTAAACCCCGCTTAACCTCGTACTTTATGTAGAGTTCATTGTCAATCATTCCATGATCACGCATGAGCTTTGAGTACTTCTTAATAAATTTATTTGATTGTTCGTTATTCATCGGTTAATTGTAAAGCATAATTTTCATATTGGAAACCCTGAATTTTCTGATTATCTTCGATGATTTAATTGTTAATCGGGTAATTTTCATGTATAATTGGATTAAATTAAGTTATTTATGCGCGGAGGATTTATGAAAAAATTTAATGTATTTATTTTGCTCCTCCTTCTTTTTTTTGGCGTTTCCGCGGTAACCGTCCGGTCTCAGGACGGCGGTATGACCATATTTACTATCGATCCTGATCCGATGGTCCGCGAACCGGTTAGCGAAGAAGCTATGTCCGCCTATGTTACAGGATCGAATCTCATGAGTCAGAACAGGCTGGAAGAAGCCGAGAGATATTTGCTGCGCGCACTTGAGCTTGATCCTGAGTTTGTTGACGCCATGGATCATCTTGGAATAGTTTACAGGAGATTAAACCGCCTTCCAGAAGCGGAAATGATGTATTTGAGATCAATCAGAACCAATGACAGTAACAGGGTGCCGTATATTAATTTAGCTGTTGTGTACCGGATGCAGGGCAGGCTTAATGACGCGTTTGAGTTATACAGAAAACTTATAGAAATAGATTCCAACGATCCCGAAGGTTATTTCGGAATAGGCACAATATTTTTCCTTGTTGAAAATTTTGAAGCGTCGCTGGTTTTTTTTGACGCCGCAATAGCGATATATTCCGCCTATAACTCGCCTTATATTTATCACGCGTATCACTACAAGGGTCTAATTTATTACTATATGAAAAATTACGAAGAAGCTTTATGGTATTTGCAGGAAGTTCAGAACAGCGATATGAATGTTGACGGCTTAACTGATATTATCAATGATATTAGAAGAATTTTATATAATTCTTAAAGTTGATATACAAAATTGATTGTTTCTTTTTTTTATGACGTTCCGCTAACAGGAAATGCTTTTGCCAAGCTGCGCCGACAAAAGTGAGGTAACAAGCGATTTCGCCTCATTAAAGGATTTCCTGTCCATAGAATAACGGTACAATTGCGAAGGTTCAACCTGCTCTACCGCCGAGAGCCACTTGCGGCATCCTGAGTTTAACGGCTGCAAATGACTGTCTTCTATTCCCTTGATGCAGCCGGCGCATAACGCGGAATTTTCCCGTACATTATACCAAAGCGCCGTATCCTGTTCACATTCAGCGCAGCATTCCAGATTGGGCTGTATTCCCAAAAATCCGGCCCAGCGCCATAAAAAGTGAATCTGCAAAGAAGCGCATAGTTCTTCGTTTGCGTTTTCCAGCGCATCCAATGTATCAGCTGCAAGTTTAAAGGCAGTTCTCCAATCGCCTCCGCCGCCATGGGAAGACAAAATAGTCTCCGCTGCGCAGGCTGCCGCTACTGTTCTTTCGTAGAGCTCCCTGAGTCCCGGCCGCCATGAGCGGACATCAAAGTCGCTTAATTTTCCGTACTCTTTGGATTTATCGCGATAAATCCACACCTGACCAGAATTATATGGGGACACATGAGCGCGTAACTTGCTTTTAGGGCCGCCGAATGCAGTCGCTTTAATTATGCCTTCTTCGGCGGTAAGCAGCGTTACTTCGCTGTTGGAGTCGCCCGAAGGCCGGCATCTGAGAACCAATGCTGTAAAAACAGCAGTCCTTGACATAATTAATCATACCATAAATATTTAAAGCGTTTCATTTTAATACTTATTTAATATTTCATTAATTTCATTTATGATCTCATTTGTTGATTGATCTATCTGGGTTTTTATCTGGGTCTTTATTTGTTTTTTCATTGAGTTAGGCAGCTGCGGGAACAGAATTTCGGTGTCTGATACATGGCTGTTATTTGTTTGGCTTTTGAAAAAGCAATAAGGTTCTATTCTTAACGCTTGAGCGATTTTTTCTATCATATCTATTGAAGGGAATCTGCGCCCAATTTCAATTTCTCCTATATAACTGGTCGCTGTATCGCAATATTCCGCCAGTTTCATTTGCGATAAACCTTCATTTTTGCGGAATTTTTTCAAATTTTGTATAAAAATCTGTTTTAATGTCATCTTTATATGCTAATAGCCAAATTATTTATTTAACAATTAGCTATTTGACCTTTTTTTAATATTGACATTTATTAGCTAAATGTATATATTTTTTTTGTCAGAAATTTATTTTTCTGGTATTATCACAGTGCCGCAGACTTTCATTTTTGAACGTCAGTTATTAATTATTTAAATAATACAAATTATTTGAGGTGTTAAAATGAAAACTATTTTTGTAGTAGACGATTGTAATGTGAATCTTTTGATGGCAGATGATAGTTTATCCGGTTCGTATAATGTATTCACTTTAGCTTGTGTTTCGACCATGTTTGAATTACTGGATAAAGTCATACCTGACTTAATACTGTTAGATATTATGATGCCGGATATTGATGGGTTCGAAGCGCTAAAAAGGTTAAAAATCGACAATCGATATACAAAAATCCCTGTTATTTTACTGACAGGTAAAAATGACGCTGCTATAAAAGCTCTTGGCGACAGGGAAGGCGCTGCAGATTTCATTTCAAAACCGTTTTCCGCACAGGCTCTCCTTAATAGTGTAAGTATGCATCTATAAGGTATATTAATGCCATTAGATAAAGATGAAATAATAAATAAAAACATACGGATAAATTTTTCATTGCCTTTAATAACTTTGACTGTCGGATGCTGTCTTGTTGTTTTTATATCTTATATATTTCTATTCAACAAAGAAATAAATAGATCAATTACCGGTAAAATTGATGTTGCCGCAATGGTAGTGGAACATGAAATTGATAATTTAAAAATAAACGGGCATACAGCTGCGATGGGAATAGCGGACAATCAGGATTTAATAAAAGCGGTTGAAAATAAAAACCGCGATGAAATTTTTAAAATCGCGAATGCTTTTATAGTAATGGCGCAGGTTGATTATTGCACCATAACCGATAAAGACGGTTATGTTTTGGCAAGAACTCATGAACCCGATACATACGGCGATAACCTTCTGTACCTTCATCATATACAAAGCGCGCTTAACGGTAAAAGAGAGGAATATATCGCGCAGAGTATAACGATTAACCTTGGCGTTCATGCCGGGTCGCCTATATATGATTCTGAAATGAATATTATCGGCGCTGTATCTGTCGGATACAGGCTTGATAATCAAAAATTTGTCAACGGTTTAAAAGCAATTACAATGTGCGAAATCGCCATTTTTAATAATGATAAACGAATCGCCGCTACCGTTCCCGATACGAATGATTCATACGGACAAACGATGAAAACGCCGGAATATATAAGCAGTATAGTTCTTTCCGGGGGAACAAGTACAGGCAGGATTAATATATCGGGACAAGAAGCGGTTTTTAAATATTTTCCCATATACGGGGCGGACAGCGAAGTAATAGGGATGGCAGGCATCAATTATTATACGGCAGAAGAGAAAAAAAAGATAAATTTTTTTATATTAACCGGAATATCAATAACTTTAGCTGTGATTGCAGGATGTATTTTTCTTGCAAGATTTATCATGACAAAAGTTGAATATCGTCTGAGTATTATGATGAATGAAGTCCGTAAAGCGGATGAAAAAGCGCGTAAAGCAGTCGAAGAAAAGAATTTGCTTGTTAATACCGGGGAAATAATGAACAACCTGGACGTTATGATTTTTGTCACTGATCCTGAAACAAACGATATTATTTTTATGAATGAATTTATGAAGCGTTATTACAGCGTTAATTATGATCCTACAGGAAAAAAATGTTATGAGGTTCTAAAAAGAAGTTTTAATAAAAGATGCAGTTTCTGTCCCTGTTACAGGCTTGATAATGAGCCTGAGAAAACTATTATATGGGACGAACACATTGCAATTACAAGCTGCATTTACCGCAGGATTGACAGGTATATTAAATGGGTGAACGGACAAATAGTACATATCCAGCACTCTGTCGATATGACTGAATTAATTAACGCAAAAGAGTCGGCGGAATTGAGTAATCGTTCTAAGGGAATATTTCTTGCCCAGATGAGCCATGAAATACGCACTCCGATGAATGCGATTTTGGGTATTTCCGAAATTCAACTGCTGGATAAAACCCTTTCCCCGAATGCAGAAGAAGGATACAGGAAAATAAATGAATCCGGTAACTTATTACTGAATATTATTAACGACATTTTAGATTTTTCATAAATTTACGCCGGTAAACTTGAGATAGTTAACGCTCAATATGATATTCCAAGTTTAATAAACGATACCGCTCAATTAAACCGTTTACGCTTTGAAACCAAGTCTATTTCTTTTAAAATTACACTGGATGAAAATACGCCTTATAAACTGATAGGTGATGAACTTCGAATAAAACAAATACTTAATAATCTTCTTTCCAATGCTTTCAAGTATACGGAATCAGGCGAAGTGGAACTTTCGGTCTGCGTGGAAACCGCAGATAATGATGACACTGTTAATCTTATTTTATGCGTGAAAGACACAGGGCAAGGCATGACAACCGGACAGGTATCCAGGATTTTCGATGATTACGCGCGCTTTAATTTGGAAACCAACCGCAGTATTTCCGGAACCGGTTTGGGCATGAGTATTACAAAGCGCCTCATTGATATGATGAACGGAGAAATTCAAGTTGAAAGCAAGCCCGGCGAAGGCTCTGTGTTTACCGTGAGCCTGCCTCAAAGACGCTGCTGCGATACTGTATGCGGCGGTGATGTGGCAAAGAGCTTACAGGATTTTAGTTTTTCCAATACATCATTGCAAATAAATTCGCAGATTGTTCACGAGTATATGCCGTACGGTAAAGTTTTAATTGTTGATGATGTTGAATCAAATTTATATGTTGCAAAAGGACTTTTAATGCCGTACGGACTTCAAATTGAAACCGTAAACAGCGGATTTGAAGCAATTGAAAAAATTAAAAAAGATAATAATTATGACATTGTGTTTATGGATCATATGATGCCTGTGATGGATGGAATAAAAACGACAAAGATGCTGCGTGATATGGGTTATAAACATTCTATTATCGCTTTAACTGCCAATGCGGTTATCGGGCAGGAAGAAATGTTTTTGCAAAACGGATTTGACGGTTTTATATCCAAGCCTATTGATTCGCGTGAGCTAAATCAAATATTAATAGAATTAATACGAAATAAAAAAAATGAAAAGGCGGAAGGAATCTATCCTGTTCCCGTAAATCATCAGGCTGAAGAAACGATTACAAAAGAAACGATTAAAAATGAAAAATTATTAATGGCCGCCGCTTTTGACATAAAAAACTCAATCTCTGTTCTGGAAGAAGTACTGCCAAAAATAAACGCTGATTATGAATCAATCGGAGCGGCAAATCTGGAATTATTCACCACAACAGTTCACGGCATGAAAAGCGCGCTCGCTAATATCGGTGAAAACCGGCTTGCGGAGACTGCTCAAAAATTGGAACAAGCAGGCGGTAACAGCGATATAATTTTAATACATCAAAAAACGCCTGAGTTTATTCTTTCGCTTGGCGCTTTATTGGAAAAAATAAAATATCCGAATGCCGGTGACAATGTTACCGCTTCCAATGATGATATGGCTTTTTTGCAAATTAAAATGAACGAAATTAAAACGGCATGCGGTAAGTTTATTCCCGGTGACGCCAAAAAAGCAATTGCCGAGCTGAAGCAAAAAACATGGCCGAGCGGCATTGACTTTATTATTAATGAAATATCCGTATATCTTTTGCGCGGCGAATATTCCAAAGCAGTGTCCGTTGTTGATAATTTTTATTTATAATTCCAGCGCGAAAACCTTGCTCTTCCTACCTTGATCATAAATTCTTCGTTTCTGTTCAGGCAGGCTTTCCACGGACGCTTCCTTAAAACCGAGCGATTCGAACCAGTCCTGTGACTGGGTAGTAAGCACAAAAACGCGGCACATTTTGTTTTTACGAGCTTTTTCAATAAGGCAACCGACAATTTTCCTGCCAAGGCCGAGATCCGAATAATTAGGATCTGTCGCTACAGCGGCGATTTCTCCCTGTGATTCGCCCCAGTTATGAAGCGCGCCGCATGCGCGTATCGATCCGTCAATTTCAAGAACAGAATAGTCGTTCTTTTTTTCTTGTATCTGCTCTGCATTCCGTCTTATTAGAATTCCTTTTTGCATTAAAGGTCCCATAAGACGAAGAATATCCGGTAAATCGCTTGAATGAATGGCGCGAATAGAATCATATTCATCAGTGTAAATCATCGTTCCTGCGCCAAGATTGGAAAATAATTCCTTAAGGATTGAACCTTCTTCCATTCCGTCAATTAAATGCACACGATGGACACCGGCCTGGCTTGCCTTAAGTCCAAGTTTAAATCCGCGCAGATATTGGTTTTCGTCACTATAACTCCCGCTATTTTCCGGAAAAAATTCGTTGTTGGAGTTGATCAGCTGTTCTGTCTGGGCGGGCGTGAGCCTGATTAAACTCCCATCCTGTCTTTTTTCTATGCTTTCAGGAATTTTCAGCATGTTTATTCCCGGGTTGTTATGCGCACAGATTATGAATAGTTTGACAGCTCCAAGCGCTTTTGACACAGCAAGCGCGATTTCATCGCTCGGCACATTATAAGGTTTTCCTGAAGGACTCCAGCCGATACAGGGGAGGATAGGAATCATTCCCAAATTCAATACCCGCGTAAGAGAGTCAGTATATATTTTATCAACCGTGCCTGTGTGTTCTGTATCCGTGCCGTTTATCACGCCGAGCCCTCTTGCCCTGACAAAATTTCCTATCAAAGCATCAATTCTGCTTCCTGAAAGAAAAGTCATAAAGCGGCTTGCTACATTGAACGCCGCCATTTCTACATATGAGATTGCCTGTGATGTTGTAACGCGGACAGGGGAGTTGAACGCACTGTCAATACTCGTAACATAATTGGATGAGTTGATATCATGCTGCTTAAGAACGGCGTCAATATTTTCTTTCGCTCCGGGAACGATAATTATCCTGAAACCGGTTTTTGCAAGCAATGCCAGATCTTTTACCAGCCCTGGAAAACCAGGGTCTTCTGTTACGGGATAATCAATTTTAAAAACCATTGTAGAGCCTTCGAACCGGCTTTGATAATGAAAAACCTCGCGGATCAGGTCTACCTGCGAATTGTCGTTAATAATCATTGCATTATTCTAATAAACACGGGAGTTAGTTGCTAGTAGTTAAATAACCAATGACTAACAAGGAGACATTAATTTCACTAAAGCTAATTTACCAGATTCCGATATTTAATAATGAAACGGGAAAACTCTACAGAGCTTTAGTTTAAAGTTTCTGCATGAAGATTCCCTTCCCGGCAAAATCATTTGTCCGTTGGACTTCCTTGATTTTTCCGGGCAACCTCACCCTTCCGGGAACGATGGGTCGAGGGTTTGTATTTCCCTTTGGGAAATGCAATGGCACATGTCCAACGCCTATTTTTTTGTATGTAAGAAAGAAAATTATTCTTTTTATAAGTGCAAAAAAATAGGTGTTGGGCGCAAACTAAACGCGGGTTTTTTCGTATGAAGAAACTCAAAACAAAGAAACCGTAATGCGGTTTTTTAGTTAAAAATTCGGGAACGTTTGTTCCTCAGGAATTTTTAACACGGCATGGAAGCCGCGTAATAAAAAACATTCAGTTATTTATTACGAAAAAAGCCAAAGGAGTGAGTATATGATTATCAATCACAACTTAAGTGCAATGTTTGCCGACAGGTCCCTCAAAGTTACCCAGACTTTCCTGGATAAGAGCATGGAAAAATTGTCGAGCGGACTTCGCATCAATCGCGCCGGTGATGACGCATCCGGTCTTGCAGTTTCAGAAAAATTGCGCTCCCAAATCCGCGGTTTGAATCAGGCATCACAGAATGCCCAGAATGGTATTTCATTCATTCAAACCACAGAAGGTTATCTGCAGGAATCCCAGGACATTCTCCAGCGCATGCGTGAATTGGCCGTACAGGCTGCCAACGGTATTTATACCGAAGAAGACAGAATGTATATCCAGGTTGAAATTTCAGCCCTTGTCGACGAAATCGACAGGATTGCATCGCACGCGCAGTTTAACGGAATGAACCTGATTACAGGCCGCTTCGGCCGCCCAATCGGCGAAAATGTGGTTACCGCTTCCATGTGGCTCCATATAGGTGCAAACATGGATCAGCGCGAACAGGTATTTATCGGCCCAATGACATCAAAGGGTCTTGGTATCCGTGTTGTCGGTGACGATACCTTTATTTCACTGTCCTCTCCGGACGGTGCCAACCGTGCCATTGGAACCCTCGACAGAGCGTTAAAGATTGTCTCCAAACAAAGAGCCGATCTTGGCGCCTATCAGAACCGCCTTGAGCACGCAGTACGCGGCCTCGACATTGGAGCAGAAAACATGCAGGCATCCGAGTCCCGTATCCGCGACACAAACATGGCGAACGAGACGGTAACCTACACCAAGAACATGATTTTAACACAATCCGGTACAGCTATGCTGGCGCAAGCCAATCAAAGAGGTCAATCGGTTCTATCGCTTCTGCAGTAAATCAGGGCGACGAGTTTGCCGCTTGCGGCAAACTCGCAGCTGTTTTGCGCAGCAAAACAGCACGTCTCTCGGAAAGGCGCCTGACCACTTTCAAGTGGTCAGGCTTCTTTTTTTATAGACTCGATAAGATTTCACACGAAGGCAAATCCGCATTAATATCCAACTGCAATTGTTTTGAAAGGTATTGACAAATAATTAACTATGCATTATTCTAATACTTAGTAAACAGATATGTTTACTAATTCATACTTCATTGGAGGAAAAAATGAAAAAAAGGATTTTGGTCAGTCTTTTTATCGCGAGCGTATTATTAATGGGTTTTACCCAAGTTGTCATGGCTAGAGGCAATACTAATACGGCTTCAACTCTTACTGTGGGAGCAACACCGGTTCCGCATGCGGAATTGCTAAATTTGATTAAGGACGATTTGGCAGCCCAGGGAATCACGTTGAGAGTAGTGGAATTCACTGATTATGTGCAGCCTAATTCCGCGTTAATCTCCGGGGATATCGATGCGAATTTCTTTCAGCATATTCCTTACCTGGAATCAAATGCCGATTGGACATCCCGGCTTAGTTCAGCTTTTGGCGTTCATATCGAACCTTTTGGTTTGTACTCGTCAAAATATAAAAATGCGGCGGATCTGCCAAACGACGCTACAATAGCCATTCCAAATGATCCGACAAACGGCGGACGCGCTCTTCTCCTTCTTCAATCCAACGGATTGATTACCTTAAGAAATGGAGCAGGACTGGAAGCAACTTCCCGCGATATAACAAGCAATCCAAAAAACTTCCGTTTCATTGAACTTGAAGCCGCCCTGCTTCCCCGTTCATTGGACGATGTTGATGCCGCCGCCATTAACGGCAACTTCGCGCTTCAGGCAGGATTCAATCCAATCAATGATGCGCTCATTATTGAAGGCGCTGATTCTCCGTATGTGAATATTGTGGTTGTCCGCAGAGGAAGCGAACAAGATCCAAAAATAATCGCTTTAAAAAACGCTCTGATAAGTCAGAAAGTGAAAGACTACATTAACAGAAACTACTCAGGCGGAGTCGTATCAATTTTCTAATTGATAAAAATATAACCATAAGGAACACGGAGTTTCAGGTTTAAAATCATATTTCTTCTGTGAAACTCTGTGCGGCCTGACCACTTGAAAGCGGTCAGGCTTCTTTTTTATAGGCTCGATAATATTTCACAAGAAGCCATTTTTTAACCCTATAAATAGCGGCTAAGTTAATATTTTGCGGTTGTTTATTACAGATATCTTGGTTATTCTTCCTATCAAAAGGGTAAAATATTAATTATTTCTGAATTTCCTTGCTTGACTTTTGACTATTTATAGCTGATATTTATAGTATGAGTGATTATCTTGATCCCAATAATGAAGAGCTACTGAAGGATTTCTTTAGCGAGGCTCAGATGCAGGTAGATACGCTGGAGCAGAATGTTTTGGTTCTTGAAAACGAAGGCGCCAATAAAGACGCCGTAGACGAGATTTTCCGCGCGGCTCATACCTTAAAGGGCGGATCCGCGACTGTAGAAATGATGGAATTATCTCATTTTACCCACCTTGTTGAAGATGTTTTTGACGCTATCCGCGGAGGCCAGGTTGGGGTTAACGGAGATGTCGTTGACACTCTTCTTCAGGCAATTGATGTTATTAAAGCGATGCTAGATCAGAGGATGAGCGGAGGAGTTTACGATACTGACACTTCTGATATAGAAGGAAAATTAAAATCGCTTTTAGGACCTCAGGCTGCCAAAAAGGCGCCTGCTAAAGCGCCTCCTAAAGCCGCGCCTGCGCCTGTAAAAGCGGCTGATCCGGTTCCAGCGGCATCCTCAAGTGATCTTAGCGAACAGGAGTTGGCGGAATTGAAGGATTCTGTCGAGAACGGAATGCCTATTTACAAAGTTTCCGTTAAATTTGACGAAAGCAGCCTGATGAATACAGTCGGCGGTATTCAGGTTTACGCCGCTTTAAAGAGCCAGGGAACAATTTTAAAAACAGTTCCCGATTTTGAAGCGCTTTATGCCGATAACTTCTTCCCTGTTGTGGATTACTACATCGCCTCAAAGCAGGATCCTCAGAACCTTAAGAAATATGTTATTCTGCCGGATGTAAGTTTGGGGGCTGATGTTGCAAGTGTTTCCGCGGCCCCGGCTCCAAAAGCGGCGGCAGCTCCGGCTCCCGCAAGACCTCAGCCTGCTCCTGTACAGGCAGCAGCTCCAGCGAAGGCTCCCGCGGCTGCTCCCGCACAAACAGCGGCTCCGGCAGCAAAATCCGCGGCAACAAGCGAAGACGCCAAAAAAGCCGGAAAAGAAGCCGGTTCTATACTGCGCGTAGATTCAAAACGAATAGACGACTTATTAAACCTTGTTTCCGAAACAGTTATTACGAAAGCGACTTTCAATCAGATAAATTCACAGTTCAATGAACTTACCGCCAATCTTCGCGATATCGAAAATCAATATCGTGAAAAAATTAAAAATCTGTTTGACAGTCTGCCCAGCTACCTTGAAAACATTCAGGAAGGTAAATCAGTTAAAGATATTCGCAAGGAAATAAACGATCAATACGGCGATGTTTTTACCATTTTTGATCCTTTTGAAACTTCCTTTAAAGGCAGTCTTGCGAAATTCCGCTCCACATCGCAGAACCTTGGGCGTATTACCGGCGAGCTACAGGAAGGCGTAATGCGCATCCGCATGGTGCCGATCAGTCAGATATTCAGCCGTTTCCCGCGTCTTGTACGCGATCTTTCAAAATCGTTAAATAAAAAGATCAATCTGGTTATTGAAGGTGAAGACACGGAACTTGATAAGACAGTTGTCGATGATCTTCTCGATCCGATTATGCACTCGGTGCGAAACTCAATCGACCACGGTATTGAGTCCGCGGAAGTCCGCCGTGCGGCCGGTAAACCTGAAGAGGGTACTGTTCTTTTAAAAGCCGCCAATGAAGGCAACATGATTGTTATCGAAATCGGCGACGATGGTAAAGGTATTGATGTTGATGCGGTTAAGTCAAAAGCCGTTGAACGCGGACTTATAAGCCAGAATAAAGTTCTTACCGATGTTGAAGCTTTTAATCTTATTTTTGAACCCGGTTTCTCTACCGCAAAATCAATTACAGCCATTTCAGGGCGCGGTGT
>JAIRQF010000027.1 GCA_031256635.1 Treponema sp. | reverse complement strand
TACTAAAGCATTATATTTTGCAATGGTTTTGTTTGTCCAATAAAAAGAAAGATAATATCCATACTCATCTTCTCCATAAACATACCCAGAATAATTTGGATCATCAGCAAGTGCTCTTGCAACGCTTCTCGCGGAATTAGACATTCCATTATAAGTTGTACTTGAAATCCCAACACTAGTTAACATTGCACTAGTAGGTGCTCCAGTTGTTAAACCTGGAACGGTAATGTTGCCGCTACTACTGTTATTGTTATTATTGTTGTTGTTGTTGTTGTCATTACCGCCTGGATCGCAAGCGGTCATTGAAAGTCCGATTATTGCTGCAAGAGCAATAATCCCAAACAGTTTGAATAAGTTTTTCATAAAAAACTCCTTTGCGGTGTTAATGTCGCCGCCGACAATATTACAAGTTCATGCGAACATTGTTTACATTACTTATTCGGACGCTCTCCAGCCTGCCATGCCGTTCTGCAAAACCGCTCTTGCCATTTATTTTCCTTCTCATTGATAATCCTTCCCTCTTATGCTATCTTTAAAGCATGGAGTTGGAATTTGTTTTTGTGCCCTCTGCTTTCAAACATGGTTTTACGGAAGATGATATTCGTCATGCTTATAAAACCATGATTCTTAAAGGATTGCTTGAAGGTTATAATGACAAATACGCTTTTGTTGGTTTCAATCGGGCAGGCAACCCTATTGAAGTTTTCTATAACCCCATTGGCGATGATACGATAAAGATTTTTCATACCATGATTGCCAGGGATAGCACTATTAAACAGATCAGATAGAAGGAGAACTATATGAATAATTACACTGACATGACCGATGAAGAATATGATGCTCTTGATGAAGAGTTGACCGTAAATCCGCCAAAAATAATTTCTAACGGTAATGACTGGCTCAGCCAGCGAGAAATCCGTATTTCGGGATTGAAAAATATGACCGTTCAATATCTGCTGACTAAAGCCAAAGCTGACAAAAAAAGCCCTGTCCAGATCATTGATGAGCTGGTTAGCGAAAAACTGGCTGCCGCTGTTTAACATTCTTTCTCTCATGATCTTACTCATTCTCCAGCCTGCCATGTAAATTTCCTCATTTTTTTGCACATTCCACGCACAGCCCGTTATCATCTTTTCCTTTCATATCGCAGCAATTGTCGCAAAACCATTTGCCGCATTTTGGGCAATTATTAAAATGCCAGTGAGCCTCCAGATTGGCGTGTTCAAAAGCCGCTTTATGTTCCTGCTCCCAAATCATCTGATACGTTTCCTTATGTTCAACGGCGCTAAATCCGCCGGCATCAAAACTGACAGGGGGGCTTACCCATTCCTTACCGCAGATGTCGCAGTAGAAACTGAATGAAAAAACCGCCAAATTTGAACGATCTGTCGACTTATTGGTTAACGGCGCGCTCATATCAATATCAATTTTAGAAAAGATTAGGTATTTGTCATCCTGTAAAAATTACAGTTTGGCCGTTTTTAGACTGTAAAAAAAACAGTCTCAGCGTTTATTACGAAGAAATGGTGATTTTTGTGATTTTTCTTTTTTTTGTTTACTAAAATGAAATATTTTCGTATATTTAGTTTATGAAGAGAAAAAACACACTTGCAGTTACTATTACAAATCGGACAGTTTGTCCGGTTTTAGCGGGAGTAAAAAAAGCGCTCCTGATTTCTTTGCTTTCAACCCTTTTTCCTTTCTGTCTTTTCGGGCAGGCGGCAAGCCGGACTGACGGCCAGAATATATATTATTACGATACCATTCATGACGCGGCAGCCTCCATTTCAAGCGGCGGTACAATTAACATGCCTAATGAAATTACGCTTCTTAAAGATATTATTTTAAGCGAGCCTTTTGAGATAGCAGACGGTATTCATATAAGGCTTGTTCCAGGTAATGCGGACAAAACTATACACAGAAGCGCAAACCTGCTTGATCATCCTGTTTTATGGGTAACCGGAAGCAACGCAAGTCTTACTCTTGGAAAACCTGGTATGGATAATAAATTGATAATTGACGGAGGGTACAGGAATGATACTCCGGTAATTGCGCTTTCTCCCCTGGTTGTTTTAAACGGACAACATTCTAAATTGATAATGTATGACAATGTAATAATTCAGAATAATTACAATAACGCAAACGCGCCCGGCAACAGTACACATCAAAACGGAGCGGGTGTTTTTATGCGGACTACAGGCGAAAACAGCGATGAACATAAGGCGGAGTTCATTATGAAAGGCGGGATTATTCAGGGTAATTCCAATTTTGTGCAGACTCCTATTGCCTGCGGCGGCGGTGTATTTATTTCCGGTGCCGCTGTTTTTACAATGGAAGGAGGAGTTATTATGAATAATACCGCCAATATTTCAGGCGGCGGCGTTCATACAGGCTCAAGAGGATCTTTTTATAAAACAGGCGGCATTATTTACGGTAAAGACGCTCCTTCCGGCCTGCGGAATACCGCTTTAATTGGCGTAATGACCCCAAAAACATGGCCGTCAACTATTGGACACGCTGTATGCGTAGCTAACCCTGACGTGTTCTTTTTCAGAAATGATACATCAGATGAAAATGACAACCTAAGTTTTACAGGAGCGTTTTCGACAACACAGGCGCTTTTTTATGGAGAAGGGGATAAATGGAATAATTCGATAACCGAGTTCCGGCGTGCGTTAGCTGTTATTATTGTATCCGCTTTGGTTCTATCAGCAGTTATTATTTTTGTTATCGTTAGAATCACAGTTAAAAAGCGCATAGAAAAAGTTTTGAAAAAAAGCCCTGTTCCGGAAATTGATTTATCAGGCCATAAACTTTCTGTGCGCGAGGAAGAAATCTGTACGCTGCTTTTAACAGAACTATCAATAAAACAAATATCTTATAAACTGGGCATTACATATTCCGGAATCAATTACCACATTAAAAATTTGTATCGCAAACTGGAAATAGAGAGCAGACCGGAACTGTTTGTTAAATTAGGGCTTAAAGGTTAGGTTTAAAGGCCGGCATCAGTTCCAATTTATGTTTGTTCATTCTGTTAAGCCTGTCAATTTTTTCCTTAATAGCGGCATCTTCGCAAATACCTTCGCGGATATATCTGTCAAGAACGTTATATGAAAAGCCGAGGTTCTCCTCGTCGCTGAGGCCGGAAAGCCCGTCTTCCGGGAGCTTGTCTGTAAACTTTAAGGGAAGATTGAGTTCCCTTCCGACAGCTTTCACTTCCGATACGGTCAGGGCGGAAATGGGAGAGAAGTCCCCTGCGGCATCGCCGTATTTTGTTGAATAACCAACCCAGTCTTCGCTTAAATTGCACGTATTGGCGACGCGGCCGTTTTCAATCGCGGATACGGCGTAGAGAGCCGTCATTCTAACCCTTGCGGGAATGTTGACGGCAGCCTGTCTGTTTACAGACAGCCCGCTGTTTTCAACGGAGGCTAACAGCGCGGCGACAGTGTCTTTAATGTTAATAATTTTATTTTTTATCCCCAAAATAGAAACTAATTCCTGCGAGTAGGCGATGTCGTGCTGATCTCCCTGAGGCATTAAAACGCCGTAAACCCTTTCCGCTCCCAGCGCCTGTACGCAAAGGGCGGCTGTAACAGATGAGTCCTTGCCGCCTGAGATGCCGACAACGGCTTTGCATCCGGGTCCGTTTTTTTCAAAATAACCGCGTATCCAGGTAACAATATCCTCTTTTGTTTTTGCGGCGTTAAACATTTTCCTCTCCTTTTTTTATCTCAATTTTAAACGGAATCACAGGAAGCCCTTCGCTGTTAAAAAGCTGCCTGTCGCGGGGATTGTCAGCCCACGCGTATAATATTTTTTGCGGATTTTTTACCGAAGATAAATCAATGCATAGAACATCGGTCCCCGTAATTTCCGCAGGAAGGCGTTCTTGTCCTTCAGTACATATAACGCTGACATATGCTTTATTTTCATCTTCTTCATCGGATGGAAGGTTGATCTCCGAAGTGCGCAAAAACGCGTTTGTAGTTATGCTGATTACAGAAGACTCGCCAAGAACGCAGAGTCCCTGACCGTAATTATCAAATGATATATATATTCTCCTGTTATTCTCTGCCGTCTTTTCATACTTGATTTCCCTGATTATGGGTCCGGGTGAAGTATTTATCGCGTCCGCCAAAATATTTTCTGAAGCGAAGAAAAGCCTGTAACCAACATCCTTTTTATTAATCGGATGGAGATCGTTCCATTCGCCGAGATCGAGCGCGGCAGCCATTCCTGTTACGGGAAGAGACAAGGCTTTTATTTGCGCATCACGGATAATTGCCCAGCTTGAGTTTTCATCATTATCCGAAGCTACTTTCCAAATGGGGAGCTGTACAAAGAAAAAAGGCAGTATATCGCTTGCTCCGGTATTATTCCGGCAGACTGACTGCTGTTCGCTGTATTTTTTACGCCAGTCATTAATCATGGATACGAATAATTTGTCATAATCGTACGGATAAGAATCGTTTGATTCACCCTGATACCATATGACGCCTTTTAGCGGGAATTTTAAAACAGGAGCAATCATCGCGTTGTAGCTGCCAAGAGGCTGGCGCTGAAAGAAAAATTCCTGCGGGCGTACAGAGGCTTCAGCCGCTATTCTGTATTTCCATGTTCCTGACAGTTCCGCGGTTTCGTTATCTGTAAAGATGCGGAAAGGTTTACCGCAGGTAACGCCCCCTTCGCCGTTATTACAGGTAACCCTGATTACAATCCGGTTTTTTCCGTGTTTGAGCAGATTTTCCGGGAGGTACTTTCGCGGCGGATAACGGTAAGTTGTGTTTCCGATTTCAACTCCGTTTATGAATACTGTGTCGGCATCCACGATTGTGCCGAGCCAGACTTTTGCGTTTTTCGAGGGAAAGTCCGCTTTTATATCAAAATCTTTGGCAAGCCATATTACGCCGCAAAAGGCACAAAGCCCCGCGGAAGCAAAATCACCTGGAAGAGACAGATCGTCCCAGGCGGAAATGTCAGTAGCAGAATTCTGCCATTCTTCCTTTAAACCGGCGTCTTCTTTTTTTAAACGCGATTCCCATTCCAAAATCGCCTTGAATGTTTTTTTTGAGATTTCATCGCGTACTACAGGATCAGTGTATTGTTTTCCATTTGCGATTTTATCGGGAAAATCTTTAAGTGCTTCGGCGCTCATCCATGATTCGACAGGAGTGCCGCCCCACGCTGTATTTATAAGCCCGATTGGGATTCGGTACTTTTCGTAAAGTTTCTTTGCGAAAAACCACGCTGTCCCGGAAAACTCATGAAGTGTTTCTACGGAGGCTGTAAGCCACCTGCCGCCTGATATTTCATCGCATGGAGCGCAAAAATCATACTTTTGCGGTACTCTGAATTCCCTGATAAGAGGGGAACAAGGGTCAGTAGTCAGAGAATTTTTACCTGTTATTTGCTCTGTGTTTTCCTTTCCCTGTTCATTAAATCCTAATTCTTCCCATTCCTCTCCGTAGTCATCGCGTAAGCGCTGCATTTGCATTTCCATATTGCTCTGACCGCCGCAAAGCCATACATCGCCTGCGTATATGTCATTTATTATAACAGATTGCGAAGTATCGTTATCTGAAACAATTTCCATTGTGAACGGGCCGCCTGCCTTTACAGGATCGAGTGTTACAAGCCATTTTCCGGAGGTTTCAACAGCTTCATATGTTTTCCCTAAAAAAGAAACTGTCACTTTTGTTTTGGTCCATACCGGAAAAACGCAGTCTCTCTGCATTATCATTCCGTCACTCAGAATCCGGTTGTTTATTACCTGCGCCATAATACGATTCTAACACTTTTTATGAAATCGTTATATATGCGGAAATGTTTATTTCCTTGCATTAATAAAATTGTCGTGATAGTATGTTTGTTAATCCGGTTTATAAAATTGCCTGATTTTTGGCAATTTATCATTGTTTGCCAGGAGGAATTATATGCCGAATTTGCCGGTTATATCTGATGCAGGCAAAGTACAACAGGGTAAATTCATAAAAACATTAAAAACAATGAGAAAAAGTTACTGGCTGTACATTATGTGCATTCCCGGTATCATATATTTTTTCCTTTTTAAATATCTTCCCATGTGGGGAGTTCTTTTTTCATTTCAGGATTTTAATCCTTATGCGGGTTTTGCCAATAGTCCGTGGGTGGGTTTTAAACATTTTATCAATTTTTTTAATGCGCCGAACTTTGCACAGCTGATAATAAACACGCTTTTATTGTCCCTTT
>JAIRQF010000120.1 GCA_031256635.1 Treponema sp. | reverse complement strand
TTAGGCGAAAGATACCGTATGCGGATACGAGCCTTAAACGTACAGACAGCGCAGGTACAGGGACAATATAACCGCAATATTCAATCTGGCGCGACCATTACAGCGTTAATGAGAAACAGATCAGAAAGTTCATCAGTTGCGTCTTTTGGAAGCAGAACCGAAAGAGGAACGTCAACGGAATATATTCTGCTAAAGATGTAAGGCAGGCTGTATTTTTTTATGTTGAAGGTTATTATAACCGAGAACGGATTCATTCGGTACTTGACTATCTTGTACCTAATGATTTTTATTCAAAGAAAGTTGCTTAACTTTGTATACCGGCTGGGGTAAATTCCAGCCTGTCCTGTAACACTTGTATACTCTGTTGGTATACTTAATGATGGAGCAGAAGCTAAAGGCAATGTTAATACATGGGGGAAGCAGCCAGGAAAACACCTGCTTCGCGGTCAAAACATACTGAGTCATTAATAAAGCGTTATTTAATTGTTTAGCTGTTATCATAAAATGTACTATCGTGTACATTATACCTTAATTAAATGACATTGTCCAAAAAAAAAATACTAAATCATACTAGAATCATTTTCCGCCATTATGTTATAATGGCGTTATGGAATCTATAATTCTCGCTTCAGGATCACTGCAGAGGCAGAAGTATTTTAAGCTGCTGGGGCTGCCTTTTAATGCCGCTTCGGCGGATATTGATGAAAGCCTGTGTACTCATACGGATCCGACGATGCTTACGCGCGAGCTTGCAAAGCTAAAAACGGAAAAATTAATTAACAAGATGAAGCAAAAACCGTTATGGATTTTCGGCGCGGATACGGTAATCGCAATTAATGAAAAGATATTCGGGAAGGCCAAAATCCGCGAGGATGCCGGCGCGATTCTGAAAGAACTTTCGGGGAAGCAGCATAATGTAATAACATCTATGGCCCTTTATAATGTACGGAAAGAAAAAACAGACATCCGCACAAGCTGCAGCACGGTCACTTTCGCTCACCTGTCGGAAGCGGAAATCGAATGGTACCTTGATACAAATGAATGGCAGGGCGCAGCAGGAGCATACCGTATACAGGGACTTGGAGGTTGTTTTATCCAAAAGATTGAAGGCTGTCCGAGTAACGTGGTAGGCTTGCCGCTAAATGAGTTTTATGCTATGTTAAAAGATAACGGCTACCCGTTCGGAGCTTCCTGATAATAGCAGGAAAAACCGAATCACTAATCCGCTTTAAAATTGTTAATTTGAGCGTTTGGACCGGGCTGCTGAATTTCCGTCTGACCGCTAAAATTGATTAATGCATTAAAATCATCGTTACAACATAAGCATTATCAATTTTAGTGGTCAGATGAGATATAATGACGGGGGGTTTACCCGGCTCGGGAAACCCATGTTAGGAGGAAACTTTGGCTGTAGTAACAATGAAGAATCTCCTGGAATCAGGAGTACATTTCGGCCATCAGGTGAAGCGCTGGGATCCGCGCATGAAGAAATACATCTTCGCGGAGAGGAACGGCATTCACATCATCGATCTGCAAAAAACAATCCAGTCAATCAAGGACGCGTACGATGCGGTGCGTAAAACCGTAGCGGCCGGAAAAACAGTGCTTTTTGTAGGAACAAAAAAACAGGCGCAGCAGGCGGTACAGAAAGAGGCGGAACGCTGCGGAATGTATTTTGTGAACAACCGCTGGCTCGGCGGAATGCTTACCAATTTTATAACAATTAAAAAATCCCTTCTTCGCCTTAAAAAACTTGAAAAAATGGAAGTTGACGGAACTTTCGAAAATCTCACAAAAAAAGAGATTGCGGCCCTCGGAAAGGAGCGCATCAAACTCCAGAAAAACCTGGGCGGCATTAAGGAAATGAAGGAACTGCCCGGCATTCTTTTTATCATTGACACAAGAAAAGAAGCAATCGCTGTCGCTGAAGCGCAAAGACAAGGCATCCCGATTGTCGCGGTTGTGGACACCAACTGTAACCCCGAAGGCATCAACTTCCCAATTCCGGGCAATGACGACGCAATAAGGGCAATTACCCTCTTTACGCAGATCATCGCAAACGCCGTTGTGGAAGCGGACAACGAAGTCGGGCTTAAAATTATCGAAACTTTAGGTGATGAAGATGAGGATATGGAAGGCCTTTTAAACGACGCGAGCATAAAAGAAGAAGACAGGGAAATCGATATCGAAAAATATACAACCGAAGAGGCATACAGAGCCGCAAAAGCAGATGAAGAAGTTGATGAAGACGATACTGCTGAAGCCCAAATTCAAGTTGATGTCGACAAAGTTTACAAGGACGAATAGCCATATTCATAACCCGGTTAGTTATGAATATGGCTTTGGAGAAACCAGTAAAACTGGTTTCTCCCTATAAATAAGGAAGCTAATGTAAAACTGAAGTTTTACATTAGCTGGAGGCTGCGAAACAACCGGTTTCGCGGACAGACACTAGCTAATTGATAAGGAGAAAAAAATGGCTGATATCAGCGCAGCTGAGGTAAAGAAACTCCGGGAAAAGACCGGAGCGGGCATGATGGAATGTAAAAATGCGCTTGTTGCGACAGAGGGTGATTTTGCGAAAGCGGAAAAAATGCTTAAGGAAAAAGGGCTTGCCGCGCTTGAACAAAGAGCGGGACGCGCTACCAATCAGGGAAAGATTTTTGTAAAGATAAAAGAAGACGGCTCTTCGGCGGTGCTGGTCGAACTTAACGCCGAGACTGACTTTGTGGCAAGAAACCCCGATTTTATTGTGTTAGGTGAAACCATTGCAAACAGGGCGCTGGAACAGGGTTTAAACGCGCCCAATGACGAGCTTAACGGAATGGTGCAGGATCTTGCGACAAAGATCCGCGAAAACATGGGTCTTAAAAGACTGCTTCAGGTAAAGGCGGCGCCTGCCGAGTATCTTGTGCGGTATATTCACGGAGACGGCAATATCGGCGTTGTTGTAAAATGCGGGTCCGACAAGCCTGAAATTTTTAAGGATGAAGAAGTTAAGGCATTTATCTTCTCTCTGGCATTACACATAGCGGCGTTTAATCCGAAAGCCCTGGATCGCAGTAAAATAGATCAAGGGTGGCTTAAGGAACAGGAAGGCATTTTCAAGGTTCAGATGGAGAAGGATGAAAAACTTAAAGGCAAACCGGAAAATGTGCTTGTAGGAATTCTCAAGGGTAAGGTAAATAAATTTTTAAGCGAAATCTGCATGATGGAACAAGGTTATGTAAAAGACGAAAAACTCACTGTTGCCAAAGCCATTGAGGAATGCGCCCAAAAATCAGGCGCAAAACTTGCAATAAACGATTATGTTTATTTCAAAGTGGGTGTCGAATAATACCTGAACATTGAGGTTATAAATGATAGACGATGTCATATTATCAAATGAAGAGCGGATGACAAAAACAGTTGCAAGCCTTAAAGAAGGTTTTGCGGCACTGCGGACAGGGCGGGCTTCCGCTTCCCTGTTTGACAGAATCCGCGTTGAGGCGTACGGAGAAAAATCACCCTTAAATCAGGTGGCGAACATCTCAGTCCCGGAAGCGCGCCTTATTGTAATTCAACCGTGGGATAAAAATCTTATCACGGAAATTGAAAAGGCAATCCGTTCATCCGAGCTTTCCTTAAACCCTTCCAATGACGGTAAAATTATACGCATTTCCATCCCGCCTTTAACAGAAGAGAGACGGAAAGATCTTGTAAAACTTGCCAAAAATCAGGCGGAACAATCCAGAGTTTCAATTCGCAATACCAGAAGAGACGGCAACGAGGAATTAAAAAAACTTTTAAAAGATTCCAAAATAACACAGGATGACGAATCAAAAGGCGCTGACGAACTTCAGAAACTTACCGACAATTACATTTCTCAAGTTAATAAAGTGCTGGAAGAAAAAGAAAAAGAGATAATGGAAGTGTAGGCGTAATGGGAGGCATTATCCCCGCCCATGTCGGCATAATCATGGACGGAAACGGAAGGTGGGCTCAAAAAAGGGGGCTTGTCCGTACGCAGGGACATCTTGAAGGGTTAAAAACCGCAAAAAAAATTGTAAAAGCGGCAAGCGATCTTGGAATCAAATATTTAACGCTTTACGCATTCTCTACGGAGAACTGGAAACGCGCCTCCGATGAAGTCGGTTTTATAATGGATCTTGTTAAACAGTACCTTCGCGCGGAATTTGATTTCAGCAAAAAAAATAAAATCCGCACCCGTTTCGCAGGAGATTTTCAGGGACTTCCTTCAGACATTCAAAAAGAAATTTCCGTTTCAATAAGAGATACGGCGGATTTTGAAGGCATGCAGGTAGTTTTAGCCATTAATTACGGCGGAAGGGACGAAATAATAAGAGCGTTTCGAAAATATGCCGCAGAAACAACAGATGAAATAAATGAAAAGGTTTTTCATAAGTATCTGGATAATCCTGATATTCCCGATCCTGATTTAATTATTAGAAGCGCCGGTGAATACCGTACAAGTAATTTTCTTTTATGGGAAAGCGCCTATTCGGAGTTTTATATTTCTGATAAACTATGGCCAGACTGGGAAAAGGGCGATTTGGAAAACGCAGTAGCGGATTTTCAAAAAAGAGACAGGCGGTACGGCGGAATTAAATGAAAAAAATAATTGAAAGGTTATTGGTTTTCTTTATTGGAATACCCCTTGTTTCAGCTCTTGTTCTCCTTCTTCCTCATTACTGCAATCTTGCGTTAAATCTGGCGGTTATTTTCTTTTCAGGCATGGGCGCTGCCGAACTCTCTTCGATGCTTGAAAAAAAATTAATTCACATTCCTAAAGCAGAAAGTTTTATTCTCGGCGCGCTTACGCCGTTGGCCATTACGCTCAATATCAGTTTTGGCATGCCGCAATGGATAATTCCCGTTGTTATAATGACAGGCGCCGGATGGTCTTTAATGTCCAGAGTTTTTTCACGGAAAGCGGAAATTGAGTTTATAACAAATTATATTATTGGATGTTTTTCCGTTCTTTTATATCCTGGTTTTTTCATATGCTGGATTGTATTTATGAGCGGCTGGGGAAATCCTTCTGCGATACTTCTGTTTCTTTTTATTACATTCGGCAATGATTCAATCGCGTGGCTTTTCGGAACATTGTTCGGAGCGAATAACCGCGGAATTATTACGGTAAGCCCCAATAAAAGCATAGCAGGTTTTATAGGCGGAATTTTCGGCTCCATCCTTGTCGCTATCGCCGCTGTGCTTGTCTTTTCATCGCATTTTCCATTTCACAATGATACTCCTTTATCATCAATGATCCTGATTGCGGTTATAATCGGTTTCTGTACGGGTATTGCCGCTTCCCTGGGTGACCTGGCGGAATCCGCGATTAAAAGAAGCTGCGATTTTAAAGATTCGGGAAATTTCATGCTTGGCAGGGGCGGCGTTCTGGATTCAATTGATTCAATCGCGGTGGCGGCTCCTGTTTTCTTTTTACTGTTCAGTAATCTATTCAATGTCTAAAAAAAAACGAATAGCGGTATTGGGAGCGACAGGCTCCATCGGAAAAAGTTCTCTTGATATAATTTCACGTACAAAAGAAAATTTCGAAGTCATTCTTCTTTCAGCCAAGTCAAGTAAAAGCCGTCTGGAAGAGTTTTCAAAGCAATTCCCCCGCGCCGTTTGCGTGCTTACAGAACGTGACGGCATTAATAAATTACTGCCTTTAATTAAAGAATTAAAACCTGACATAACAATTAACGGCATCGCGGGAGCCGCCGGACTTAAGCCGTCTCTTGCGGCGATTGAGTCAGGATCGGATCTTGCTCTGGCCAATAAGGAAACTATCGTCATGGCAGGGCAAATCGTTATACGCCTTGCAAAAGAAAACAATGTAAAAATTATCCCCGTAGATTCCGAACACTCCGCGATTTTCCATTTAATGAGAGCATATTCGCAGACAAATGACGCAATTAGCGGGATATTTTTAACGGCTTCAGGCGGACCATTCAGGGATTTTAGTTTTCAGGAAATGGAAAATGTGACGGTAAAGGAAGCGCTCTGCCACCCTACATGGAATATGGGTGCGAAAATTACGATTGATTCCGCTTCAATGGCGAATAAGGGACTTGAAATAATCGAAGCATGCCATCTGTTTAACATTAACCCTGATAAAATAAAAGTGGTGATTCATCCTCAAAGTATAATTCATTCAATGATCCGCCTTCGCAA
This sequence comes from Treponema sp., assembly GCA_031256635.1. Taxonomy (GTDB): domain Bacteria; phylum Spirochaetota; class Spirochaetia; order Treponematales; family Breznakiellaceae; genus WQXQ01. Next base: position 18,934 of record JAIRQF010000120.1, on the reverse strand, counting down.
TGGAGTAATTTACGCTCAAATGTCAAAACCTGATATGCGCCATCCCATTCATGACGCGCTTTATTGGCCTGTTACAGAGTCTTCCGGTTTGGAACCGCTTGATTTTGATTCATTGACGCTAGATTTTTATAAGCCTGATATTCAAAAATTCCCCATGCTCAAATACGCGTGGCATGCCGCTGAAAAAGGAGAACTTTATCCGTGCGCTTATAATGCAGCTAACGAAGAAGCGGCCGCCGCTTTTTTGGAAGAAAAAATCAAATTTACGGATATTCCGCGGATAACGGAACATGTCCTTCAGGCGGACTGGCATGGTGATGTTTTTAATTTGGATATAATCCTTAAAGCAGATACAGACGCGCGGTTTAAAGCAAATTCATTTATTAAAAGCATTTAAACCGCAACGGCGAAGAAGACCGGCCTTGGTGGTTTAAATATTTATTATATGCTAGGATATTTCAGGTGAAATATGTCAATAGTAATTAATATAGCGCTTGGTTTAATCGGACTTGGGGTAGTTGTATTTTTCCATGAACTTGGGCATTTTCTGGCGGCCAGGCTTGTAAAAATAAATGTAGAAGCCTTTTCCATAGGATGGGGAAATCCGGTACTTAAAAAGAAAATCGGTTCGGTAGAATACCGGATTGGAATGTTTCCTGTCGGCGGATACTGTAAAATGCAGGGAGAAACAAATTACTCGGAAGCCTGGGAGAATATGCGTGACGGTAAAACCGCGGAAAAAGGATCTTATCTTGCGGCAAGCCCATGGAGGAGAATTGTTGTCTCCGCAGGCGGCCCTTTGTTCAACCTTGTTTTGGCGGTAATTCTTTTATCCGTTATTTGGGGAGCGGGCTTTGAAATAAATACGGTAGGAAATAAAATAATTCTTGCGTCCGAAATATCAAACACAGAAACATTTCCCGCGGATATCGCAGGAATAAAAACAGGCGATCTTATAAAAAGCATTAACGGGCAGGAAATAACATACTACCATGAGATCCAGGAAATTGTCGCTTTGAATCCGAACAAGAACATCGTTATTACCGTTGAAAGGGACGGACAGGAGCAGTCGATGAATGTGACGCCTTTTCTTGACAAAGCAACAGGCGCGGGAAGAGTCGGCATTTATTCATGGATAGACGCCGTAATAGATACTGTCGCCGAAGACAGTCCCGCGCAGAGAGCGGGGTTAAGGACAGGCGACAGAATAATATCAGCTAATGGAATTGCCGTTCATAACAGCGAAGATTTCAGGGCAATCAGGATCCAAAACGTGGGAACCCTGTTAATTGAATATGAAAGAGGCGGACAAAGGGGAGAAGCGCTTTTCAGCGCGGCGGAAGCGGAAGGCGAGCTTGGTTTTTCATGGGAAATAATCCGGTACCGCACGCCAAATCTTTCATTTCCAGCCGCGATCGCAAAGGGAATCAGGGAAAGTTACAGGACGCTCGCGGTTTCCGTTACAAGCCTGCGTCTTTTATTTATGGGCATCGATCTGACACAGGCGGTTTCAGGGCCTGTGCGTATAACATACATGATGGGAGATGTAGCGACCCAGGGTTTTGAACAGGGTGTGGGAACAGGCCTGCGCTCCATCGCCAATTTTATCGCGCTTATTTCAATCGCGCTTTGCGTAATGAATATGTTGCCGCTGCCCATGCTGGACGGAGGCATGATTATTCTTTTCCTTGTTGAAATGATACGAAGAAAACCGATTCCGCCGAAAGCAATTTCTGTTTTTAACGCGTGCGGAATGGCGATTATTTTATGTCTTATGGTGCTTGCTCTATTCGGCGACATAATGTTCTTTGTGCGCAGCTAGGAGGTATTAATGAAGAAAAACTTTTCCTGTTTATGCGGCGCAAATATTCAGCTTGATTACAGGGAAGAAATAGATATTGACGGGAAAAAAGAATACCTTGATGAAATTTTTAACGGAACTTTCATGAGCGTCATCTGTCCTTCATGCGGAAAAAAACATAAACCCGAGCTAAAAATTACAATTACATGGAAATCAAAGAACCTGAAAATGGAAGTGCTTGCCGAACTTGAACGCGGTGAATATTACCGGAGAAAAAAACATAACCTGTCTTTTCAAACCGTTATCGGTTTTCCTGAGATGGCCGATCGTCTGGCGGTAATAAAAGACAATCTTGAACCTGTGGCTATAGAAACCCTAAAATCATTCCTTCTGACCAAGGCCGCCGAAAATTACCCCGAAAACGACATTAACGCATGGTATCACTGCTGCGGCGCAGAAGGTATAGAATTCCATTTGGACGGAATAAAACCCGGCGAAATCGCTGTTATGAAAATCCCCAGGGAATTATATGAGAAAACCCTTGACGATTACAAAAAGCACCCGAAAAAGGAAATTTTTTCATCCCTACGCGCCGGGTCTTATCTTTCAGTGCAAAATCTCCTGCGGCCTGACGCGTTTAAGTAAAAATCAATCGTGAGCAGGATTCTTCTTTACTTTCTTGATTGCCTGCGCTACCGCGTTTTTAACGCTCTCCGCGTATGTTTTTTCGTTCATTGCCTGAGATGCGTAAAGAGTTCCAAGAATTGAAAACCTGTACAATGGCTTGATCGTGTTCAGCGCGATTGCAGCAATATCGACTATACATTCATTGCAGCGGCACATGCTCTTCGGCTCGGCTTTTAGCTGTACTTCCATCTCACGGATAACAAGGTTTTCAGCCTCATTTTTTAAAAGGTCAAAATCATAATCATCTGTAAATGCCATACTTCCCCCAATAGAAATATGTATTATTATACACAAAATAAAAATATATTCAAGGGGTCTGCTAATTTTCATGTTTTGATAATGGCGTAAATTTAGCGTACTTGGCTGCCATTTCAAGTTTTACTACGCCTGTAGGGCCGTTTCTCTGCTTTGCAATTATTAAATCAGTAGGGATAATATCCGCGGGAGTTGTATTTTCATCTTCCGTGTCTTTTTTGTTTTTTTTCGGCTGCTCCCTGTTTAAAAATAAAACCAAATCCGCGTCCTGTTCAATTGATCCGGAATCCCTTAAATGAGCCAATGTAGGCGCTTCCCACTGAGCGTCACGGGTAAGCTGGCACAGAACAACTACCGGAATATGCAGTTCGCGCGCCAGACCTTTAAGCGATCTTGAGATTTCCGATATTTGCTCATAACGCGGCAATGAACTGTTTTCATGCCCGACAAGTCCCAGATAATCAATAAAGATTATTTTCACATCCTGCTGCGATTTCATTTTTCTTGCCTGCGCCCTGAGATCCAATAGTTTCATATTGGGAATATCAACAATTGTAAAGGGCGCTTCATACATAATACCCATGCAATTTGTAATTTTATTGAATTCACTTCCGTTTAAAAAACCGGTACGAAGGTTCTGCGCCTTAACCATGGCTTCGCTGCTTATAAGGCGCTGAACAAGGGCTATATCTGACATTTCAAGCGAAAAAAAAGCCGTAGAAATTTCCTGATGAAAAGCGATATGGGACGCAATATTCAGAGCAAGCGCTGTTTTACCTACAGACGGTCTTGCGCCGATTATGATAAATTCATCCTTCTGAAAACCGGATGTCATTTGATCAAGTTTCTCAAAACCGGAAGAAATTCCTGTTATGGGGTTTTTAGACTTCATTACTTCGTCTAAAAGATTGATCGTTTCCTTTAATACTTCCCCGATTTTTCTGGCTGAAAAAACATGACGCTCGTCTGTCAGCTCAAATATATATTTCTGCACTTCCTCTAAAACTTCCCTTGAATCTTTTGACTCATCATAAGCGCTTACTCCTATTTGGGAAGCGACTTTTAAAAGGGATCTTTTCAGCGAATAATTTTTTACCATTTGCGCGTAATAATCAATATTAGCGCTTGAGGGAATTACTGTCGTAAGGCTGGAAACATATGAAGCGCCTCCTGCTTCGTCCAGTTTACCCATGGATTTGAGTTCCTGAACAACAGTCTGGATATCCGGACGCAGGCCTTTGGAGTCAAGGCTCATTATTGCTTCATAAATGCGTGTGTTCGCCCGCGAATAAAAATCATCGGAGCGCAGATGCATTTGAATTGACGCGGTTACCGCCTCATTATCAGATAACAGGCTCCCAAGAGCAGCCTGCTCAAGTTCGTCGTCATGAGGAGGCGTCTTGTCTTTTATCGTCTGAGCCATACATCAACTTCAGCTTTCTGCGGTTTGAGTCTCTTCCGCTTTCTCTTCTTTTGGAACTTCCCTTCGAGAATCGTCTCTTCTGCTCCTTCGCTGGGCCGGTTTTGATGATGATGTTTCGGTTTTTATTTCCTGAGCTATAATTGTTACAGAAATTTCAGCTGACTGGTTTTCATAAAGTCTGATTGCGGCTTTGTATTTGCCGACATTTTTAAAGCCGTTTCCGGCAAGTTCAATGCGTTTGCGCTCGACATTAAAACCGTTCTTTAGCAGCTCGTCGGAAATGGTCTGACTTGTAACCGCGCCGTATAGTTTGCCGTTAGCTCCGGCGGGCATTGTTATACTCATTTCAAACGCGTCAAGTTTTTCCTTAAGGCTTCTTGCGTCAAGGCGTTTTTGCTCTTTTCGCGATTCAATTTCGGCCCTGCGCCCTTCGATCTGTTTTATCATGCGCGGCGTATACGGAAGCGCGATTCCCCTTGGAAAAAGATAATTGCGCGCGTAGCCTTTAGCTACTTCCTTTACATCTCCCTCTTCGCCGAGTGTCGCGAGATCCTTGTTTAAAATAACTTTCATACCAAGCTCCCTGTTATACAGAATGTATAACAAATACCCCGAAAAGTTTTACAGGGTATTTAAAATAATCTCAGCCGCAAAAAAGCAGCTGTTTTGTTCACCGGCTTTACAGCCGGGCCCCGGAGTAGGGCGTTTTATGTGCGTCTTAACGGACGCCAATTCTCAATAATTCCCAATAGTAGCAGCGCGGCAATGACAACTATTGTAAGAGGACTGAATAATAATACTATTAAAAGTATAATTGAACAGATCCGGAAAGCAGGGCTTCTAAGAGCAAGAAAATGAATTAATATTCCGGCGCCTTGAGCCAGATAAATAATAGCACAAATTATAAATACATTCCATGCCAAAATTTCCAGAACTTCAATAGCGAACATTCCCGCTAAAATAATTGTCGCAAGCGCGCCTGAGAAAACCCATATGGCTCCGAAAGGCGCGAAAAAACCGGTCAGTCCGCGATCATTTCTCTGTCTTTTTATAAGCCATACAGCGCTGATTGCCAGCTGCCTGTTAATAAAAAACAAAAACAGCATGGAAACAAGAGCGCCTCCGCGGAAAAGAATATTTTTTACGGCTTCCATTACTTCCAGCGTAACTATGCCGGGAAATAATTCATTGGCAACATCGTAAAATAAAGAAAAAAATACGGAATCCATTCTGTATACTGTGTAAAGAAAGAAAACAGCTCCCGCAGAGGAGGCGAGTATAATTCTGTATGCTGTGCGGATATTTTTTCCGCCGACAATCCATGTGTACATCAAGAATAATGCTGTTAAATAAAGAATATCTATCCATATGATTCCGAATTTACCTGAAAAAAAAATGAATAAGGCGATATTGGCAAGAGCGGCCGCGAAGAATGTATATAAAAAAGATCCGCTTACAATAACAGCATACCCAAGCGGCACAAGATCAATAAAAGTGAGAATACCTGTCCTCATAAAAAACAGGCTGAGAGCTGTGCAAACAATTATTGTAACAAGAGCCTGTTTAGATAAGAAATTTTTATCACCGGAGATCTTATCTCCTTCCTGCTGCATATTATTCGGCTACATACGGAAGCAGCGCGATACTTCTTGCCTGCTTTATCGCAAGGGCCAATGCCCTCTGGTGTTTGGCGCAGGTTCCCGTTATCCGGCGGGGAAGAATTTTTCCCCTTTCTGTAATAAAGCGCCTTAAAGTATCCGCTTCTTTATAATCAATTTTTAGTTTCTGGGCGCAGAATTTGCAGACTTTTTTCTTGAAAAAGACTTTTCCGCCTTTTGCGCCCCTTCCGGAACGGTCATCGCCGTCGCGGTCATCCATCTGCATATCCATTCCTCTGTCATGGCGGGAATGATGCTCGTTATCATAATATTTTTCATCAGACATAAAATAGCTCCTGTTTGTTTAAATTAAAAGGGAATATCGTCGGTAAAACCGTCATCTTTGGATGAATTGTAAGATTGTGATTCACCCGAAGAAAAATTGCCTGACGAATTATTATTGAAACTCTGACGGTCTGAGCCGCTGCCGCCGCCGCCAAGAAGCTGGACATAGCTTGCGACAATTTCAATTTTTGATCTGTTCTGCCCTTCCTGCTGCCAGCGATCCTGGCGTAATTCACCGTCAATTCCTACCATTTTGCCTTTTACAAGATACGACTGAAGAGATTCACCCTGCTTTCCCCACAATACGATATCGAAAAAGTTCGCTTCATCTTCCCATTGATCTCCTGATTTTTTCCGGCGGTTTACAGCGATTGAAAATTTGCAAACTGCCTGCCCTCCTGAGGTATATTTTATTTCCGCGTCTCTTGTAAGGCGTCCGATTAAAACTACATGGTTCAGGTCTGCCATATCCTAATCCTCAACTCTTACAAAGAGGAATTTAAGCAGGTTGGCATTGAGTTTAAAAATACGATCAAGAACAGTAATTTTGGCGGGATCGGATTTTATTACCAGAAGGACGTATTTTCCGCGTTTTCTTTTTTTAACTTCATATGCGAGATCGCGATCCCCGATTTCATCGGTTTTCTCAACCTCGGCTCCGTTAGCGGCAAGATCGGACAGTAATTGTTCGCGTCCTGCCCTGTGCTGGTCTTCTTCCAGAGGGAAGATAACCGTAAGTTCATATCGGCGCATAGTTCCTCCTTATGGCCATATGTCCGGCTGACTTTACAGCCGAAAAAGAGGTTTGCTTAATTCAGATTAAGCTTTGATTAAATGCTATCAAAAAAGAAAAATTATGACAAGTGTTCATAAGGCGTTTCTGGCAAGACGGATACCGATACGATCACTGCCTCCGTCAGGAAAATAAATTCCTCTATAGGCTGATCTCAGCGCTACTCCACTGTTTGCCCATGAGCCGCCGCGAATTACGCGAAATGTGCCTGAAACAGGTCCTGCCGGGTTTATATTATCTTCATGGAAATAATAATCATGCCAGTCCCAGCACCACTCAAAAACATTTCCATGCGTATCAAATAATCCGAAAGAGTTAGCCTGATAGCTTCCTACAGGCGATGTTTTTTCAAGAAATTTTTGAGGAGTACTTCCGGCGTACGGAAAGTTACCGTCATAGTTCGCCTGATCTGAAGTAATATTTTCCCCGGTATTGAAAGGCGAATTTGTTCCGGCGCGGCAGGCATACTCCCACTCGGCTTCAGTGGGCAGGCGGTAACCGTTCGCGTTTCTGTCCCATATTATTTCTTTACCGTCATATTTATACGCAGGATTCAAACCTTCGCGTATACTGAGCCTGTTACAGAAATTTAACGCGTCAAACCAGCTTACGTTCTCAACCGGAAAATTATTTCCCTTAAAATCGCTTGGATTTTCACGCATCATTCCCTGATATTCTTTTTGAGTAACTTCATATTTACCGATATAAAAAGAATTAACTGTTACCTGACGGCGTATCTCATCTGTATCACGATCATATTCATCCGCGGGACTTCCCATCATGAAAGTTTTGCCGTTTATCAATAGCATTTCCGGGCTTTGATAACGGGCGCACCCTTGCGCAAACAGAAGTGAAAAAATAATAATGCTAAAAACAATTGATCTTTTCATGTTCTATATAGAAATATTTTAACTCCATTCTCCTATAAATAATATTTCCGGCTCAAAAATAAAACCTGTTTTCTCTTTTACCTTTGAAGCTATTTCATCAGTTAAATACCGGATATCTTCCGCTTTTGCGTCTCCTGTGTTAATTATAATATTACCATGAAAAGGAGCCGCTTGCGCGCCTCCTTTTTTCAGCCCCTTTAAGCCAAGTTCATCTATTATAACTCCTGCCGGTTTTCCAAATTCATGATTATTTTTAAAAACGGATCCCGCGCAAGGAAAAAGATAGTGTCCCTTATTTTTCCGGTCCTGCCTGTTTTTTTCCATATCCTCTGCGATTTTATCTTTATCGCCTTTCTTCAAATTAAAAGCCGCCGATACTATCAGGCAATCCATCTTTTGAAAAGGACTTTGTTTATACCCAAATCCGGTTGTTTTATTTGTATATATTTTTTTTATTAAATATTTTTTTGATTCCTTTGGGCGCGTTACCTGAACTAAAGCTCCCGCGTCCTTAGTCCCAACTGCGCATTCGTCATTTATCAAAATTTCCGTCCACGAAAGCACATCCGAAATTTCCCTGCCGTAACATCGGGCATTCATCCAAACAGCGCCTCCTATTGTGCCGGGCATTCCCGCAAGAAACTCAAGTCCGCTTAAACCTGCGTCAAGGGCGGCAACAGAAGCATCATCAATTGTTGTCCCGCTTCTAAAAACAAGTTCAGCGCGATTTTTTTCGCGTTTTTGCGGTGATTTCCACGCGCTCGTATCCAATACAACTCCGCGAATTCCCCTGTCACTTATGACAACATTGGCTCCTCCTCCAAGAATGAAAACCGGAATTTTTTCCATTCGGGCGCAGTTTAAGAATAATGCGCAGAAGAACGGAAAATTATCTTCTCCGCTCTGAATCCAGCAATCTGCAGGACCTCCAACTTTAAATGTTGTATGTTCCTTCATCGGTTCGTTATAACGGACTTCGATTTTACAGGGAAACCGGGTTATACAGTATTCAATGATGTTTTTTATGCTGTTTATATATGTTCTCATATTTGCGCTTTGCGGAATGCTTTACTGGGCGGGAATTTCAATTCCCAGAGTTTCCGCAGTGCGGCGCGCTCTTCTGCTGAGCGTTTCATTTCTGTCGCGCGCAAGGCTTATTATTTGTTCGCTTAACCCTTTTAAATTATTGTTAGCTGCCATATCAAGCCCGTATAGTCTTTCCACCATCGCTCCGTTTTGCATAAAACTTAGCGCCGCTCTTTCTATCTCTGCCGTGTCTCCGTCTACTACAGCTTCTCCCACAACTTTTAAAAAACCGTTGTAAAGATTTGTCTGATTTCCGGCTTTCGCCTCATTAAGTTCCGCGGTAATTTTTGAAAAAAATCTTGAAGCGTCAATTTTCATGAGCATTTCACAGGCCAGAACTCTGACCTGAATGGAATTTCTGCGTTCGGAAAAAAGGTTGTCAAGAATTTCTACTGCTTCGTTATTCGCTATCGCTCCAAGAGCGCGGATTGACTCGTCTTTTACATTCGCCACTTCATCCCGTTCCGCGCGGAACTTTAAAAAAGGAACAGCCGCTTCCAGTCTGCGATCGCGGCTTGCCTGCGCCGCCGCGATGCGTGTGCGGTAATATGAATCCCTGAAAGCGTCCAGTATCGCGCTGTCTACAGCTTCTCCGGAAAAAGGGCCGAGCGCGGCTACCGCCGCTGTACGCACAGCCGGATCGTTTGTGCTTACACAGCCAAGTATCGCCTCAAGGCCGCTTTCATCTCCGATAGCGGCAAGTGCGGTTAACGCTGCGGTCCGCAGCGGGATGCGTCCGTCCGTATTTAAGGCAATGTCAATAAGAAAGGGAACGCCCAATAAAGAGCCTGCCTCTCCAATGGCGGTTATAATAATACTTTGATTATCATTGCCGGGGTTGCGATAAGTGTAGTAATCAATGAGAAATTCCACAGCTGTGTCAGCCATTTCGCTGTCCGCGGAACTCGCCCGGCCGATAGCGCGAAAACCGTTCGCGAGAAAACGCCTCTCTTCTGTGTTAAGCAGTTCCTTTAATACAGGCACAGCTTCCGGCAGTCTGATACGGCCAAGATAATCAATCGCTGATAAAACCGTTTCATTGGTTTCATCTTCGCGCTCTGAAATTGCCTTTATCGCGCGTTCCTCAAGGCCTCTTTTTTCACGATCGCCGAAAAAACCAAATACGTTTGTCAATATTCTCTGGTTTCGTGATGTACCGATCAGGGACATGAGTTCATCGTCAAGATAATCAATATTTTCCGTTCTTAGCGTTTGAATCAGGTTCGCTATTTCTGATTCTGTGCCGTACTTTATTGTATCGCGCCTGGAAGCTTCATCATTCTGGGCAAATGCGGGAGTGTTTAAAATAAAAAATAATAACCATAAGAGCGCGCCAGAATTAAAAACTCGCGCAAAGGATTTTAATAACAGGATATAGCGTTTTTTACTCATTCCCGGCTCCTTTTTTAATACTAATCATTCTTATAACGTGACAGAAAATTCTTTTTATACTCTAAAAACCTTCCTTCTTCTATTGCGTTACGGGCATTTAATACAAGTTCGTTAATAAAGTAAAGGTTATGATAACTTGCCAGCATTGAATAAAGTATTTCCTTTGCCTTAAAAAGATGCCGAAGATAAGCGCGTGAGTATGATTTGCATACTTTACAGCCGCACTCTTTATCTATCGGCGAAAAATCAGAGGCATTTTCAGATTTTTTTAACGCAAAAGGGCCGCCGCTTGTGTATACCCGGCCGTTGCGCGCTTCTCTTGTAAGAAGGACGCAGTCAAACATGTCTATGCCGTACCCAATAGCGTTAAGAACATATTCAGGAGTTCCGATACCCATTACGTAGCGGGGTTTATCACACGGGAGCAGGGCGGCGGTAGCTGAGAGCATTTCATAAAAAAGTTCGGGCGGCTCTCCTACAGACAGTCCTCCGATTGCAATACCGGGAGTGCCGCTGTTCACGCATGCTTGGGCGCTTATCTGGCGCAAATCAGGGAAAAAATTACCCTGAACAATACTGAATAGACTGCCGTTATATGAACCGCCGGAAACAGCCTCTTTCCACGCGTTAACGGCTCTTCCGAGCCATTCTATTGTAATATTCAGGGCATTTTCGGCTTCCTTGCGGGAAGCGCCCCAATGCGAACAATAATCAAGCTGCATTTGTATATCGCTGTTTAGCAGCGCCTGAATTGAAACCGCTTTTTCCGGCGTTAAAAAATGTTTTGAACCGTCAATATGGGATTGAAACCATACGCCCTTTGATGTAATTTTACGTAACGCTGAAAGCGAAAAAATCTGAAAACCTCCTGAGTCCGTTAAAATATTTCTGTCCCAGTTCATGAATGAATGAAGGCTTTTCGCTTTCTGGATTATTTTTTCGCCCGGCCTTAAATAAAGATGATATGTATTTGAAAGTATCATATTAAAACCAATTTCTTTAATATCATCAACTGTCATTGCTTTTACTGTCCCGTTTGTTCCAACAGGCATAAAAACAGGCGTTTTAACGTCCCCGTGCGGAAGGTGCAATATTCCTGTCCTTGCGGCGCAGGAACTGTCGTTTTTGATTACGGTAAAACGCATATTATGTTTTCGCGCTCCATAATAAAATAAAACCGATAAATATAAATAAAAAGACAGGAAACCACGCTCCCAATACCGCGGGAATATAATTAAGGCCGGCCATTGCCATGGTCAGCATTTCCACTACATAATAAACAACAGCCGCGGCAAGGCTTGTAAAAAGACTCATAAGCATAATGTTCTTCCTGAATCTACCTCCCATTGATACAGATAGAATCATTACTATAAATGAAGTGGATGCGAACGAATAACGGTGATAATAATCCGCCTGCTCTTCGAAGTAGGGAAGCCCGACAGAACGCAGATCGTCTATCAATAATCTGGCTTCACTTACCGGGAGCTCATCAATATTTACAGATTGCCTTCTGAATATATCCGGATGTTCATTATACGACGAATCGGAAACAAACGGGCTTACGAGTAAAAGACCGTCTTCATATTTATAAACAAGGGCGTTATTGAATTCCCAGTAGTTTTCATTCCATTGCGCCGAATGAGCGCGTATCTGCGAAACAAACTCTCCGTTTTCATTTATTTCAATAATACTTACGCCGTTTAAAATTTTTCTGTTATTGTCAAAATAGTCGACAGAATAGGTAAGTCTTCCGTTCCTTGTTTTAATTACGATATCCGAATCGCTTTCTGTTACAAACTGATTCAAAGCGCGTCTTGAAAGATCGTTTTTTATTTTAACTGCCGGAATTACAAATATATCATCAAAGAAAAATGAAAAAACCGAAACAAGAAAGCCGACCAGAAGTAGAGAAATGCTGAAACGCCTGAAAGGTATTCCCGCGCAAAATACGCATGCCAGCTCGTTTCTTGCGTGAAGATCGCCTAACGTATACGCTGCCGCGAAAAGCAGCGAAATCGGAAGGGCGAATGAAAGGCATTGGGGTATATAAAAAAAACCCATCTGTAAAATCCGCAGAACCGGGACTTCGTTATTCAGATAACGCGTTAAGTTCGCGAACAGGTCAATTAACAGGAGAACAAACGAAAAAAGCGATAATGCGACAAGGAAGATGGGAAAAAACTGGCGCAGTAAATATTTGTCCAGAATCATCTTCGCACCCTGAACACCGCCAAAGTAATGCCTGCCGCAAGGGATAAAATATTCGGAAGCCACATCGACCAGAAAGGCGGCGCTCCAGCGCGCAATCCCATTGTCTGTCCGACAAAAAGCATCGACCAGTACAATACGGCGATAAGAATGCCGAAAATAAACCCGACTGTCTGCCCGGATTTTTTCGCCATTAATCCAAGAGAGACCGCGAGAAAAACAAAACAAAACGCGCCAAGGGGAACTGCGAATTTTCTGTAAAGTTCAATTATATAAACACTGATTGTCCTGTCATTCTGTATTGTTGAAATCGCCATAATCTCGCGCTGCATTCCCGAGAGGCTTGACGCTCTTGAATTCCACGCGCCGCCTTCAGGTCCGGCCCTTAAGGTGTTTTCAAGGGTAAGCGCCTGATTTATCAGCCTTAATTTGCGGTCATTTTCACGTACAGCCAAATCATTTCTTCTGTTGAAAATATATGAACGGACGTCTCTTGAACTCATTTCCCTTGGAGTAATGCTGACAGCCGCCTGTATAATGTCTTCATTGGATACCCAGTATTGAAGCTGCTCAGTTACTGCGTAATCATAATCTTCCCTTGCGATTTCCTTTGTTGATTGAACAAACGCGTCCTGAAGATTCAAACTAAGCCCTTCTTTTCCGCCGTCTTTAAGTTCCGCGCTGTTTGCGGTAATAATACGGCGCTCACCGTCATTAGTCCTGTCCAGTATAAGCAGATTGTTTATAACATTCCCTGATACACCGCCTGTTACAACAACCGTATCCCTGAATCTTTTTACGGAATCCGCCTGTAATTCCAGGGCAGGAGTGGAAACAAGAATTTGCCGCCATAATCTGTTAAATTGAACAGTGCCTGCAGGAAGCAATACATCATTTGTAAAAAATGATAAAAGAGAGATTGTAATGCCCATGAAAATGGCGGGATAAAAAATTATTTTATATGAAAATCCTGATGAGAGCATAACAAGAATTTCATTGTCGGACGTTAAACGCCCTACGGTCATTAATGTTCCGACAAGGGATGCGAAAGGAGCGGAATAGTAAATGACTGTAGGAAGCGAGAAAAGAACCAAAAGGGCAACCTGGCCAAGAGGCACCCTTTTTTCCAGAACTTCCTGAGCCATTAAAAGTATCTGGTTTACAAAAAAAATAAAAAAGAAAAAGCAAAAACAGACAGAAAACGAGAAAAACATTTCTGACAGTATATAGCGGAAAATTGTCGGGGAAATTAAACGCTTGTTTTCCAGGGCATTAACAGCCATATTATTACTCTAAACTTAATTATAATTAATAACTATAGTTTTTTCGCACTGTTTTTAAACGCCCGTAGATCCAAATCCGCCGCTTCCCCTCCCGCTTGGAGAAAGAACATCAGTCTCTGTTATTTCAGCGCGGCAAACAGGAGCGATAACAAGCTGCGCGATACGCTCTCCGTCCTTTATTGTTACATCACTGCCGCTTAAGTTAATAAGTATTATTTCCAAATCGCCGCGATAATCGCTGTCAATTGTACCCGGCGTGTTTAAAACTGTCAGGCCTGTTTTTAAAGCCAGACCTGAGCGCGGGCGCACCTGAGCTTCCATGCCGCAGGGGATTTCAATTTTTAAACCTGTCGGGATTTTTACCCTTCCCAAAGGCGGTATGGAAATATCGGAATTAATGAATGCCCTTAAATCCATACCGGAAGCGCCTTCGCTTTCATACCGGGGAAGAATTACGCGCGGATCGGTTTTTAAAAATTTAACAGATACCACCGTAAGCAGCTCTATTATCGCTTCGAACCGTTATTTTTTGGTTTATCGTCACGTTTACCGGCGGGATCAATCGCGTCGATATATGACAGGTTGAGCCTGCCCTGTTTATCAATTTCAATTAATTTAACAGGAATCTGCATGCCTTCTTTAAGCACGTCCGTAACTTTTTCGATCCGCTGCCTTGAAAGTTTGCTGATATGAACAAGGCCTTCCTTCCCGGGAAGTATTTCCACAAACGCGCCGAAATCCATAATGCGCTTTACAACGCCGTTATACACCCTGTCAACTTCAGGATCGGAGGCGATTCCCATAACAGCGGTTTTCGCGTCTTCGGCGTCCTTTGTATTCTTGCCGAAGATTGTAACAGTTCCGTCGTCTTCCGTGTTGATTTTTACCGAGTATTGTTCACATAACGCCTTGATGTTTTTCCCGCCGGGGCCTATGAGAGCGCCAATCTTGTCAATATCAATCCGGAGCGTGACAATTTTCGGCGCGTATTCGCTGATCTGCGAAGCGGGTTTGTCGATGCACTTGTTCATTATTGAAAGAATGTGAAGCCTTCCGCGTTTTGCCTGATCAAGGGCTTTGCGCATAATTTCCGGGCTTACGCCGGCTATTTTTATATCCATCTGAAAACCGGTAATTCCGTCTGCGGTTCCCGCGACCTTAAAGTCCATATCGCCCAGATGATCCTCTTCGCCCAGAATGTCAGATAACACAGCGTATTTGTCATTCTGGTTTCCTTCTGTTATAAGGCCCATCGCTATTCCGGCTACGGGCTTTTTCATGGGAACGCCGGCATGAAGCATCGCGAGAGTTCCGCCGCACACGGACGCCATTGATGAAGAACCGTTGGATTCCATTATTTCTGAAACAACGCGCACGGTGTAGGGAAAATCTTCTTTTGAGGGAACCATCGCTTTTAGTGAACGCAGGGCAAGATGCCCGTGTCCAATTTCACGCCGGCCCGTTCCTGTTCTGCCGACTTCGCCGACAGAATACGGAGGGAAGTTATAATGCAGCATAAAGTTCTCGCGCTTGTCGCCTTCAATGTCATCGTAAATTTGCTCATCAAAAACCGTGCCAAGAGTTGTTACGCAAAGCGCCTGTGTTTCGCCTCTTGTGAAAAGGGCGCTGCCGTGCGTACGCTGTAAAATACCCGCTTCGCAGGTAATGCTTCTGATATCTTCAAGACCTCTTCCGTCTACGCGCTTTCCGTTCTTTAATATGGAAGATCGGAGTATCTGGTACTGCATATCTTCGAACAGCGCGTCAAACAATTTTTTCTGCTTTTCATCTTCAAGCAGACTGGAATATTTTTCTTCGAATTCTTTTTTAACGGCTTTGATGCCGTCATGCCTTTCATGTTTTGCGGGAAGAAAGCAGGCTGTTTCCAGTTTTGGGTAAGCTTCCGCGCGGATAGCGTCTTTGTTTTCAAGTGAATAAGAAAGCCTGATAAGCGGAAGTTTTTCTTTCCCTGAAAGAGAGCGCAATTTTTCCTGAAGATTGCAAAATTCAACTATCGTCTCATGCGCTTTATCCAGCGCCTGAATCATCAGCTCTTCGCTGACTTCTTTTGCGCTGCCTTCCACCATGGTAATACCGTCTCTGGTTCCCGCCACCACAATTTCCAGAGTTGATTTTTCAATCTGTTCATAGGTCGGGTTTACGATAAGTTCGCCTTCTACCTGACATACGCGCACACCCGCGACAGGCCCGTTAAAAGGGATGTCCGAAATGTGAATAGCCGCGGAGGAAGCGATAATCGCCAGAATGTCAGGAGGGTTTACCTGATCTGTTGAAAGGGTCGTCGGTATTAATTGAATTTCGCGCCCGAAACTTTTATCAAAGAGCGGTCTCATGGGACGATCGATAAGACGGGAGACCAATATCTCCTTATCCTTGGGGCGGCTTTCCCTTTTTATAAAACCGCCGGGAATTTTTCCCGCGGCATAATATTTTTCATTGTATTCAACGGTCAGAGGCACATAATCATAGCCTTCCACTGATTCTCTTGTACAGCAGACAGTCGCTATTACAGCGGAGCCCGCGTATTGCGCGAAAACAGATCCGTTCGCCTGTTTCGCAATTCTTCCGGTTTCAAGAGTTAATTCCTTGCCGGCCAGGTTGAGTGTTACTTTTTGCATCATTATTTACGCAGTCCCAGCTCTTTAATCAATTTTCGGTAACCTTCCAGGTTGGTTCTCTGAATGTACTTAAGCATTCTGCGGCGTTTTCCGACAAGGATTAAAAGCCCTCTCTGTCCTGATTTATCCTTTTTAAATTGTTTACAATGTTCTGTAAGCTGATTGATTCGTTCAGTAAGCAGCGCTATTTGAACTTCCGTTGCGCCTGTGTCTTTTTCATTTTTGCCGAATTTAGCAACAATTTCGCCGGCGCTTTCTTTTGTTAATGCCATATATTTTTCTCCTAATTAGGTGCCAATTAAGGCGGGATTATCCCGATTTTATGTAATGATGTCATAAATTAATGAATGAGTCAAGGGAACGGGAGTTACATCACGCACCCATACTTCCACTTGCCTTCGATTTTTTCAATTATGGCGATTAATGTTTCCTCAAAGAAAACCGCTGAGTTGTTAATTGTTTTATTATCCATGATTTGCTCAAGCGGTTTACCATGAAAAATCGCCTGCGCTTCCTGATGCGTAACCTCAAACCATGGAAGTCCAAGTTTTGAAATAACATTTTTATCAATTGGCAGAACTTTTATCTCTTTGCCACATTCATCTGTTTGCGTTTCTTCCAAACAAAATCCTCCGACCTGTGTCCTTTTAAGCGACGCCAAATACCCCCTGCTCCCGGCGGCTATGGCAATATCACGGGCAAGAGAGCGGATATAAGTGCCGCTTGAACAATGGACGGAAATATCTGCAAAGGGAGGATTCCAGCCTGTCAGTTCCAGTTTGTAAACTGTTACAGGCCTTTTTGTCATAACAGGCATTTGACCTGAGCGGACAAGATTTGAAGCGCGTTTCCCGTTAACATGGATCGCCGAATATACAGGCGGCTCCTGCATAAGATTCCCGGTAAATTGAGCCAAAACGTTTTTTACATTTTCCCGTGAAGGCGGCGCTGCAGACGCTATTTCCTCCCCTTCAGGATCGAGAGTATCGGTCTGTATGCCGAAATGAATCCTGCCTTCGTATTTTTTATCACAGTTGGAAAACCACCGGCATAGTTTTAACGCTCTGCCTGCCATAACTATCAAAAGTCCGCAGGCAAATTTATCAAGGGTTCCTGTATGACCGACCTTGCCTGTCCCAAGCGCGCGTTTTATATCACGTAACGCGTCAAAAGATGTAATCCCCGGCTGCTTGTTTAAAAATATAATTCCGGAGTTCATAACCCTATTCTATTTTTCGGTTTCCGCAAGTTCTTCTATTTTTTTGATAATATCAAAGCTGTCGCTGATGCTTTTATCGGCATGGAAACGAAGATGGGGAATTTTTCTTATGTGCATTGCAGCTCCAAGCTGGGATTGAATAAAACCCGCGGCGCTTTGAAGTCCTTCGACTTCTTTTTCTTTTATTTGGCCCCTGACACCGGATACATATACATCGGCGAATGAAAGATCCTTTGAGACATCAACCCTTGTTATGGAAAGAAAGGAGTTAACCCTGTTGTCTTTAATTTTTCCTTCAAGAATGAGAGAGCCGATTTTTTCCTGTATCGTCTGCCCCAGCCTTTCTGTTCGGAAGCCCGGCATATCAGTCGCCTTTCAGTTTCCGCGCGATTTCCACAACTTCGATGATTTCAAGATTGTCGCCGATACGGACATCGTCAAAATTATCAAGGCCGATTCCGCATTCATATCCTGCCGCGACTTCACGCGCGTCATCCTTAAAGCGTTTTAAGGAAGCGATTTTCCCCGTATGTATTACAATCTCATCCCTTATTACATTGACCGTACAGCTCCGTTTTACGGTTCCTGTTAGCACATAACAGCCCGCGATTGTGCCGGCCTTCGGCACTTTGAATGTTTCGCGGATTTCCACAGTGGCGATAATTTCTTCTTTTGTGTCAGGTTTCAGCATTCCTTCCATTGCCGCCCTGATTTCTTCGACTGCTTTGTAAATAATATTATATTTCCTGATGTCGACCTTTTCCTGTTCGGCGAGAATTTTCGCTTTTGGAAGAGGACGAACGTTAAAGCTGATAATAATCGCCTTGGAGGCAATCGCTAGGTCAACATCGCCTTCATTAACGGGGCCGGGAAGCGCCTGAATTACATGGAGGCGGATTTCTCTTGTACTCAATTTTTCAAGGCTTGATTTTAACGCTTCAGCCGAACCCTGAACGTCCGCCTTAATAATGACCTTAAGCTCTTGAATGGTGCCGTCGCTTATCATGTCGTGAAGGTTATCCATGGTAACCTTTCTCATTATCTTCGCGTCTTCAAAACGCTTTAGTTCCTGCCGCTTTGAAGAGAACTCGCGCGCGACTTTTTCATCTCCTACTACCTGCAGCGGATCTCCCGCGTTCGGTATTCCTTCAAAACCGAGAACTTCAACAGGCATCGAAGGAGTTGCCTTGTTTATTTTCTCGCCTTTATCGATAAAGATTGCGCGTACCGTGCCAGGCCAGATACCGGCGACAAAAGCGTCTCCGATTGCGAGGGTTCCCCTTTCCACCATTACGGTCGCTACAATGCCTCTCCC
>JAIRQF010000024.1 GCA_031256635.1 Treponema sp. | reverse complement strand
GTAAAACATTAAAGTAGATCAGTTAAAAAACTGATAATCAGCAAAATAAAAAAGCCTAACACGAAGTCAGGCTTTTTTAATTATATTTTCGTTAGACGATCTTCTGATATCTGATAACTTTGGTTATCAGATAACTTTAACTGATCTGCGTCTTTATCCGCTCACGCATCCGGATACGGAATAACCGCAAGTTCTGATTCTTTATCAAAATAGCGCGCTTTTTCCATTCTGGGAACGAAAACAACCATGTCTCCGACTTTGAAGGAATGGTTAGGTTCTGTGCGTGCGACAAGGTTTTGAGTATCTGTTGTCAGCCACAGATGTATGTCGGCGCCCAAAGGCTCAACTACGGTTACCTTTACCTTCATGCTGTTGGGAGCGTCTTTATCGGAATAGCTGAGATCTTCAGGCCTTATGCCAAAGCAAACTTCTTTACCGACATATTTCTTGAGGTATTCATTGTGGCCCGGATCGGCTTTTATTTTGAATGAACCTTCATCAAGCATTATTGAGCTGCCTTCTTCCATAACTTTTACATTGAGGAAGTTCATGGGCGGTGAGCCGATAAAACCTGCGACGAATTTATTTACAGGATGATTATACAGATAAAGAGGCGCTCCGATCTGCTGAACTTTTCCGTCTTTCATAACGACGATTTTATTCGCCATTGTCATGGCTTCTACCTGATCGTGGGTAACGTAGATCATTGTCGCGTTCAAGCGAAGGTGAAGGTCAGAAAGTTCCGCCCTCATCTGTACGCGCAACTTGGCGTCCAGGTTGGAGAGAGGCTCGTCAAAAAGGAATACCTTGGGGTTACGGACAATTGCGCGGCCTACCGCGACGCGCTGTCTCTGACCGCCTGAAAGCATCTTGGGTTTGCGATCAAGAAGCTTCTCAATATCAAGAGTACGCGCCGCATCATTAACACGTCTTTCAATTTCCGCCTTGGGTACTTTCTTGATTCTCAATCCGAACGCCATGTTTTCAAAAACCGACATGTGCGGATAAAGGGCGTAATTCTGGAATACCATCGCGATATTCCTGTCCTTGGGCGGAATGTCGTTCATCTTTTCGCCGTCAATCAGGAGTTCACCTTCGGTGATATCCTCAAGACCTGCGACCATTCGGAGTGTGGTTGATTTTCCGCAGCCCGAAGGTCCTACCAGAACGACAAATTCCTTGTCCTCGACTACGATGTTGGCATTGTCCACCGCGCGGACACCGCCGTCATACACCTTAGAAATACTTTTCATCTCTACTTTTGCCATACGCTGGCCTCCCTTGTGTTTCCGACCGTTTATAAGCGATCAGAGGGTTATTTTATACTTTTAAGATACTTTAAGATCAGCTTTTTGTCAATAAAGCTAATGAGAATTTAATTAAATTGGCATTTTTTTTGAAAAAATGTGAAATTAATAAAAAAAGACGGTGTGCCTGGACGTCAGGGGGTTTCCCTTTGCACACCGTCTGATTATGGAGAGATAATCCCTCCCGGTAATTAAATTATCGGACTTAAACGGACGGTTCTTTAGTGAAAAAGGTTTATTGAGTGAGTAATTACGTTTGCCTGTAACTCCCCAGAAAGACGCCCAAGCGTTTAATCGCGTCTGCCAGCGTGTCTTTATCCGGAAGGAAGACAATGCGGAAATGATCCGGCTCTTTCCAGTTAAAACCTGTGCCGTGGACAAGGAGCAAGTGCTGATCACGCACAAGATCCAGCATGAATTTTACATCATCGGTGATATTAAAGCGCTTGCAGTCTATTTTTGGGAAACAATAAAGAGCGCCCATTGGTTTAACTACGGAAAGGCCGGGGATTTTATTTACCAGTTCAAAAGAAGTATTTCGCTGTTCCAGGAGCCGGCCGTTGGGAAGAAGGAGGTCTTTAATACTTTGATAACCGCCAAGAGCGGTTTGTATTCCCATTTGGGAAGGCATATTCGGACATAAGCGCATATTGGCGAGCATATCAAGCCCTTCAATATAATCGGAGGCGGCTTTTTTGTTGCCTGAAAGCACCATCCAGCCTGCGCGGAAACCGGCGGCGCGCCATGCCTTGCTTAAGCCGTCAAAACTGATGGTAAGAAGATCCGGCGCTATTGTAGACATCGGAATATGTACCGCTTCATCATAGGTGATACGGCTGTATATTTCATCGGCGTAAATAATTAAGCTGTTCTCCCTTGCTATTTGGGCGATGCCTTCAAGAATAGCGCGATCGTAAACAGCGCCTGTAGGATTATTGGGATTGATGACAACAATGGCTTTTGATTTGGGAGTTATTTTGGACCGGATGTCTTCAAGATCGGGATTCCAGCCGGATGCCTCATCGCAAAGATAGTGAACAGCTTTTCCTCCGGAAAGAGTAACCGCCGCTGTCCATAAAGGATAATCCGGCATCGGGATAAGGACTTCGTCTCCTGAATCCAGAAGAGCCTGCATGGACATTGAAATAAGCTCGCTTACTCCGTTGCCGATAAAAATATCTTCAATGCCGACATCCATTACCTTCTTTGACTGGAAATCGTGCATTACGGCTTTACGGGCGGCAAAAAGCCCGCGCGAGTCTCCGTACGCCTGGGCGTTTGGGAGATTGACAATTATATCGTGAACAATTTCATCCGGCGTATTAAGTCCAAAGGTAGCAGGGCTGCCGATGTTGAGTTTAATAACTTTGAATCCTTCTTCTTCCAGGCGTTTGGCTTCCTTGAGCACCGGCCCCCGAATTTCATAACAGACATTTTCAAGCTTTGATGATTTATTAACTTTCATTTTTTTCCTTGATTTTTAATAAAGTTGTTCGATAACTTCAGTTATTGAACAACTTCCTTATTAACTATTTCCAAAAAGCCATTTTCCCGTTTCATCAACATATTTCCTTATTATGGCGACATGAACATCTGTTCCCATTTTATCTGTTTCTTTTTTCCAGCCGGCCGCATTTTTCACAACGCTGACTACGCGGCTTTTTCCGTTCTCCGCTGTCTGTCTGCATTTCTCCGGATTTGAAGATTTTTTAACAAGGGAATTATGCAGAAAATACGATGAAATTCCAGCTATCAGCGGATCGTTCGAAGTAACCGCAAGGGATGAAAACTCAGGTTCAGCGGCGGCAAACGACCCTGTTAATAACTGAGAAAATCCAAAAAACCAGCGTACCCACTGCTTGTCTTTTTTATCGCATTTTCCCGTGTGTATTTTATAAAAAGTTGCCGCTTCGTCATATTTACCGCTTAGTATTTTCGCCGCTCCAAAGATTAAAGTATTTGCGTTAACAGAGGCCGGTCTTGCACTTTGTGTTTTGGTTTCCAGTTTTAGTACAGACTGATAGTCAGAAATTACAAGATATGAACTTGCCAGAATACGAACATTGCGGGAACTATACCGGCCTTTTACATAAACTTTCTGTTCCAGGTAATAAGCCAAAGCAGGCCAATCTTCTCTTTCAAGAAGTGAAAGCAGCCGATAATTTAACAGGAAGAATATGCTCATGCCTACAAGTACCAAAACAAGTAAGATTAGCAGCGGGAAAGTAATATATCGCAGATTTACTGCATGTTCAGGACCTGCTATCAATACAGGTACAAAGGCTGTTGCGCAAATAATAACAATGATCATAATGCTGAACACAATAATTAAATATTTGAATTTCAATGATAACTCTCCTATAATTACCGAATGCTGGAATAATAAAATAAAGAAACTTTTACGTCAACGATGATTTGTATGTTTATTTTACGGCATTTTTGGTATTATCTATTAATCACAATACGGAGGATTGAATGAAGGAATTTCCTGTAAGAGATATACCGCACGACAGCTATTTTACCAAAAATACATATCTTGACAAGGGATTTGTTATTACAGCGCCTGAAATGCCATTTGTTTTGGAATACACCGTTATCCTTGAAAAATGGAACTATAAAACAGTTTACAGCGACGGAGTAGCAGGCAGTGATTATGTTATGAATAATGCGGAATACGCCACTGCTGCCAGTTACGGGCTTCTGCAGCAGACAGACAATGACAAGGTTGAAAAAGCGGAAGAATTTTATACCGGTTTTTTATTCTATGTGGAAAATATGTTCAGGAGGATCTCCGTATCCGAAGATTATGATCAAAAGACAATAACGGATAAAATTAAAGAAATAGTAGACTATATAAAGGAAGATCGCAGGTTTTTGATAAGAATACTCAAAAACAATGAGCCTGCGGAAGGGAAGAATTATCTTGCCACCCATTCGGTTCGTTCGACAATTCTATCAATTGTTATTGGATCGTTTTTAAAACTTTCCCCATACCGTTTGATTGAACTGGGATTGGCGGCAATAATGCATGAAGTAGGCATGCTAAGGCTTCCGTCGCAAATTTATTTAAGTCACAAGCCTCTTGACGCCCAGGAGCAGAAGGCTATTTTGACTCATCCAATACTTGGCTATACCATGTTAAAGACCAATAACTTCCCCCTTCCCGTCTGCCTTGCGACGCTTGAACATCATGAGCGTGAAAACGGCACCGGTTATCCGCGAAGGCTGAGCGGCGATAAAATCAGCCTTTATTCCAAGATAATCGCGGTTGCCTGCTCTTACGAAGCGCTCAGTTCCAGCCGGCCGCACAAGGAAGCGAAGGACGGCTACACAGGAATGCTGGAGCTGTTAAAGAACGAAGGCAAACAGTACGATGAAACTGTTATTAAAGCGCTTGTTCTTTCACTCTCTATTTACCCGATAGGGCTTTATGTGCTATTATCAAATGGAAAGAAGGGGCAGGTTGTGGATGTAAATCCCGAGAATCCGCGTTTCCCTATCGTGCAGGTTTTCGGAGAGTATACTCCGGACGGAAGGACAAAGATGGTGCAGACAGCACAGGACGCTTTATCAATTGTACGGCCGCTCAACCGTACGGAGATCGACACATAACATGGATCCTTATTTGCCTCTTTATTTTTTATTAACATTTTTATTTATAATTATAAGCGGATTGTTTTCTCTTTTCGTTTCGTCTCTGGACTTTAGCAGAAAATCGCGTCTTGAAAAAGAGAGGGAAAAAAAATATAAGGCTGTTTTACATGTCATGGAAAAAAACGGCCCCCTGCTTCCAGCCT
The DNA here is from genome assembly GCA_031256635.1 of Treponema sp. Lineage (GTDB taxonomy): Bacteria > Spirochaetota > Spirochaetia > Treponematales > Breznakiellaceae > WQXQ01. The sequence goes on along the minus strand of JAIRQF010000024.1, from coordinate 7,292 downwards.
GCCGTTTATGGATAATTATATTGAGGGTTTTCGCGTCTTTCCTTGCGGCATTAATCTGGACCGCGCTTTGTTTAAATAATCCCGGAATGGGCAAAGCTGTAATATGGATTTTGCTTGCGGCATTCGCGCTGATTCTTGGAATCATCATCGCTGTCCTTGGCGATGCGCTGCCCAAACTTCTTGCCCGCACAAAGCCTGAAAAAATCGCAGCCTTCCTTCTTCCGGTAATGAAAATTTTTTCATATGCTGTTCTTCCGTTCACACAAGCGGCGTTGAAGTTCGCGTCCTTTTTTAATATTAAGTTCCGCCCTGAAATTGATGACAATAATATAACGGAAGAAGAGCTTCAGGATGAACTTCGCCACACTCTGATCGAAGGAGAAAAGTCGGGCATTGTTGAAAGCAAGGAACGCACAATGGTGGAAGGAGTCTTCTATCTCGGCGATCGTCCTGTAGGCGCGTTTATGACGCACCGCTCTGATATTCAGCTGATTGACATAAATGATCCGTATAAAGAAATACGCGCAAAGGCTCTTGAATACCGCGAGCAGCAGTGTTTTCCCGTTGTTAACGGAAGCCCCGATGAAATAGCCGGCGCCGTTTTTCTGGAAGACATTATCATAAATTACGCGGACAACGCATCTGCGGCAGGCAAATCGCCGCAGGCGTTACGTGCAATCATGAAGAAAGCCCTGTTTGTGCCGGAAACAATGCCGGCCATAAAAGCGTTTGAATCCTTCAAACACGGACGGACAAATTTTCTCTTTGTTATGGACGAATACGGAGGTCTTGCCGGCATTATTTCCGTCAGGGCGTTAGTTGAAGAAATAGTCGGCGAGCTTTCGGCGCCTGCCGTAAAAGAAGAGCCGATAATAAAACAGCAGGACGGCTCATGGCTTGCGGACGGAACATTGAACATTGATGACGCGGCGGGCGCGTTATCGCTTTCAGGTCTTGATGAAGAAGGCGATTTCCACACGCTTGCAGGTTTTATTCTTCATCTTGCAGGCGAACTCCCGAAGGTCGGCGACAGTTACGGGTATCATGGCTATAAATTCAAGGTAGTAGACAAAGACGGTAACAGAATAGACAAGGTATTAATTACAAAAAATGATGAAGAATAAACCGTAACTGTTACGGCTCTGTTACAGGCGCCGGTGCGGGAGCCCTGTAAACAATTCTGACATTTTCCAGCGCTGTGCGGTGTCTGAGTCTTAAAATCAAAATTTGATCATCAGGATAATATACCCAGCCGGATGAATCATAACGTTCAAACTGCGGGTCGGATCTCCACGCCTGACCATGAATCTGAATACTGATAAATGGCCGCACTCCGCGTATTATCAAATGATGCGTCATATTTACCGGGAAATTGACGGCAAGGTTTAAATCACCGCTTATATATGATGCCGTGATTGACTGCGAAACAGTCCAGGCCCAGTGTCCTTCGTTTGTCAGCCAAACCGCCTGCGGATTATAGGAAGCAGGTTTTATTATATTATGGATTCTTCCCGCGCCGCTTTCCGCCCTGTTGTTTGTAATAACGGATATAACAAGGGATCTTCCGATTGCGGCCCATTGGGAATTTTCATTAGCTTCAGCCCAGTCAATAAGAGCTTTTCCGAGCCTCAGGTTATATTCCGAATTATTACCGTGCTGGGCGGAAACAAACACCATATCATGTTCATCATCGCGGTTTAAATTTTCTGAAATAAGCGACAGTATCTGTTCTGTTAAATGTTCTGCGGGATTGTCCGCGCCGGGACGCCATCGTCTGATGTCTGAAGAAACTTCCAGTAATCCCGCGCAGTAATCAATATTCAGCGTCTCGGGAACTGCTGTATTGATAATACTGATAATATCATTTGCAAGCGCGGAATTGCTTCTTGTAAAAAGGTAATTCAGAACATGCTCTTCCCTAAAAATATTTAACGGGTTTTCCCTGATAATCTGCGTAAGTGAATTTATTCTTTCATTTTCAAACGCGGTAAACGAACGATAGGCATTTGCCATTCCTCCGATAAATACCGACGATCTGAAACTCTGCCGCGTACTGTTTAAAAAACCTGCGCTGATATTCTGCGCAGCGGTTAGATAATTTCCACGGACAAGAGACTGAGAAAGATACGCGATTATTTCTTCTTCATTCTGCAAAGAGGATGCATTCTGATTCCACTGCGTAAAATTGGAATCCTGCCAGCTTCTTAAAATGCTGTCATAATTTTGTTCGCGTGAAATTATATAGTCTTCAGGATTAAATACTATTTGGTTTCCTTTTGTACGGTATGAAATAAACGTATTATCTCTTGTAAGGGATATAAATCCTGTTTCAAGTTCTTCGCCGAGACTGCTGAATTCAAACCGCGAACCTCCGTACATAATGGCAAGCTGGCCTGAATCCCGTACAAGCGAAGAGCGGCGCGGCTCAATTGGAATTATTACTTCCGTTACATTATCCGCAAATTCTCCCGTAATTTGCAGTTCAGGGCCTCTTATGGAATCAATTGAATTGAATGAAAGCGCGGTTCCTCCCGGCAGGACAAACAGCGCGGTGTTTTCAGCTAAATACATATATTCGGGGTTTACCGCGGCTGTACCGCCTTCATTTTCTGTCAGCGTTAAACCTGTTCCGCGTTCTTCCCTTAGGTTAAACTCAAGCCCTGAATAAAAAATCCTGATACCTCCGGCTATCTGCTGCAGCACAGGATAGGAAGCTGACTGCGGAGAATGAAGGTAACGTCCCCTTATGGTCATTCCTGCGGCTGAAAGCGAAAAATTTCCGCTGCTGGAAAATTGCAGAAATATAATAAATATAAATACTGCGCAGTATATAACAGTAAGGCCGATAATGCGGGATGTTAAAGATTTTCTCATCAACTTTTCAACCTCTTAACAGATACAGAATTCTTTATAAATCACATTTTGCATAAACCGGCAAATCGCGATTTTCACTTGTTTTGTGTAACTTGCCGGTTTTTCAAATATTGTATAGTATAAATAATAGCATGAAAAATATATTCAATGGAAGCGGCGCTCCTGCTGAGATCCTGAACAAGAGGTTTATTAAAGTAAAGTTACAAGGTTCTCTGTTAAAGCGTCTGCTTTTATTATTATTGATTTTAACAATGTCCACGGTAATTTGGTGTCAGGATAATTCTACAGAATCCATCATGACAGAAATTGCCCGGTTTCTTGAGCGAAGGGATTATGTGTCAGCGCTTGACTTGTTCAATACGCTGCCTTTTGAGTACGCACAAAATACCGGGATAATGATAATGCGCGCTTCTATTTTAAATGCCGCCGGCAGGAGCGCCGAAGCGAAACTGATTGCCAATAATATTATCGCCGCCGACAGCCGCAATACGGACGCGCTGATGATTCTCGCGGATGCCGCCGCGCTTGAAAACAGGGATCGTGAAAGAAGGACATTTCTTGACAGGGTAATCGGCATAAATCCGAATCATACAAGAGCTCTGAATGATTTAGCAAACATAAATCTTGGAAATGCCAATTTGCGCATGGCGGCCAATTATTTTGACAGGGCGCTTGAAGCTGATCCGAATAACGCAGACGCGCTTGTAGGACGCGCTTCGGTTTACCGCTATACAAGGGATCCTGTAAGCGCGGAGAGGCTTTTAAACCATGCCATAGATTTGTATCCTGAATGGGCGGGGCCGTTTCAGGAAAGGGCAAGACTTTATAAAAGTTACGGATTTTATGATGACGCGATTGAAGACTTCAACGCGGCGCTTCAAATTGAACCGGATAATTACTGGATACTTGTGGATTACGGGCAAACCCTGATGGAAGTAGATCTAAAGGAAGCGTCTCTTGCGGTTCTTGAACGCGCAGTCAGAATATCACCTAATGATTTTATGGCGTACGCTTATACTTCGGCGATTAAGGATGAGTTAGGTGACTATGCCGGAGCCGAGCGCGATTATCTTATGCTGGCAAAACTTAAACCCGATTATTATTTCGCGTATGAAGCATTAGGTGTTATCAGAATGAGAAACAAACAATGGGCCGGCGCAAGGGACGCGTTTCTTGAAGCGTACAGATACGCTCCGCTTGAGTTCAGTTACGCGCTATTGGCCGCTGTAAACTGGATGCGCGCGGGAAGACAGACAGATCCAAGGCAGTTCCTCTCCCAGGTGATACGCACAGCGCCCAGGGATTCCCTTGATTACAGCATGTTAAGGCTTTATTACGATCTTTCAGGCGATTCAAATGTTACCATAATGATTGAAAATGAAAGAAATATATATGAAAAATCGCGAATGCTTTATTATCTTGCTTCATATTATGATATCAGGGGAAACAGGACGCTGGCGGAAAGGTATTATTTAATGGTTCAGGATATGGACGCGGTAAATCAGCTTGAATGGCGCATAAACGAGATGATACTGGCTGAACGGGGATTGGGATTAAGGAACGCGAAATGAGCGGCAGCACCACGGCAATAACCCTGAACGGTAAAACATTTCTGCTTATCGGAACCGCGCATGTTTCGCGTGACAGTATTGAAGAAGTTAAAAAAATCATTACCGATGAAAAACCGGACATTGTCTGCGTAGAGCTCGATCAGGCGCGGTATAATTCCATTACCCAGACCGACAGCTGGGAGAAACTTGATTTAGCCAAAGTTTTTAAGGAAGGCAAGGGGTTTTTGCTAATCGCCAATCTTGTGCTTGCAAGTTTTCAGCGCCGGCTCGGAAACGAGCTGGGAGTAAAACCCGGCGAAGAAATGAAAGTCGCGGTAGAAACCGCAAAGGAAATGGGGATTCCGTACAGCCTTTGCGACCGTGAGGTGCATACAACCCTGCGCCGGGCATGGGCCGGATGCGGTTTATGGAGCAAATCAAAACTGCTTGCTTCCCTTTTGGCTTCAGCTTTTTCCAATGAAAAATTAAATGAGCAGGAAATTGAAAATCTAAAAAACCGCAGCGAACTTGACGGCATGATGAATGAACTTGCCGAATATCTTCCTCCTGTTAAAGCGGTTTTAATTGATGAAAGGGATCGTTATCTTGCTTCGAAGATTTGGACATCAATGCCGCTAAATACGGAACAGGGCGCTCCCAAAAAAATCGCCGCTGTTGTAGGAGCCGGGCACATGCAGGGGATGATCTCCCACCTTGAAAAAATCGCTTCGGGCGAAAAAAATACCGATGTAAGCGAACTGGACACAATTCCTCCGCCGGGTATTTTTTCCAAAGCGGCGGGTTTTATTATCCCAGCGGCAATTATCGCTCTTATCGCCATCGGCTTTATCGGCAAAGGCGCGGATGTAGGTATTGAAATGATACTAAGATGGATAATATGGAACGGTTCTCTCGCGGCGCTCGGTTCGCTTATCGCGCTCGCTCATCCTCTTGCCATCCTTGTTTCTCTTCTTGGCGCGCCCATTGCTACTTTAAATCCTTTTATTGGAGTCGGAATTTTTTCAGGTCTTGTGCAGATAACATTCCGTAAACCCCGTGTCTCTGATGTCCAGAACATTACTCAGGATGCGGTAAACATAAAAGGAGTTTATAAAAACAGAATAACAAAAGCTCTCCTAGTTTTTTTTCTTTCAAGCCTTGGAGGAATGATCGGCAATTTTATTTCATTCCCCGCAATCGCAGGGCTTTTGGGCAGCTGAGAAATATTAACAAACACTGAATAATACGCGCATTTATTTGCACAAAATTACAGTAACATCATTAACATTGGTTCCTGTCGGCCCGGTTTTAATCAGCCCGTCAACAGCGGCAAGCGCGTTATACGAATCATTATTATCAAGAATTTTTTTTAAGTTTAATCCCTTTTCCTTTAATCGTTCATATGTAAAACCGTCTACAATTCCTCCTGCCGCGTCTGTCGGGCCGTCAGTGCCGTCTGAGCTCAGCGAAAAAATGAGTATATTATCAAGCCCTGTGATGCCTTCCGCCGCGGCAAGAGCAAGCTCCTGATTACGTCCGCCTTTGCCGTTTCCTTTTAGGATAACAACTGTCTCCCCGCCGAAAATGACAGCGCATGGCTTTTTAATTCCAAATGCGCTCGTTGATATCACTGTTTTATTAATGGTATTTATATTTTGATAAATTCCTTTTGCAATCGAAGAAATAAACCGTCCCGCTTCGCGCGCCTGGCAGTTCATTTCCGAAGATAAAATATATGGCGTATAACCCAATTCCGCGCAAATCTCCGCGGCGCTGCGGCATAATTTATAAACGCTGCCTGTAATGACAGTTTCAACATTATCCAAATGTTTTGGAGTTTCTTTCCCAATATACTCTCTTGCTGTATTACCCGGATTTATTTTATATTTTTCAATAACAGCCATCGCTTCCTGCGCTGTAGACATGTCAGGCGCGGCAGGGCCTGAAGCGATTGAATCAAGTCTATCGCCTAACACATCAGATAATACTATTGTAAAAATTTTTGCCGGAGCGCAGACTTGAGCGAATCTCCCCGCTTTTACGGAGGACAGACGTTTTCTTATCATGTTTATTTCTGTTATATCCGCGCCGCAGGAAAGCAATTGTGAGTTAATGTCAATAATATCATCAAGAGTTAAACCTTCAAGCGGCGCTTCAAACAAAGCGGAACCGCCGCCTGAAATCAGAAATAAAAGCTCGTCTTCTTTGTTAAGCTTATTCGCCATTTCCAAAGCTTTCATTGTCCCGGTTATTGAATTTTCATCCGGCAGGGGATGTCCTGCTTCTGTAATTTCCATATCTGTAATGCCGCCTGACGAATGACCGTATTTGGTGATCACAATGCCTTTTTTGATTCTGCTGCCCAATTCTTCTCTTGCCGCCTGTGCCATTGTCCATGCGGCTTTGCCTATAGCCAAAAGATATATATTTCCAGTAAACTGATGATTTTTTAGCGCATCACGCACTGCCTGCTGCGGCATATTTGCCTGAATGATATGATTAATTATTTTATTTGCGCTGCGATACAGTTCCCGCAAAAGTTATGCCTCCGGATTTATCTCATCTTTTCATTACAATTGAAATGTTATTAATAATATCAGAAGCTGTTATTCCATGGTTTGATTTTTTCAAACATGCTTCTTCGCACGCTTTACCGTGAAAATATGCGCCAAGAACGGCAGCTTCATAAACTTTCATGCCCTGCGCGATAAATCCCGCTATCATTCCTGTCAGCGCGTCTCCTGTTCCCGCTTTTGAAAGCGCGTTATTTCCTGTTGTGTTGATAAAAATTTCTCCGTCAGGGTTTGCGATAACAGTATGCGCGTCCTTTAAAAGCGTTACAGTATTATATTCTTTTGCGAATCTTGC
>JAIRQF010000021.1 GCA_031256635.1 Treponema sp. | reverse complement strand
AAACCAGCCCCGGCACAAAAGTTTTCGCGCTTGTCGGAAAGGTAAAACGAACAGGTCTTGTTGAAGTACCGATGGGTACAACCCTCCGACAGCTTGTTTTTGAAATAGGCGGTGGCGTTGCCGGGAACCGCGAGTTGAAGGCTGTGCAGACAGGCGGACCCTCAGGCGGCTGTATTCCCGCTTCTCTTTTGGACTTGAGTCTTGATTTTGAAACTCTGGATAAACACGGATCGATGATGGGATCAGGCGGCGTTATTGTAATGGACGACCACACCTGCATGGTAGAAGTCGCGCGTTACTACACCAATTTTCTGGCGGAGGAGAGCTGCGGAAAATGCACTCCGTGCAGAGAGGGATTAAGACGCATGCTGCAAATTCTTACAGATATAACCAGCGGTGACGGCAGGGAAGGCGACATTGAAAGGCTGGAAGAGATCGCAGTGACAATGCAGGAAGCATCGCTATGCGGACTTGGAAAAACCGCTGCGAATCCTGTTATGTCTACCATTAAATATTTTAAAAACGAATACGAAGCGCATTTGAAAGAAAAAAAAATGTCCGGCTGGGATATGCCCCGCTCTTACAACTTTTGTTATTAACGATAAATGCAAAAGCTGCGGCCTGTGCGTGAAAGCCTGTCCTGTTGAAGCAATTAACGCGGCAGCGAGCGCAGTTAAAGAAAAAAGCAGGCCCTATGTCATCAACCAAAAATTATGCACTTCCTGCGGAAGCTGTTTACGAGCATGCAAGTTTGCCGCGATTGATATAAAGGGGAGGGCATAATGTCACTTAAAGTTACGATAAACGGCAAAGTTTACGAAGCGCAAAGCGGCGAGTATATTCTTGACGTATGCCGCCGCAATGATATCTATGTTCCCACCCTCTGTCATCATGACGGCCTTCCGGGCCTTGGTTCCTGCCGCCTTTGTGTTGTTGAAATAAACGAAGGAGGCTCAAATAAAGTTGTTGTCTCCTGCGTGTATCCTCTAAACTGCGACTGCAAAATATATACCGACAGTGAAAAAATAATTGGCATCCAGAGAACCATTCTTTCGATGCTCAAGGCAAGAGCGCCGGATTGCGAAGAAATTATTTTTCTATGCCTGCATTATGGCGTAAGGGATGACGGGCGTTTTTCTGCTCTGCAAAAAAGCTTTACATCTTCCTGTATTCTTTGCGGATTATGCGCTCAAGCCTGCGCGAGTCTTGGAAGCGGCGCCACTGCTTGCTGCGCAATTTCCACAACCGGACGCGGAACAGAAAAAAAAGTTTCCACGCCCTATGATGAATCTTCCGCTGACTGTATCGGCTGCGCTTCCTGCGCGTCTGTCTGTCCGGTTTCCGCCATAGAATGTACCGAAGCAAATGGAAAGCGTTCCATCTGGGAGCGGGATTTTTCTCTTGTTAACTGCGCTTCCTGCGGCAAATCATTCGCTACATCCGAGGAATACGCGCTTTCCTTAAAAAAAGCGGCGGCGCAAGATAGCGGTACTTCTGAGGGTCTGCTTATGTTGTGCGATATTTGCAAAAGAAAAAAAGCGCCGATACTTTCGCGGCAGCCTTTGGAGAGAGGAAGTAAGGGATATTTTATCTTAAAGGACTCGAACCAAAGGTTTGCGGGATTTACAGAGGAAAGAGAATACTTTCATATCAAGATATCTATGATTTTCTTTATCATACAACTCGGTTATAATTTACAGGTGAATAATCATCTTATTTTTTATATTCATTAAAAACGTCTTCCATAGCCTGATTTACTTTAGATAAGATATCTGCGGATAACTGATTTATCAATTTTTTACTGTCTTCTGGTACAATACTGATTTTAAATAGTTCGTAAACATTCACTTCAAGGCTTTCAGCTATTTTTGTTATTATATCCGGTTTTGGAAATTTTAAGCCTCTTTCAATATTACTTAAAAAGGTAATTGAAATATCTGCTTTTTCAGCCAGAATAGCTTGTGAAAATTTTCTATGAAACCTGTAAAATTTTATGTTTTTTCCAAATATTAATTTTAAGTCTTGCCCAGTCATCCTATTTGTTCTTTTCATTCTATCTTATTGAACTATATGACTTGCCTATTGACAAAAATCATATCGGACTATAGTATTAAACGATATGGTCTATATTGCAAAATTACTTGTTCTTTTTGGAAAAGTAGAAATTTTGCGATATTCATAAACAGGAGGAAAAAATGAAGAAAATAATTTTGATTCTGGTTTCCATTCTCTTAATAATGAATGGGTGTCCATCAACATTATCTCCGGACAATGTAAACAATAATAATGGAATTACAAATGAAAGCAGTAACGGTATTATGCATCTTATTGCATATCTAAGCAAAGATAATAATGGAACATGTTATGATTTAATCATTACCGAGTATAATAATGGTATTAGCCAAAACAGAGTACGTTCCGTTACAGGTAATTATTCTTCTTATAAACTTGTTGTTACTCCAAAAGGCAATAAGCCTGTTGTTAGCAAGGGTACAGCTCAACGCAGAAATGGCGGCATTTCACTCACACCTGAAAACCAGTTAAGCTCCACTATTGATGTTACATTAAATATGGATGAAATATCATCAATTATTATAGCACCTTATGATAATACTGTTACTCAACCGAATGGGCAGTTAACTCCTTATCATATTTATATTGCCGGAAATACCGGATATACAGGAATATGGGATGGAAATAATGAAACAAATGGAATTAAACCATGTTATTGGAATGGCAGGCAAAGAGTAAATCTTTCTGTTCCTTCTGCACCACCTAATACATTAGGAACAGCAGGTGACGCTCAAAAAATAATTATGAAAAATGATGATGTTTATGTTGTTGGTTCCTATAACTTTTTGCCAAATTACGCATCTTTGGGATGTTACTGGAAAAATGGTGTGCGAATTGACCTTCCTGAAAGTTCGGGCGCTTTTGATATTGCTATAACTGATAACGGGGATGTTTATATAACCGGTAACCCGCGAAATGTATACTGGAAAAATGGAGAAAAAATATCTTTTTCTTCAAATTTATTCGCTGTAGAAGCTAATGGTAATGATATTTATATGTTAGGTGAAGAAATTATTTCAAATCAGGGAGTTATACAGCAAAGAAACCCAAGTTACTGGAAAAATGACGTTCAAAATATTATTCCGGAAAATGGTAAGGATATTGTTGTATTTGGAAACAAGGTATACATACTGTTTGAAAATTCATATTGGTCAAGCGAAACCAATAATAAAATCACCCTTCAATCTTCTCATGTTGTTAAAACCGATTATATTAGCGTTGGCGAAAATGGAGATGTATTTGTAATTGGCATGGAAGGAATTGCCGGATCGCCTTCATTTATCATATTAAACAGAGCTATTTGGAAAAATGGCCAAAAACTTGATCTTGATATATTCAATACAACCAATACAGGCGGTATTATTTATGATAATATTTTCACTGATGCTTTATCTTCAGATGGAAATTTATATGTAGTTGGAACAACAAAGGGACCAAATTTATCAACACCAGGCTATTGGATAAATGGCGAAAGAGTAGATTTTTATATTCCTCGCGAGTATTATCCTGGTAATGCAAATTCCATTTGGATCGTGAAAAATAATTGAATTTATTATTTTCAATGCATCGCTTTGCGGACTTGGAAAAACTGCCGCGAATCCTGTTTTGTCTACAATAGCTGAGCATATCTTTGATTCGCGGGCTCTTTTCAAATATATATCTTATAAAATATAATATATTTAAAGGAGACTGATATGAAAAAGATAATTTTTATTTCTATATTAACAGCTTTGGTTATATCGTACGCAAGCGCGCAGCAGGCGGCGGCGGAGATAACATTCACTTTTACAAGACAAAGCGGATCGGCGAGTAACCAGTACGCGGTTTGGATTGAGAACGCGCAGGGGCAGCTTGTAAAAACTCTTTACGCTACCCGCTGGACAGCTAACGGAGGTTATCGCTCAAGGCCGTCTTCTATTCCGGTCTGGGTAAGGCTTTCTGATCTTGCAAATATGAACCGCAGCCAGATTGACGCTGTAAGCAGTGCGACGCCGAGGACAGGAACGGCTACCTACACATGGGACGGCACCGACTCAAGAGGAGCGGCAGTTCCTGCAGGTAATTATGTAATGGTTCTTGAAGGAACCCTTCGCTGGGAAAATCAAGTTCTTTACCGCGCGCCGTTCCGGCTTGGACAGGGAACGGCATCGCCGCAGGTAAGCGCCGAGTATCAGGGAGATTCAACGGCTGAGCGCGGGATGATTTCTAATGTAAGAGTGAGGGTATTGAGGTAGGAGAGAAAATCCTGCTTTATCATATAAAATTTCACATTCACTGACTTGATGCTCTTTATTACCTCTAATATATACTTTCCAAATCCATAAAAATTGAGTATATTTACAATTAGTAGTAATTTGTAACACCGGGGGAATAAAAATGACAAAAAAAATCAAACCATCTTACATTGGCAGCGGGTTGCTGACGCTGATCGCAATCTTCATCATGGCGGCGCGTCCTTTTTCCGCTAACCTGAATGACACAGGACAGTTAATGCTTGGGGGTATTTTAATCGCGCTTGGTATCTGGATTTTCAAGCCCTTCAATCTGTCCTTTTCAGCGGGAGGCCTGTTTCTGGCCTTTTTCGCTCTCGCGCTTGGGCTGAGACCTGCGGCCGTGTTTTCCGGCTTCACGCAGTCGTCGATATGGACTCTTGTGCCTGCGCTATTTTTCGGCTTTACGCTGCAGAAAACCGGTCTTGGCAAAAGAATCGCGATGGCGATTATAAAACTGTTTAAGCCGTCATATTTATCGCTTGTTTTGGCGTGGGTAGTAATCGGCGTAATCCTCAGTTTGTTAACTCCTTCCAGCACTGTCCGCGTCGCGATAATGATACCGATAGCCGTGCAGTGCTGCGAACTTTGTAAACTGGAAAAAGGCTCCAAAGGCAACTCGCTGATTCTTCTTACCGCTTTTGGCATGGCGATCATTCCCGGTTCAGGATGGATGTCTGGCGTGCTTTGGGGGCCGATAATTTCCGGTATGATAAACGCGGTTCCCGGAACTCAGGGACTTGTCACTTTCAGCAACTGGTTCAGCACTCTGTTTGTTCCGGTAACGATTACAACAGTACTTCTTATTGCAGGCAGTCTGCTGCTGCTTAAACCGAAAGAAAAATTGTCGGATAACGCGATTGACAGCATTAAAAATCAACCTAAAGAAAAAGTCAGCCGCAATGAAATTATTACGGGTATTATTCTAGTTGCTGTTTTCGTTCTGTTTCTTACAAATAAAGTTCACCGCCTTCCTGATGCCGCTGTTTGTCTTGCCGCAGTCTTTCTTTTCTTTTTAACAGGCGTTCTGGAAGCCAAGGATTTCAATTCAGGCGTTAACTGGGATTTAATCGTTTTCATAGCGATAGCGCTCAGCTTCAGCGCGATTTTTACCGAGACCGGAATATCGCTGTGGCTTGCCGGAATTGTCGTTCCCGCTCTCGCTCCCATCGCCGTTAATCCCTATCTGTTCATGTTTTGCGTAATGGCTTTTGTGTTCCTGTGGAGATTTTTCGATGTCGCTCTCTTCATCCCGACCATAGCGATACTTGTGCCGATACTCCCGTCCATACAGGAAGCGTATAACATCAGCCCTCTTGTTTGGCTTTTTATTTTTGTTATGGCAGGTAACTCATTTGTTATGGCATACCAGAATATGTGGGCGATGATGAGCCGCTCGATTGCAGGGGAGCGCGCGTTTACAAACGGCCACCTTGGTATATACGGCGTAATTTATTTCGCGGCGAGTTTTATTACTCTGCTTATCGCGATCCCGATGTGGATTAACGCTGGGCTGTTCTGATATAGGAGGAAAAAATGATCAAAGAAGCGATATTATCCCTGTCCAAAAAACAGGATTTGGATTATAAAACAGCGGAAGCTGTCATGCACGAAATTATGACAGGCGAAGCGACTCCCGTTCAGATGAGCGCGTACCTTACCGCATTAAGTCTGAAAGGCGAAACAACTGATGAGATAACAGCGTCCGCTTTTGGAATGCGTTCCCATTGCGTGCGTCTTTTGCATGATGAAGACGCGCTTGAAATTGTCGGCACAGGCGGCGATCACTCCAATTCGTTTAACATCTCTACCGCGGCGGCAATCATCACTGCGGCGGCAGGCGTTCCTGTTGCAAAGCACGGCAACCGCGGCGCGTCAAGTAAATGCGGATCCGCCGATGTCCTTGAAGCTCTGGGAGTAAATATAAATATACCACCTGAAAAAAGCGCGGAACTGCTAAAGAAAATTGGTATTTGTTTTCTGTTCGCGCAAAATTATCATATCGCCATGAAATATGTCGCGCCAATCCGCCGCGAGCTTGGCATAAGAACGGTTTTTAATATTTTAGGCCCTCTGACAAATCCCGCCGGCGCGAAAATGGAATTGATGGGCGTTTATGACCGCGAACTTGTGCAGCCTTTGGCGCAGGTGCTTTCAAACCTTGGAGTAAAAAACGCGATGGTCGTTTACGGCGAGGACGGACTTGATGAAATCTCACTTTCTTCTCCCACATTTGTATGCGAAGTAAAAAACGGATGGGTGCGTTCTTACACGATCACTCCTGAGCAGTTCGGATTCGAACGGTGTGAAAAAGGCGAGCTGCGCGGAGGAACACCCGCCGAGAACGCAGAAATCCTCAAAGCTGTGCTCAAGGGCGGAAACGACGTTAAAACAATTAACGTTAAACGAAACGCCGCAATACTCAACGCGGCCGCGGCTCTTTTCATAGCCGGGCGGTATGAATCAATCGAAGCCGCCGCGAAAATTGCAGGTGATATTATTAACAGCGGAAAAGCTCTCGAAAAACTGGAAGAATTTATCCGCTTTTCAAATGAAGGCTGAATGAACTATTATGGACATCCTGCAGGAGATAGCGGAGCGTACAAAAGAACGTATTGAAGCAAAGAAAAAAAATTATCCGCTTGAAAGGCTTAAAGAGGCAGTGTGTTCAGTAGCAGATAACGGCGCGTACGGCTTCCCTTTTGAAAAATCGTTACGCGCAAAAAAAACACAGGAAGGCGCGTACGCAGCAGCGGGCGCAAATGAAATAGCGTTCATCTGTGAAATAAAAAAAGCTTCGCCTTCCAAAGGCGTTATCGCGGAAGATTTTCCCTATCTTGAAATAGCGAAAGATTATGAAGAAGCGGGAGCTGCGGCAGTCTCGGTTCTGACTGAGCCGTATTATTTTATGGGCGATCACCGCTACCTTATCGAAATTGCCAGCACGGTTAAGATTCCGCTTTTACGCAAGGATTTTACCGTTGACAGTTATATGATTTATGAAGCGAAAAAGTACGGAGCAAGCGCCGTTCTATTAATTTGCGCCATACTGGATAAGCAAACACTTAGCGAGTATATTAGCATCGCTGACAGTCTGGGATTGTCATCTCTTGTTGAAGCGCATAACGAGAATGAAGTTAAAATGGCGCTGGACTGCGGCGCGCGCGTTATTGGCGTAAACAACCGCGATTTAAAAACATTTGAGGTAGATACCGGAAACAGCATACGGCTGAGAAAATTAGTTCCTGATGATATTATCTTTGTATCGGAGAGCGGTATCCGCACAGCGCAGGATGTAGAGCTCCTTCGTCAAAATGGCGTAGACGCCGTACTGGTAGGTGAAACTCTTATGCGTCAGATTGACAGGAAAGCAGCAATTGCCAGGCTAAGAAGCGGCAAACAATGAGCAAAATTAAAATCTGCGGATTGAGCCGGATACAGGATATTGAAGCAGTTAACCGCGCGCTGCCTGATTTTATCGGCTTTGTGTTCGCTCCAAGCCGGCGCAGAGTGGACATTGCGTTAGCTGCCATGTTAAAAGAAAAACTAGATATGCGAATCGAAACTGTGGGCGTTTTTGTGAATGAAAGAATTGAAGTAATCACAGAAATATATAAAAAAGGAATTATCGATCTTGTTCAGCTTCACGGTGATGAGGATGATGAATATATCAGACGCTTAAATGAGAGCTGCGCCGGGGGCGTATGTTCCACAGGCGCATGCCGTGTGATTAAAGCGGTCGGCGTAAACGGCGCGCTGCCCCCACTGCCGCATGAAAGCGATTATGTGTTATTCGACACTTTGTCAGAACACCGCGGCGGAAGCGGAAAGACCTTTGATTGGCGGATGCTGAAAGATAATCTGCAGAAAGCCCAAAGCGCGGTATCTCCAGCGTTACGCGAACTTCAGTTTTTTCTCGCAGGCGGTCTCTCAATTGAAAACGCCGCAGAAGCGGTGCGTTTACTGAAACCTTTTTGTATTGATGTCTCAAGCGGAGTTGAAATCGACGGATTAAAAGATGCGGAAAAAATTGAAAAGATGGTAAATATGATCAGGGGGATTAATGAGCAGTAAAAGATTTGGCGAGTTCGGCGGTCAGTATATCCCCGAAACGCTTATGAACGCGTTATATGAATTGGAAGAAGCGTATAATTTTTATAAAAGCGATCCTGTATTCACAGCCGAGTTAAACGGACTGCTTGCCGGGTACGCCGGAAGACCTTCGCTTCTTTATTACGCAGCTAACCTAACAAAACATTCAGGCGGCGCGAAAATCTATTTGAAGCGTGAGGATCTGAACCACACAGGCTCGCACAAGATAAATAATGTGCTTGGGCAGACACTGCTTACAAAGAGGATGGGCAAGTCCCGCATTATCGCCGAGACAGGCGCGGGTCAGCACGGCGTTGCGGCCGCCACCGCCGCAGCATTGCTTGATTTGGAATGTGAGGTGTTTATGGGCAAGGAAGACACTGAACGCCAGGCGCTTAACGTCTACCGTATGCGCCTGCTCGGCGCGAAGGTTCATCCTGTCACTTCAGGCACAATGACGCTTAAAGACGCTGTTAACGAAACAATGAGGGAATGGACAAAGAGAGTTTGCGATACGCATTATGTGCTAGGCTCTGTTATGGGGCCTCATCCTTTTCCTACGATGATTAGGGATTTTCAAAGCGTTATCGGCAAAGAAATCCGCACGCAGATGCTTAACGCGGAAAACCGCCTGCCTGATGCTGTCGTTGCATGCGTAGGCGGAGGATCAAACGCCATCGGCGCGTTCTATGATTTTATCGAAGATAAAAATGTACGCTTGATCGGCTGCGAAGCCGCCGGCAAAGGTATTGATACTGACAAGCACGCCGCTACAATAGCGCGTGGCTCTGTCGGCGTTTTTCACGGAATGAAATCGCTCTTCTGTCAGGATGAGTTTGGACAAATGGCTCCTGTTTATTCGATATCGGCAGGGCTTGATTATCCCGGAATAGGGCCGGAACACGCTTGGCTTTGCAAGTCAGGCCGCGCCGAATATGTCCCTGTCACCGACGATGAAGCGGTGGACGCTTTTGAACTTTTATCGCGTACTGAAGGAATCATCCCCGCAATCGAATCCGCTCACGCGGTATCATACGCGATGCGCTTGGCGAAAGAGTTAGGTGAAAATAAAAACATTGTTGTCTGTCTTTCAGGACGCGGCGATAAAGATGCCGCGGCAATCGCAAGATATAGAGGTGATAACATCAATGAATAAAATTAAAGACGCATTTGCACAGCTAAAGCAGTGTGCGAATAACAACACACAGCCAAAAAAGAGCGCTTTCATCGCTTACTTTATGGCAGGTGATCCAAACCTCGCGGCATCTGCTGAGTATATTCTGACCGCGCAGGAAGCCGGAGCGGATATGATTGAGATCGGCATCCCATTCTCTGACCCTATCGCTGAAGGTGAAGTAATACAAGCCGCAAGTACGCGCGCTCTTGCCGCCGGAACAAGGCTTGACGGCGTCTTTGATATGGTATCGTCAATTAAAGAAAAAATGCGTATTCCCATGGTATTCATGACATATCTGAATCCGGTGTTTGTATACGGCTATGATCGTTTTTTCGCCAAATGCAGAGAAATCGGTATTTGCGGAATTATCATACCTGATCTTCCGTTTGAAGAACAAAGTGAAGTGAAAAAAATCGCGTCACAATACAATGTGGAAGTAGTTACCCTTGTCGCGCCCACTTCCGAAAAACGCATAGCTGAAATAGCACGTAACGCTGAAGGGTTTATCTATCTTGTTTCGTCAATGGGCGTAACAGGAGTCCGCGGAGAAATCACGACAGACCTGTCTTCGATTGTAACAGAAATCAGGAAGCACACAAATATTCCTGTAGCAGTCGGTTTTGGCATTTCAACGCCCGATCAGGTGAAACAATATTCCGCTATTGCCGATGGGGTTATTGTCGGCAGCGCAATAGTTCGCATTATCGGACAATATGGAACTGAAGCGAAGCGTGAAGTGTATGATTATATTAGGTCGCTTGTGGAGTGATTTCTTACATATACGGTAGTAATTAATCAGTGATTTTGTTTGTACAGGTAAGTTTTATTATCTCTAAATTGGATAACCGCAAAGACATTCGAATTTCCACATTAATTGATTATCTTGACAACCTTGGTATGGGTTTGGAGATTACTGCTTATCCCAAAAATTCAGCTAAGAAGGAATTTCTGCTACGGGTGTGATGTAAACTAAATAATATATAATTATTTGTCCACAACTTATAATAATACAAATATCTTCCTCTTTATAAGTTAAGTTAGAAATTTTATCGGGATCAATTCTTAATATAGTCTCTATAATTTCTCCATAAAATCACAAAATTTGACTATTGTATATATTTCTGCCATACTACTACCATGCCCTTATCTTGGAACGATATAAAAACAAGAGCCGCCTCATTCGTACTTGAATGGTCGCCTGTTTTAACAGGCGCAGATAAAGCCGCAACAGTAAAAGAAAAAGCAGAAGCACAGACATTTGAAACCGAGTTCTTAAAAATTTTCGGAGTAGACAGGAAAAAAGTTGCGCTTTTTGAGAAGGAAGTAATAAAAGAAAACACAACAGATAAAGGCTATATCGATCTTTTCTGGA
>JAIRQF010000009.1 GCA_031256635.1 Treponema sp. | reverse complement strand
CTATCCCCTCTCTGTTTCGGATAAAAACCTGCGCTCCAAACCCCCGCTCGCAGGTAATGCGGGCTGTCATCATGGAAGCTTTTTCTTCCAGTTTTTTCCGGTAAAATCTGAGCGATGATGTTTCGTAGTAACGGCTTTTATTAATCGCGGGATTTTCATTGTTTTCAGGAGGCAGAAACGGACTTCTGTATAAAAACGCCGATGATTGCGCTTCCAAAGGAGAGAGACGGTTTTGCTTTTTTGAAAAATACGGAATTAAATATGTTCCTCTTGCGTAAGCGCTTGAATTAATATACGAAAAATCAGCGCCGTATAATATTATGTTCTGCGCTCCCAATGTTTCCGCTAACGAAAGGCAGGCGTATGTTACATTGCCTCCGGATGTATCAAGCTGCGTTAAAGGCTGCCAGTATTTGCGGATGTAAACAGAAAGAGGATGGCCGCTTGAGAAAAAAACCGGCGAATATGAAAAGTTTGCGAAAGACGGAGGACTTGCGATATCAAGGATTAGCGGAATGCCGCGCAGATTGCATCCCAGAAAATGATAATAGCTGATATGCTGGCAGTCAATCGAAACAACAGCGTCCGCTTTTATCCCGTTATGCAGAAGAGCGGGCAGGGCAGTGTCAGAACTGATTATAAAAAATCCTTTTTCTTTTACGTTTTTAATAGAAGATAACTGATGATCCAGAGAAGGGCCTGCCGCAATAATCGCCGCGTCCCGGATTTGTTTTTTGTCTTCAAAAAAAGCGTTGTTATCTTTATTTATATTTTTTATATTGCGTATAATATTGGAAAACCATCGTATCCCAAAATGCGCCTGAACAGAATAATCCCTTCCTGTATTTTCTATCGCTTCCTGTATCGCTCCAAATGCTTTTTCAAATTCTTCCGTGTTCTGTTCTGTTCTTGTCCGCAGGGGAATTGTTTTTATACCGCCAAAAAACGCGGGTTTATAATTTTCCAATATAATTTTTTTTATATCTTCACATGAAGGATCGATTATAAGGCTGAAACGGCTGTTATTAAGAAGTTTCGCGTAATTTCCCGATGCCAGCAGCTCCTGTATGCCGTCTTTATAAAAATCAATTACAATAACGCGAGCGTTTGTTGTTTCTAGAGCGGCCTGCGGAGCAAAACCTCCTCCAAGGCCGAGAAAAATTAAAAAACCGGTATCTTCCGTAATTGCGGAAACGAGACGGCGCGCCTCCCGTTTTGGATCAATCATTGAATGAAGGCTTTTTGTTTCACCTGACGGCAGGACAATGGCGGGAACTGTTTCTCCGCAGCGCGCTTTTGTAAAAATATAGCGTGTTTTCTCACTCATGCGAAATCTCGTGAATTGCGTTTTCAAGTGTTTTTTCTGTTACACAGTCATCGCCTGGAAAAAGTAACGGCAGCAGTTCCTGTTTTATTTTTTCTGAATATTCAGGGTTTTTCAGCGCTTTTATAAGGGCCTTTGCTCCTTTTTCCCTGAAACGCGCGTTCTCAATATTGACGCAGTTAAAAAACATTTCCATGTTTTTTGTTTTCCGCGTATCCTGGGTGTTATCTGAAAACATTGACATGTTTGTTTTTTCAAATATTTTATTTCCCTGTCCTGCTGTAAAGATCCGTTTTGGCCATGAATCAAGCTGGCTTTTAAACCATGACGCGTATATGTCAAGGCTTCTGCCCTGTTTCAATAAAGTTGAACGTGAGTAAGCTTGCGAGTATACAGGGCCAAAGCGGTTTGCTCTGCTGAAAAAAAGACTGTCAAAACCGTACGGCCGGACATGCGTCCTTATATCATTAACAGAAAAATCCATTCCGGATAAAAAGATATTCCCGCTTGATAATATCATGGCAAGTTCGGCGGCGGCGGCGCTGACAGTCCCTTTCTGCGGAATCATTATTGACGGAATGGATAACTCATGAAGAATAATGCTCTGCCATAAACTGCCGTCATTTAATATTAGAAAAGGCGTGTTTATACATTGAGAGGGCAGGGCGGCGCATAAATTTACCGCGTGCAATGCGCTGTATATCAATTTATTTCTTATTGCAGGATATATGTGCCATAAAGCCCACGGACCTCCGTCTGTCTCGATAATTATATCAGGAATTACACTGTTATGCGAAAGAGCCGTTACCGAAGAAGAAGTTGCGATTATTAAATGGTGAGTCTGAACTTTACTGATTAAAGGAAGTGCGCTTTCAAGACTGGGACCGGAACCTGTGATAATTACAGGAATTTTGCTTTGTCTGTATAAAACAATTTTATTTATATAAGCGATGTTCCTGAAAAAATTCCTGACCCATCTTTTCCCGAATGCTGCCGTTGTTCTGCTTTCCGCGTCAGCTCTTTTTAAAAATTCAACAACATGCGTTAAAAGATTTAAATATGCCTCTTTATAATAATTAAGAGATGGCCTCCAATCTATAACGCGGATACAATCAATGCCTGTTTGAGGTATATGAGTTTCAAGGAATTTTTGCACCTTTTTTGAATCTGTGTCAGGCGGGAATATTTGCCTGATTACATTTAAATTACCGGAATTGAAATTGGACGCTGTATTTTCCTTATCATGAGAGAAATTGACGATATGAAGAACAATTATTTTACCTGTTTTAAATCTTTCCTGTAATACGGGAATAATGTAGCCCAATCCCGGCTCAATTAAAATAAAACAATTTGTTGTTTCTTTTAGGTTTAAGGAGTCAATGTAGCGTCTGGCTTCGGCCTGCGGATTATAACGCGAATGAAGATGAGCGCCGGTATCCATATATGGATTTAAGGCTTTTATACCAGCCCCAATTCCTTAGAGAGTTTTTTATATGAATCAAAGTAATTTGATTTTGCGAATTCTTCAATTTTTTGTTCAGGGAGGGATTCCAGAAGCTGATCCATATAACTGAGGATATTTCTCAGTTCTGATTTTAATTCTACAGGAATTTGGAAGCCGTTGTTTGTGCCGCCTTGCGCCGGCGCGGCGGTTTTTGCCGCAGGAGCTTCCTGCTTGGCCACAGCTTCCTGCCTTGCGGGGGTTTCCTGCCTGGAGGGAGCTTCTTGTTTTACCGGAGTTTCCTGTTTAGCCGCAGCTTCTTTTTTTGCAGGTGTTTCTTTTACAACCGGTTTTGGAGGAGGAATAATCCCTTCTTCAGATATTTCTTCAACATCATCATCCTGCTGCGGCAGTTCTGTAATTTCTTCTTCAAAAATATCTTCAATGACATCATTCCCGGATTCAAGCTCTTCTTTAAGCGCGGTTAAATCTTCTTCCGACGGAATATCATCAATGGAAATATCTTCGATCTCGCTTGAATCAATTGATAGATCATCAAGAGAGTCAATGTCATAATCCGCCTCATTTATTTCAGGTTCTGAAAGGTCATCTATAATATCGTCGGCTGATAAATCCGGCTCTTCAATTACTACATTTGAAAGATCAAAATCACCGGTTTCGTCTTCAAGGTATGAACTGTTATCGGGAGCGTCCGAAAGATGAGTGATATCGTCTTCATTAATGCCGTCAAGAGATAAATCATCCTGCGATTCCAGAACATCAGTATTGATATCCTCAATAGAGTCTGCTTCAAGAGCGCTGGTGTCTATTTCACCTAATGCGTCAACAGCGTTGTCAATGTCAAATGAGTCCTCACCGGTTTCCATTTCAGGAGAATCTGCTTCCGTTTCGATATTAAGGTCAATGTCCGCAAGTGAGTCTTCTGTTTCTCCGGTAACTTCTTCAGCGGCACTATCATTTCCTTGTGCGAAAGCATCATCATCCAATACGAGCGAGTCAAACAAGATTTCATCCGCTATAATATCTGAATCATCATCTGTTATAACGGCGTCAGATTCCCCGTCTGATGGTTCATCAATTCCTAAATCAATTGCATCAACGGCCGGTTCATCCATTGCCAAATCAGCTGATTCTTCTGTTGATTCATCAAAACTGATGTCAATTGCTTCATCAATTACCGATTCATCAATTGTTTCATCGGCGGGGATTTCCAAATCAATCGCGTCAACGGTTGATTCGCCTGTTTCCAAATCAATCGTTTCGCTGCCTGTAATCGCGTCATCAAGGTCAATTGATGACATTTCATCTTCCGTAAAATCAATGTTATCTAACGATGAAAGATCCATATCATCAGTTTCCGCAGCTATTCCGGCATCAAGTGAATCCATGCCATCCGCTGAAGCGTCTTCCTGCAGATCTAACTCCGTACCGTCAGGTGTTATGTCAATGTCAATATCAATGTCATTGTCCAGTGATTCATCAATGAAAATATCTTCATCTGACGGTTCGCCTTCATCTGACAGTTCGCTTTCAATTGACGGTTCACTTTCAATTGACGGCTCGCCTTCAATTGAAAAATCAGCTTCCGGGTTTTCTTCTGCGCCTGATTCTTCGGTGAAGTCGGCGGAGTTCAGTATATTGTCAAGCTCATCGCCTGTAAGCGCGATTGTTTCGTCTTCGTCATCATCAATTGTCTCGGGTATGCCTTCTTCAACGATGGCTTCTCCGCTTGTGCCGAGTATGTTGTTAAGCTCATCGCCTGTAAGCGATATTGTTTCATCATCTTCTTCGGAAAAGAAACTGCTGTGTTCGGAATCATCCGTTTTATCAGGCGGTTTTACGCCGGATCTGACACTTGCGAATTCTTTTTTTAATTCAGTAAGTTCGTTCCTGATGGAAGAAAGTTCGTTTGCAATCTGCTGTAAAAGTATTGAAGAAAGCTCGTTCCCGCCGGTTTTAGCCGTTTCAAGGTTATCCTGTATTATGCCGACGTTGTTTTCAATTGATTTTACTGTCGGGATATCATAATTATCCGGCGCTGTGAGTAAATCATCATCAATGATGATTGAGTCATTTTCGTCTTTATTGGCTAATAAATCATCTTCAATGACAATATCTTCACCGGAAGTGTCTTCCGTTTTTTTTACTCCAATGGAATCTGTATCAAAACTGTCAAAATCTACCGTATCAATGTTAAGCGAATCATTTTCTGTAATGATATTATCCTTTGTTATATCACCGGTGTTAATATCATTACTTTCATCGAAATCATTTTCCGCTATTAAATTGTTTTTTGTAATATCATCAATTTCTATTTCTTCTTCAGAATCATCCATGTTTATGCTGATATCATTTTGTTCATCGGATAAATCATCAAGACTATCATCCGCCAAATCGTCTGAAGGTATTTCCTGTTCTTCCGCGCTGTCGTCCTGCATGTTCTCGAAATCTTCAAAATTCGCGTCTTCTATTTTAATACCGTCCGCGTTAGGGTCTTCATCGCCGCTTTCCGGAAAGCTGTATTCTCCCAAATCGGTATTTACATTTTCAAGATTGTCTGCATCCTCTATTTCGATATTGTCATCCGGAAATTTCATGTCGTCAAAATCAGCCAAACTGTCATCGCTGATATCGAGTATGGCGTCATCGACAGATAAAGAATCATCATCCATGGTAATGTCGTCCGCAGGAAGGTCAATAACAGCGCTTGTCTGGCTATCACCGGAAAGAATTTGCGGTCCGCTTTTTACCCATACTCCGTATTCATCCAATTCTTCGGCAGATCCGATGCTGCTGCGATCGGAATATATTGATGGTTTTTTATTACTTGCCATGAACCGCTCCCTAAATTATAGCTTGTAACCGGCTGGTTTTGTAATTTATACGTAAAACCAATAGTTGTATCCTTCCATTATCGGCAAATTCACCATATTTCAGTAGTTTTTCTCAATATAAATAATAAAGTATGCCATTACCGTTGTCAATGCTTAAAGAATCATGTAAAAATTACCGTTAATCGAGTCATGAGAATCCAAAAATTCCTCATTGCGATATGGGCTGCTGTCGCTGTATATGCGCTTTTTTCATTTTTTGCAGGACCTAAAGGACTCTCAGCGTATAATTACCTTTTATCCGAGAGGGACTACCAATGGGAAAATATAAATAATTTGGGGATTCTTAACGAAGACCTTGAAAGAACCAGAAACAATTATCTGTTTGATAAGGACACAGCCCTTGTTCAAGCGCGTCTTTTGGGTTATGGCCAGGAAGACGAGCATTTTATAAGAATAGCCGGTCTTGATAATTCAAAGGCAGCTCCGGTAGTTACAGGAAGCGTTTACTCAGCTCATGACCCAAATTTTATTTCCGACAGAAATATTAAAATAGCGGCTCTGAGCGCAGGTCTGTTAATTTTCGCGTTTCTTTACATGCTGGAATTAATTGAAAAACGCATAAGATAATGAGCCTTTTCCAAAAAACGCGAACCTTCGGTTCGAAAGTTTTAGAAAAGCCACTAATATCAATTCATTTTATTTCTGAATTCCCTTGCGATTTCGCGTTTTAAATCTTTTTCACGGATTGTAGCGCGCTTATCGTAGGCTTTTTTTCCCTTGCACAGACCCAATTCGACTTTTACCCTGCCTTTTTTAAAATAAAATGACAGCGGAATAAGAGTGTAGCCCTTTTCTTCAACCTTCCTGTTGATACGTTTAATTTCTTCTTTGTGCAGCAGAAGCCGTTTGAGCCTGTCAGGAGAATGATTAAAAATTGATGAAAACGGATTTTCGGCAACTATAAGGGAATGAACCCAGACTTCGCCGTTTTTCACTTCGGCCCACGCGTCAGGAAATGAAATCTTTCCGTCGCGGAATGATTTTACTTCTGTTCCCATAAGCTCAATGCCGCATTCGTAGCTTTCATCAATCGAATAATCGTGCCTTGCTTTGCGGTTTTGCGCGATTATTTTAATGCTTCCATTCATATCTTTACTTTCTTTCAGCTATAACAGGCCGGAATGTTACAAAAGGTGATGATACATCAGGAGGAAGAGATGCCCTTGTTTCTATTGAGGCGTATGACTGCCTTCCGCGAAGAGATCGTTCAGGAGAGCTTACAGCCTCGATTGCCTCAGGTTTTGCAAAAATGAAGGGAAGCGGAACATACGGGTCGGCGCACCATAACCAGCCGGGATTTCTCATGCTGCTTACAACAAGAGAGGCAGCCGACCATTCATCTTCTGACGGAAGCCTTATTTCCATATTTGACAAAGACGGGGGAAGATAACCGGAAAGCCACTTGCAAAACGCATCGGATGCATACCATGTAACGCCTGTAACTGCGTCTCTGTTTTCCATCGGGTTAAGCGACAGTTCCTGCGGATAGTAATTTGTGTAATGGTCTTTCCATTGCGGGTTTTCTTCCAGGAATGTTTCAAATAAGGATTTACTGACAGCGTTATCGCTTATATAAAATTCTTTTATTTTTACCGGATTTTGATTTAACAGAAGATTCCCGCCTGATTCTATTGACGCAGGCGGTATGTTCGTAAAACTTAAACCAGCGATATCGATACGCCGGCTGTTTGCGCTGCCCGGAGTAAGCGATGGAGAGTATGATGAATTTTTAAACCACTGCGATGATTCAATCGCGGCTACGGCGGGCGAGTTTGCAGGCAGCAAACTTAAAATCCACTGTGCGCTTCCCGGATTTTCTGACAGAAAAGCGATTATACCGGAGACTGAAGAAAGCAGCGCGGACGGGGAAGGAGCATTTCCCAAATTATCCAGCAAAGCCTTTGCACGGATAAGATCGCGTAAGGCGGATCGGGTGCTTGTAAAGCGGGATGCAGCTATTAATATCTCATTTAACTCGTCTTTTGCGTATGGGCCGGTACGATATGCTCCTTCAGAAAGGCTTAATGGGACCTGCCATGTAGAAGTCGGCTCTCCGCCAAATGTCCATTCAGAGAAATCCGCGGCATAAACGGCAAAAGCGGACATTGGATCTGATGTAGCAAAAGTAAACTCTATTATTTCCTTACGCGGAAAAAAAAGAGACGCAAAAATCCGCCCCTTAATTGTGTGAACGGCGGCTTGCTTTTCAAAACCGGGCATGACAGCTTCGATAATATATGTCCCGTTAGGCAGGAAAATCCTGTTGCCGGAGGTTCCCATATAAACATCATTTACCCTTATAGCAGCGCCTGCTGGCTGTGTTTTTGCGATTAATACCGACCCAGGGTTTCTTAAACCGGGAAAAACAAGCAGGAAAAAAATAATTAAAAGTATAATAAATGAATAAATAACTGTAAGGTATACACCCGGGCGCATCCCAAGAAATGGTTTAAGCCTGACCCTGTCTTCACTTTCTTCCGGATGAGGCTGTTTTTTAATCATAGGGAGTAATATTAACGAATTTGATATCTTTTTTCTAGTATAAAAAAAGAGCTGCCCGAATTTAGTTACGGACAGCTCCATGCCCTTGAGGCATATCGGAATCATAGTGATTTGGGAGGGGAACTACAATCCCGACACTTAACTTATCGGACGGGAGTGTGGTTTTTCTTAACAGTTAATTTCAGCCTTCTTCCTTAATTGTCAAATCCACAGCCAGCGACACACGGTACGTTTTTCCGCGCTGGATGTTAATCGTTCTTATAATCGTATAATCGCCAATCTGGTATAGGACTTCATGAGTGCCGGGCTCGACAGGAATGGGCTCATGTATATTGCCGATAAGGACATTATCAAGGAATACCCGCGTGTTCTGAGGGCCTTCAAAGACGATATAAGGGGTTGGATCCTGTAAATCCAGTATAAGTTCCGATACCCGCCCTCTTTCTACATAAAAACGGCGGCTTTCATTGCGGTAATCTTCAGAAAGAATGACAAGATGATGCTCGCCTTCGCGCAGCATTATCTCCTCGGAAATATTGCTTATAACGGTGTCGTTTATAAGGACTGTAAAAGGCCTGTTTCTAAGCTGCGCGGGGTAGCGCGGAACCAGCCTTACGGCTCCTTCATCGCTCATAATGGGCCGCGCCGTAAAACTGAACGTCATATGTTCGAATTCATCAGGTAATCCCTTGCTTACCTGCATCAATCTGAACATGATTGGAAATGTCGACGGCTGGACTACAGCCGAAGGCATGGTAACGGTAGTGGTTGTTCTAAGTCCATGCTGCGCTCTTACGGGAATATGGTAGATGATCCGCAGGCGGGAAGGCAAAGCTTCAAATGCAATACGATTACCGGTTATATCTTCTGTGCCGGATGCGGTTTGCGGATTCAGATTATTGTACATGATCATGACAAGCGCGCCCCTGTATTGCAGCCAGCTTTGAGGAGCGGTAATCTCAAGTTCAATACCCCTTAAAAACCGCGCGTCAGGGCCCATGTTAATTATTACAGAGGAGTTTATTCCCATGGTAATAAAGGTTTCCTGCTGCCTTTCCAGGGTTACTTCGGCGGATCCTTCAATAATTGTACGGAAAGATTCCGTCTGCGCGTGTAATATGAAAACGGGGAGAAACTGGATTATAAGAAAAAGTTTTAATTTGGACATCGCTTAATCAAGAGGGAGTCTTACATTGATACCTTCGCCTGTCTCCCTAATGGCGAAGATTTCCCATCGGATCAAACGCTCTCCCATCCTGACGCAGTTCAAAATGCAGGTGAGGCCCAGTAGATTGGCCTGTAGATCCGACCCTACCTATAAGATTACCGGATTTTACTTCCGATCGCAAGGCCGTAACGATAATTTGTAAATGACCGTACAGGCTTGTCCAATTATTACTGTGACTGATAATTATATAATTTCCGTATACAGGATCGAAACCGGCGGCTGTTACTGTTCCGTCCGCGATTGCGTAAACAGGCGTTCCTTCCGGCGCGGCAAAATCAATCCCCTGATGCATTGAACGCTCTCCTGTAAACGGATCGTTTCTCATGCCGTAAGGGCTTGTTATGCGATAATTTTGAAGCGGAAACCGGAAACCTGAATTTAGAAAATACGCCCTTTCTGTCGGCGTAAAATCCGCGCCGGGGAAAAAGCGGAAAATCTGAGGTCTTCCTGCCAGCATTATTGTAAGTTCCGTATAGCCCAGAGAACCTTCTCTTGCCGCTCCCAGAATTAATTCCAGATCCGATTCCGCTTCCGCCGGGATAAAAATGCCAGGGCAGGAGGGAAGCAGCATAATGTTTCCCGCTATCAGAGACCTTGGACTTGACAGCCTGTTAAGGCTTACAAGAGCCGCGTAAGGTACATTTGTGCGGGCAGCGAGAAAAAGAATATCATCAGATGAGTTGATTGTATATTGATAAATTGTTAAATGACCCGCCATTTCAGCGGCTGCGCTTTCAGAGGGTCTGTAGCTTGCAAGACGCCTTCTGTTTGCTTCTACATCGCTCATCAATTGCCTGAAACTTAAATCGCGGGGATTAAGCTGGCTTATTTCGGGAAACGGCTGCTGAGCATGGCAGACCGGCAGGCAGAAAAAAATAAAAAAAATGGCAAGAGACAATCCCTTGCCAGCCTTTGTTAAAGACAAATCTTACTCTGGTGCGATTGCCTCTGTTGGACAGGAGGCGACACACGCGCCGCAATCTACGCATTTTTCCGGGTCGATTTGATATTTTCCGCCACTTTCTGAAATCGCTTCATTCGGGCAGTCGCCGACACATGAACCGCAGCCTGCGCAAGCGTCACTGATTTTATGAGCCATATATTACCTCTCTTTAAAATAGGATTATTTATTAAAAATATCACAGAAATTGATAAATGACAAGGCTAATTTATATGAAGGGTTAGGAATGGTAAATTGGTTAATTCTCACCTTTTCCTAACCACAATTATAAAAAAGGCCGAAATTTAACTGAAAAGAGAAAAGCAGGGAGATTAATATGTTTTTGGGTATTGTACTTGGTCTGGTAATTATGGGAGCCACAGTTTATATGGCGATCAACAAGAAGTCAACTTTTCATCTCCGTCTTGTCTGTCTTGGCGCTCTGGCATTAATGATGATTACTGTAATAATATGCCTTTTTGTTATTTTTTCCGATGATACTGTCGTTATAGATCCGTCTACATTAATTGTCGGCGAACCTGCGCCGGTAAAAGAAAAAGATGACAGCGGCTTTTTTGTCCTGATTTTTTCGATTATATTCTTTATTATACTTTTCGCTGTTATCGTGTTTCTAACCATGCGCGAACACAAAAGAAGCGATAATTAAGTAGAAACCGGTTCCTTATTTAATATTAAAACTTTTCTTTGCGATTTCCAGCGCGGCAATGACATCATCGCACCACTTGTCGAACTGCGGATCTTCCTTTTGAAGTTCTTTTTTGGCGAGTATATTTGCAATTGTCATTTTAATGCCTTCGTCTGCGCGCACATTCGCGCAAAAATCCGGCGCAAGACGCTTTAATTTGGTATTGTCAAAAACGACGGAATTAGCCTTGTCTCCCAAAAGGCTGCCTTTAAAATCATAAAGGCCCGCGGAACAATCATTAAGAAATTCGCTTGACACATGCGCCGATTTTAATTCGACATTCAACGCGCCGGCGATAATCTGATAAACCTGATTCCATGTTACGCTTTCATCGGAAGTTATATGTACCGATTCTCCCATTGCGTGTATATTCCCGATAAGCCTTAAAAAAGCGCGCGCGAAATCACTGTTATGTGTCAATGTCCAAAGGCTTGTTCCGTCTCCGTGGATAATCACCTTTTTCCCGTCCAGCATCCTTTTTAATACCTGCCAGCTTCCGTTTTTTCCGTGTACGCCGATCGGAACATTGCGCTCGTCATAAGTATGGCTTGGCCGGACAATAGTGACAGGAAACCCGCATTCGCGGTACTTTGATATAAGATATTCTTCACAGGCGATTTTTTCCCTGGAATAACGCCAGAGCGGATTGGATAAAGGCGTGCTTTCGGTTATAAGATAGGATGACGGCGGTTTTTGGTATGCTGAAGCTGAAGAAATGAAAATATACTGAGCGCAAAGACCGTCAAAAATATCGAAATCGCGCTGAACATGCTCGGGGGTAAAAGCGAAAAACTCGCAGACCGCGTCAAACTTTTTTGCCTTGCCAAGCGCTTTTATTAGTTTTTCTTTTATTGTTGATTTGTTTTCCGCGAAAATATCGCATTTTATATGCTTATACCCAGACCCCTTAAACTCATTTTTGCGGTTTCCCCGGTTAAGCAGAAAAACCTCCCATCCCAACTGTACTGCGCGCCTTGTAATCTCTGCTGAAATTGTGCCTGTTCCGCCTATAAACAATACTTTCATGCCTGTCTCCCCGAAGTTTCAGTGTAATGCTTTCATTTGATTTGTCAATTACGATGGGGGAGGTTAATGTTTTTTGTTATTGACATTTTCGGGGATTTGCGGTAGATTGTTATTTAACTGGGTGTCGCTGATACTTTTATTGGCTAGTGCCGTTGTGCCGTTCCCAGCCGTACGGACGTTATCTGGTTTTTCATAAATCAGATCGGCGTCCTTTTTTATTTTATTGACTATGTTATTTAAATCTTTTGTGTGTGTTGATATTGATACCCTTGTGCCATTTATGGCAATAACAACAGATATCACAATTCTTAACCTATTAGAACTATTAAAAAAACTCCCG
>JAIRQF010000174.1 GCA_031256635.1 Treponema sp. | reverse complement strand
CACCCCGCGGAAGTATTTATGGGTGATGTCGGAAGTTTATCACTGGGCGGAGTAATAGCGGTTATTTCACTAATAACAAAAAAAGAGATTTTGATTCTTGTTATCGGAGGTGTTTTTGTACTGGAAATCGCGTCTGTGATTATACAGGTAGTTTCCTACAAGCTTCGCAAAAAGCGGGTTTTTAAAATGGCACCGCTTCATCATCATTACGAGCTTATGGGCTGGTCGGAAAATAAAACCGTAATCAGGTTCTGGATATTGGGCGGGTTGTTCGCGATTATCGCGCTTTCAACTTTAAAAATTCAATAGGAATTTATATGTATCAGTTTGAAATTGAAAAAACACAAAACCGCAAAGCCCAAATACACCTTATTTATTTTTGCGTAATTCTGCTGTTGGGGACAGGACTTGTAACATTATACTCCGCATCTTACTCATTCGCGGCGCGTTTTTTCAATGACGGCAATTACTTTATTTTAAGACAGGCTGTCTTCGGCGCTGCAGGACTTGCCGCCTTCTTTGTTTTCTCGCGTATAAACCTTGATTTAATTAGAAAATTTATAATGCCTTTTGTTATACTCGCGGCGTTTCTCTGCTGTCTGACCATGGTTCCCGGTATTGGAGTTGAACGCTACGGAGCTTCCCGCTGGATTGAACTAGGCTCCATGTCATATCAGCCTTCAGAGATGGTGAAGTTTGTGCTTCCGATATATCTGGCTCACATCCTTGATAAAAAATCAGATAACCTTTCAAATTTTTACACAGGCATTCTTCCTCCTGTTCTGGTAACAGGGGTTTTCTTCGGTCTTATATATATACAGAACAATTTTTCTACGGCAGTCTTTATTATCTTTAACGCGATGATTATTTTCTTTCTTGCAGGAATGCGTTACAGATATTTCCTTGCGGCTATCGTAATGATTATACCGGTATCCGCGCTTTTGGTATTTACAAAAGAACACAGGGTAAGGCGTCTTGTCAGTTTTATAAAACCTGAGTGGGATCCGCTCGGCGCTGGTTTCCAGGTTAACGCAAGCAGAGACGCAATTGTTTCAGGAGGTTTTTGGGGGAAAGGACTTGGAGAGGGAACGCGCAAGATAGCGAGTATTCCGGAAATACAGTCTGATTTTATTTTCAGCGCGTATGTTGAAGAGACCGGATTTATCGGAATACTGCTGTTCTTCGCGCTGTTTTCACTTTTCGCTTTTCTTGGATACAGGGCCGCGTTAAAAAGTGAAACAGTATTCGGCCGCCTTCTTGCAGCGGGACTGACAACCATGATTGTATCCCAGGCGCTTTTAAATACAGCGGTAGTTTCAGGAGCGCTGCCTGTTACGGGAATACCGCTTCCGTTCTTTTCAGCCGGAGGCTCGTCGCTTTTAACTACCCTTATTTGCGCCGGTCTGATTGCCAATGTAGCAAGGAAAGGCGGCAATTCTGTAAAAAATACGGAGGATGAAAGTGAATACTGATTATTATTATAACGCCTCCGGTGAAATTAATATCAACAAGAAATCTACAGGGAAAGTTGAAAAAAGCGTTAAGAGACTTTTGATTGTAGCCGCTGTCATTCTCGCGGCGCAGCTGGTATGGCTTTTCGGAATAAGTCCTTTTATCCCGTATTCAACTGTAGAGGTTCACGGATTTTCTCCGCTTAACCGCGCGGAAATACTCTCTCTTGCGGGCATTGACGAAAACTCCTCGTTCTTTTCAACAAACGCAAGGGAAATACAGAATGTCCTGTCTTCGCATATTCTTGTGGAATCGGCTCTTGTAATGAAACGTTTTCCCGACAGATTATCCATATTTTTAAATCCGCGAACGGCATCGGCGCTTGTTCTTTCAAATATTAATTCAAAACAGGTGCCGGTTTTGCTTGACAGGCACGGAGTTTTTTATAAAATCGGAGATACATCTTCCGGTGAAACAGTGAACCTTCCTGTCATATCAGGAATAGAGAATCCGCAGATAGGCATGCGTTTTCCTTCGGCATTGGTGCCGCTTGTTGAAAACTTAAGCTATATGGCGATAGCAGCGCCTGAATTGTTATCCGCCATTTCGGAAATCCGCATAGAGCAGAAAACATGGGACGGATATGAACTTGTACTTTATCCTGTTCACAGTTCAATCAGGGTAAGAACGGAAAATAATTTAACTGAGGATACAATCCGGTATATTATGCTAATGCTAAATATTTTTGAAGACGATATTCAAAAACCGCATGAGATTGATTTTAGATCCGGCATGGGTACATATAAAATTAAGGAGCAGTCCTGATATGAGTAATGACATAATTGCTTCATTGGATATCGGCTCAACATGCGTACGCGCTGTAATTTGCGAACGTGACACGGACGGAAGTCTTAAAATTATCGGAGTCGGCGTGCGTCCGTCCACCGGTTTAAGAAAGGGCGTTGTTGTAAATATTGAAGCCACTCTTCGCGCGGTTGCCGCGGCGATAGAAGACGCGGAGATGATGAGCGGACTTGAAGTTACCGACTGCTGGACAGGAATAGGCGGAAATCACATAAACGGAATTAACTCGCGCGGAGTTGTGGGAGTTTCCGGTAAAAGAAAAAGCACAAGAGAAAGGGAAATAGGACAGGAAGATGTTGATCGCGTACTTGAAGCGGCAAAAGCTGTAGTGATACCGACAGACAGGCAGATACTTGAAGTAATACCACAGAATTTCAAGGTTGACGATCAAAAAGGAATTCGTAATCCGATGGATATGATCGGCGTGCGGCTTGAATCCGAAGTACACATAATAACCTGCTCAGTAACAGGCGCGCAGAATTTAATTAAGTGCGTCAACAGGGCGGGCTTCAGGGTGAATGAGCTTATTCTTCAGACTCTTGCAGCTTCAAAGGCCGTCCTGACGCAGGAAGAGATGGACCTCGGCGTTGTGTTACTGGACCTTGGAGGCGGTACAACAGACGCGCTTGTTTATGTTGACGGAACTCCGTACTCAACGCATACAATTCCTGCGGGCGGCACGCAGGTTACAAGCGATATCTCAATCATTAAAAATATTTCTGTTGATAACGCGGAAAAAATAAAAATTGACGCCGGCTGCTGCTGGGACGCTGTACTGGACGATGATGACACAGTAATTGTACCAGGCGTCGGCGGAAGGCCGCCCATGACAATCCCGCGTTCGCAGCTGCTTGCGATTATAAAACCCAGAATGGAAGAAATATTCAAGCTTGTAAGGCAGCACCTTGATACCCTGAACCTGACGCGTCCTCTGGGAGGCGGCGTTGTGCTGACAGGAGGAACAGCGCACCTTGCCGGAGTGGTTGAACTTGCAAATAATATTTTAAAATTACCGGCCAGGCTTGGAAACCCGCTGCCTGTGCCGAATCTTGGCGGACTTGTGGAAGAATACCGCAATCCTTCATTTGCTACGGCAATAGGGCTCGTTCTTGAAGGAGAGCGGCGTCTTGGACTGGATGGCGCAGATAAAAACAGTGAATTAAAGCAGAGTGATAAAAAAAATTCTGCGCTTATAGATAAATTGAAAAACTGGTTAAAAGAAGAATTTTTTTAATCCATGCATAGCCGGATTAATTAAAGATATAAAGGTGGAGGGGAGTTAAATGAATGTTTTAAAAGTATGCGAACTTTCAGCGGATGTTTCCGGAATGAAATCGAAAGCTATGGATATGGGAATATCTCCGGTAATCCCGTTTAAACTACAGGAAGCAAAAGCGGCTGAAAAATTATTACAGGCAGAAGCAAAGAATCATTGGTATGATGTCCCTGCCGTAATCAAGGTCATCTCCGCAGGCGGCGGAGGCGGGAACGCGCTAAACAGAATGATTGACGCGAAAATGACAGGAGTTAATTTCATCGCGGCAAACACCGACCTTCAGGATCTGCATGAAAAAAGCAGAGCGGAAGTCAAGCTTCAAATAGGCGCGGAGGTCACAGGCGGCAGGGGAGCGGGAGGCATTCCGGATAAGGGAGAGAAAGCGGCCATTGAGGATCAGGCTTCCATTGCCGAAGTTCTCAAGGGCGCGGATATGGTTTTTATTACCGCAGGCATGGGCGGCGGAACAGGTACAGGCTCGGCTCCTGTTATCGCGCGCATCGCAAGGCAGCTTGGCGCTCTTACAGTTGCCGTCGTTACTACTCCGTTTGAATTTGAAGGCCGTTATAAAATGAGGCTTGCCGAAGAAGGGATAGCGAAACTGCGGCAGGAAGTTGACACATTAATTGTTATTCCAAATCAATATTTATTCAAAATTATTGATAACAAAACTTCCTGGAACAAGGCGTACCTGATGGCTGACGAAGTTCTATGTCAGGGAGTTCAGGGTATTTCAGAGCTTATAACAAAAACCGGATTTCAAAATACCGATTTCGCCGATGTGGAAACGGTCATGAAGGACAAGGGCGACGCACTTATGGGTATCGGTTCAGGCACAGGCGAAAACCGCGCTGTTGACGCGGTTAAAAACGCGATTGACAATCCTCTTCTTGAAGACACAAGCATTGAAGGGGCCACAGGGGTTCTCATTAATATCGCAGGGCCCGATGATATTACGCTCGTTGAAATTCAAAATATTATTAAAACCATAAAGGAAAAATGCGATCCGGAAGTGCATCTTATTCACGGCCTTCGCATCGACCCTGAACTGGATAACCGTATTCAGGTAACGGTTATCGCTACGGGTTTTTTAAATATTCAGAACGCTTCGCAAAAGCCTGTTTTACAGGAAAAAATTGTTTTACCGGAAAAACCGGCAGTATCTGATTTTATTAATTACAACGAATTTGAAAAGATGGTAGAAAGGACCAAACACCCGGATTATCTTTCTTCGTATATTCCGCAAAGGGAATTTCAAGAGGATTTGGATGTTCCTTCCGTTATCAGAAAACATAATTTTCGGTCAGAAGAAAAATTATACATGAACGCAATGGAGTAATAATAACTTGGATAATTCAGTTATTCTGAAAAGATATTGTTCCCGGCTTATAGCGATAGAGCGTCACGCCTTTCTGACAAAGGAATGTTATCGTTTTGAGATTAAACGCTTTCTTTCTTTTCTGGAAACTGAAAAGAAACAGCTTTGCGATGTGAACGCCGGTTTTCTGACCGGTTATCTTATGATGCGCCGCGACACAAACGATATTGAACCCCGCTCCGCTTCAAAAGCAATTTCCGCTTTAAGATCATTTTTCCGGTTCGCGATGGATGAAAGACTTGTAAGCGCGAATCCGGCGGATCTTCTTGAAAGCCCAAAACGCAAGGCCGTTCTTCCTGAAGTTATGGACAAGGAAACTGTCGAAGGTCTTTTGGATGTAATAGATACGTCAAAACCGCAGGGTATCAGGGACAGATGTCTTTTTGAGCTTATATATTCGGCGGGTCTTCGTGTTATGGAAGCCTGCGGATTGAATCTCCGGGATATTGATATTGAAAGCGGAATTGCCAAAGTGAAGGGGAAGGGCGACAAGGAGCGTCTTGTGTTTTTTGGAAGCGAAGCTGCGGAACAGTTAAAACAATATCTGAGTTTCGCGCGGCCTCTGCTTGCGGGAAATGTGAATAAAAGCCAGGCTCTGTTTATCTCAAAAACCGGAAAGCGTCTTTCCAGAAAAGGCGTCTGGAAAAATTACGCGAAATGGGCGTCGCTTGCGGGAACTTCTTCGCGCGTTCATACACTGCGGCACAGTTTCGCAACCTCCCTTCTTGAAGGAGGAGCGGATCTTAGAACCGTTCAGGAACTTTTGGGACATGCCGATCTTTCTACAACGCAGATTTATACTCATGTGCAAAGATCGGTACTTAAGGAAAATCACCGCCGTTACCTTCCAAGCTTGAAGCATACATGAGGCTGTTATGAAAAGATTCAAGGAATTTGTAGCGGCGATTCTCATCATTTCGGCGGTGGGCGCATTACTTTACTTTATGTACCAAAGGGGCAGCACAAAGACAAACAGGGAATTGGCGGACAGAATCGCGCAGATAAGCCCGCGCGGAGGTCCGCCTGAAACAATTGACGGTTTAAGGAAGGCAATCGCTTTATATGAAGACCAAATAGAACGCAATGTCAGGGAAGGAGCGCAGACAGGCGTTTACTGGAAAATACTGGCGACAAGGCTTGCGGACAGAAACATGCATAACGACGCGCTTTCCGCCCTTGAAAGGGCAATTTATTTTAATTCGGAAGACGCGTTTTTATATTATTTAACCGGAGTTTCAGCCTCCTTTGTAGCCAAATCAATTGTTGGATTTTCAGCTAACGATGTTAATGAAAGGGAGCGTTATTTTAATCTTTCAGAGCGCGCTTATTTGCGGGCTTTGGAAATCGATATAACCTATACAAGGCCGATGTACGCACTCGGCGTTTTGTATGTTTTTGAACTTGAAAGGCCGCAGGATGCGATCACTTATCTTGATCGTTATCTTTTAATACAAACATCTGATTATCAGGCGATGTTTGTTCTTGCAAGAGCGCATTTCATGCTGGAAAACTTTACGCAGGCAATTGATATTTATGACAGAATAATTAACCGCACCAAAAACATGAGCGAAAAAGATGAAGCGTTGAATAACAGGGATTATATTCAGGGGATCATTTATGGATAACAGAAATATTTTTGAAACTCTGACAAATAAAAGTTCTCTCTCGGATCGCGGTCTTTTGGATATGATAATATATCTTTTACCGGGAATAAAACTTGCTGAAAAAATTAAATTATTACAGTGTTTTGAAAGTGAAGATGATTTATTTATACAGTCAAAAAAAGATATTGAGATAATTCTTAACCGGCCCATAAAAACTTTCTGGGATTTAAGTGAAATACGGGAGAAGGCCGGGCATATTGACACAACTTGCGCAATGCGGTCAATTAAATGGGTATCATGGAACTCCTGCGAATACCCGCCCCTGTTAAGGGAAGCATTCGATCCTCCTTCGGTAATTTTTTACAGGGGACGGCTTCCGGATCCTGAAAAGCCGCTTTTGGGAATGGTAGGTACAAGAAAGCCAAGCCGCGACGCGTCGGAACAGGCATATAAAATCGCGGACAATATCGGCAAAGCAGGTGTTTCCGTTGTTTCCGGCCTTGCGTATGGAATTGACGCAATGTCTCACAGAGGAAACTTGGCATCAGGCGCTCCGGGATACGCTGTGCTTGGCGGCGGAATTGACGGAATATATCCGGCCTCTAACAGGCCTCTTGCAAAAAAAATATTGGATTCGGGGGGTGCTGTAATTTCTGAGTATCCTCCGGGTTTTCCTCCGGGAAAATGGACTTTTCCTGCAAGAAACAGAATTATTTCCGCTCTTTCGCGAAGTGTTCTGATTGTCGAAGCGCCTGATAAATCAGGAGCGCTGATTACGGCGGCTTTCGCTTTGGAACAGGGAAAGGATCTTTGGGTAGCCTCCTGCGGAGTAAAAGAAAGCGCGGGAATCGACAGGAGAGGCACAATTAAACTTGTCTTTGACGGAGCTGAGATAATTTATTCAGCCTCAGATATATTAAAGAAGTGGAATATAACAGAAGCGTTTTCAGGCAGGGCGGATATATCACGGCCTTCAAACAGGGAGGAATTAATTTCCTCAATGGCGGATTTGCTTAATATTGATGTTTAAAGGAAAAGGTATGGTTAAGGAAAAAGCGGCAAAAAAAAGAGAGACAAAAAAGAAATCATCCAAACAGGAAAAACAAATCCTTGTAATTGTAGAATCACCCGGAAAGGTAAAAACCATCGAGAAATACCTGGGTCCAAGTTACAATGTTAAAGCGTCCATGGGACATTTAATTGATCTTCCAAAATCCAGAACAGCAATCGACGTCGATCATAATTTTGAACCGGAATATATAACTGTGCGCGGCAGGGCGAAAATTTTAAAAGAACTGCAAACCGACGCTAAAAAATCAGGCAAGGTATTGCTTGCGTGCGATAATGACCGTGAAGGCGAAGCTATCGCGTGGCACTTAAGGAACGCGATTAACGCGAGGACAGAACTTGTTCCGATCGAAAGAATCAGTTTTAACGAAATAACGCCTCAGGCTGTAAATGACGCTGTACTTAATCCGCGCGTTATTGATGAAGCGAAAGTTTCCGCGCAAAAAGCGCGCCGTGTACTGGACAGGCTGGTAGGCTATAATCTTTCTCCGCTGTTATGGAAGAAAGTAAAGAACGGTCTTTCCGCCGGGCGCGTTCAGTCTGTCGCGCTTCGCCTTATCTGCGAAAGGGAAAAAGAAGTAGAAAGTTTTATTCCCGATGAATATTGGACCCTTGAAGCGGATTTCAAATCGGGCAAGTCAATTTATACCGCGCAGCTTGTGTTGTGGAACAACGCCAAGCCTGAATTAAAAAATGAAGCTGAAGTGAACGCGATCATCGAAAAAATAAAAAATAACGACTGCATAGTATCGGATGTACGCGAAACAGATAAAACAATCCGGCCAAAAGCGCCCTTTACAACATCGCAATTACAGCAGACTGCGGCGAACAGGTTAGGTTTCACATCACGCAAGACAATGCAGGTCGCGCAGATGCTTTATGAAGGCGTGAGCATCGGCTCTTCAAGAGTCGGTTTAATCACATATATGCGTACAGACAGCGTTCGTATCGCCGCTTCCGCGATTGAGGATGTCCGGGGTTGGATTAAAAAAAATTATCCGAAAGAGCTGCCGGAAAAACCTGTTGAATACACAGTAGGAAAAAAAGCGCAGGACGCTCACGAAGCGATAAGGCCGACCTACACTGACTATACGCCCGATTCGATAAAAGAGTATCTTACAAAAGATCAACTGCGCCTTTACACGATCATATGGGAACGTTTTGTATCAAGCCAGATGAACAGCGCGAAAAGCAGAACGGTCAGCGTCGATATCAGGGTAACGGCGGATAATGAAGAAGGCATCTTCAGAATCAGCGGGAGTAAGCTCATTGAGAAAGGTTTTTATAAAGCAGTTAAACTTCTTGCTTCCAGGGAAGAGAGCGGGGGAGCGTGCCCTGTATTAAAGAGCGGCGATATAGTTAAAATAGATAAATTCAGAAGCGAACAGCATTTTACGCAAGGCCCCGCGCGTTTTTCCGACGCGTCCATTGTGCGCACCCTCGAAGAAAAAGGAATAGGGCGTCCTTCAACATACGCTTCGATAATTTCAGTCCTTCTGGACCGTTATTATGTTACGCGATCCAACAAGCAGCTTGTGCCGACCGTCCTTGGTAAACTGATATATGAAGTGCTGGTGGAACATTTTCCCCTTTATGTCGACGCGGATTTTACCGCGTCTATGGAAACAAAGCTTGATGAAGTTGAAGAGAATAGGATCAGCTGGCCTGAAATGATAAGGGAGTTCTGGGATCCTTTTAAAACAACGGTAGATGAAGTCAGCAAGTCTGTAGAATCATACAAGGGAACCCTTGATGAAGTAACGGATATAATTTGCGAAAAGTGCGGGAAGCCTCTCCATAAAAAACTCGGACGTTTCGGTTTTTTCCTTGCGTGTTCCGGGTTCCCCGAATGCCGCAATACAAGATCAATACCTCTGGCGAAATGCCCTAAATGCAGCGGCGATATAGTCGCGCGCAAGACAAAGGGAAGGGGAAAGGAATTTTACGGATGCACAAATTACCCTGACTGTGATTTCATCAGTCATTTTAAACCAATAAATCAGGATTGCCCCAAATGCGGATTTTTCATGGTGGAAAAATACGACAAGAAAAACGGCGCGCATAAAGTTTGCATAAACCCCGAATGCGATTATCTGCACTCGGCGGAGGACGGAGAAGAATGATAAAAGAATATCTTGATTATCTTAAAGCCGTGCGGGGATGTTCGCAAAGAACGCTTGATTCTTACGGCAATGATCTGTCCCGTTATGCGATTTACTGTGAGAATCTGGGCATTAAAAGCGAAGAGGCGTCTTCCTACGATGTTCAGGGTTTTATCGCTGATTTGTCCGCGGAACATATGGCCGCATCAAGCGTAAACAGGAACTTGTCTTCAATCAGAGGATTTTACCGCTGGATGAATCGTATGGAGAAACGCAAAGACAACCCGTGCGTATCCTTAAAAAACATTAAAACGCCTGCCTGTCTTCCCAATGTTTTATGGGAGGATGAAATGGCGGACTTTGCCTGCCTTCCGGAAACAACAGGCATTCTATGGCCTGAAAGGGACAAAGCGCTTATAATGGCAATGTATTCAGGCGGCCTCAGGATAGGAGAGATTGTAACGCTTTCAATGTCCAATATTTCTCCTTCATTTGACGAAGCGAAGATTACCGGTAAAGGCGGAAAGCAAAGGTATGTGTTCTTTTCTCAGGAAGCGAAGGACGCTATCAGCGAATATCTTCCGCACAGGGAAGCCCGCCTTCATATTGCAGGAAAGAAAGGAGATACGGACGCTCTTTTTATCAACAGGAAGGGGCAGCCGATTTCCATTCCTGGAGTGCGCTGGATAATTTCCCGTTATTCGCAGCATTCAGGGCTGGGAAAAAATATAAACCCGCACGCTCTGCGCCACAGCTTCGCGACTCACCTTGTAAACTCAGGCTGTGATGTTCGCATTGT
Organism: Treponema sp.; assembly: GCA_031256635.1. GTDB lineage: Bacteria > Spirochaetota > Spirochaetia > Treponematales > Breznakiellaceae > WQXQ01. The sequence continues at coordinate 12,660 of JAIRQF010000174.1, read as the reverse complement.
TCAGGAGATGCTCGGGCACTCAAGCATATCAACAACGCAGCGTTATACGCATGTAAATATTGAAAAGATGAAAAAAGTTTACGCGGCTTCTCATCCGCATTCCTGAATATGAGCCATGAATGAGTAATATTTTGTTTGGAGGAAGATATGAGCGTTAAAGAAGAGTTTCATTCAACTACCGTAATTGCTGTCCGCAGGGAAGGTAAGGTGGCGATGGCAGGCGACGGTCAGGTAACAATGGGAAATACTGTTATGAAAAATAACGCGCGAAAAGTGCGCCGCCTTATGGACGGAAAAGTTCTTTGCGGTTTCGCAGGCGCGACAGCGGACGCGTTTACTCTCTTTGACCGCTTTGAACAAAAGCTGAAAGAATACTCGGGGGATTTGGCAAGAGCCGCTGTGGAACTTGCCAAAGACTGGAGAATGGATCGCACTTTAAGGCGGCTTGAAGCGCTTTTGCTTGTGGCCGATATTACAAAGACTCTTTTAATATCAGGCACAGGGGATGTGATTGAACCTGCCGAGAACGCGCTCGCGATTGGATCGGGGGGCAATTACGCATATGCCGCGGCTCTTGCGTTTCTGGAAGGAAGCGGTTTTACCGCGGCGCAGATTGCGGAAAAGAGCCTTAAGATTGCAGGCAGCATCTGCATATATACAAATATGCAGATAACATTGGAGGAATTGGTGCCATGAGCGAAAAAAAACTGATAAACGAAAAAAGAAACGAGTATACTCCAAAGGAAATTGTAATTGAGCTTGATAAATACATTGTCGGCCAGAAAAAAGCCAAAAGAGCGGTTGCCGTAGCTTTAAGAAACCGCATAAGAAGGCTCAAGCTTGATCCTGAGCTTCGCGAAGATATCGCGCCCAAAAATATTTTGATGATAGGCCCGACCGGCGTTGGTAAAACAGAAATCGCACGCCGCCTTGCAAAGCTCGCGGGATCTCCCTTTATAAAAGTGGAAGCCACAAAATATACCGAAGTCGGCTATGTAGGACGCGATGTTGAATCAATGATCCGCGATTTAATGGCGGCAGGCTTTCAGATGGTTAAGCAGGAAATGCAGGAAGCCGTTACGGCAGAAGCGGAAAAACGCGCGGAAGAAGCCCTCCTTGATTTACTGCTTCCGAACAACGCGAAGAAGCAAAAGGAAAAACCAGCGAAACCCGGTCCTGTTATGCGCCCGATGGGTACTTTCTCAATAAATCCTGAAAATTCAAACTCGAGTATTATCGCGACAACATTGCAGCTTGGGATTCCTGTTTATAACAACAAGTCAAAAGATCAGAATGACGAAAATAATACAAAGGCTGCGGAATCTGTGAACGAGGATCCTGCGCAGGATACGAAAGAAGGCGATGACAAATTCAGCGCTACAAGGGAAAAATTACGCGCGATGCTTCATGAAGGAAAACTTGAAGACAGAACAGTAGAGCTTATGATGAATCAGAATCCGCAGTTTCCGGCAATCGAAATGATGGGCGGAAATATGGAAGACCTTGAATCTACTCTTTCCGGGTTTGCCGGTTTCTTCGGCGGCGGAAAAAAGAAAAAAGTTGTAACTGTCGCGCGCGCAAGGGAAATATTAAAAGCCGAAGAAGCTGAAAAACTTGTTGACCGTGACAAGGTAAGCGATGAAGCAAGAGCGAGAGTTGAAGAGACAGGCATAATCTTTATAGACGAAATTGACAAGATCGCGGTAAAAGGCGATCGCGGAGGAGGCCCTGATGTAAGCCGCGAAGGCGTTCAGCGCGATATTCTTCCCATTGTCGAAGGCGCGACGGTTAATACAAAGTGGGGGCCCGTAAATACGGATCATATCCTTTTTATCGCGGCAGGCGCGTTCAATGTAAGCAAGCCTTCGGATCTTATCCCGGAACTGCAGGGGCGCTTCCCGCTGCGTGTTGAGCTTGATTCTTTAGGTAAGGAAGATTTCCTTCGCATCCTTACCGAACCGAAAAACGCGCTGATAAAACAATATACCGAATTGCTTGGCACAGAAGATGTAAAAATTACTTTTTCTCCCGAAGCGATTGATCATCTTGCGGCTCTAGCGGCGGAAGTAAACTCAAAGCTTGAAAATATCGGCGCCCGCCGTCTTCATACAATAATGGAGGCTCTCCTTGAGGAACTTTCTTTTGAAGCGTCCGATATTTCGCCTGCGAACATTGATATAACCGTAGATTATGTCAATGAAAAGCTGGCCGAGATAGTCAAGGATCAGGATCTGGGACGCTATATTTTATAAATGAGGAGTAAGGAATGAGGATATGCGGCTACAGTTTAATCAAAAATTGACCGAATTTAGAGTATAGAGGAAGGTTTTTATGAATACTTTTGCAAGGACAATAGATTTGCTTCACCGCGCGATGGATGTCAGCACTGTACGCAGGCAGGTAATCGCGAACAATCTGGCTAATGCCGATGTGCCGGACTTTAAAAGGTCGGTCGTAAACTTTGAAAGCGAACTTAAACGGGCGCTTAATACTGAAAACGAAAAGCCCGCGCTGGAACTGGCAAGGACTCATGAAAAACATTTCCCGAATTATAAAGAAAGGGATTACCGTGATGTGCAGATAAGGCGCGTCCTTGATTATACGAGCACATATAACAACAACGGGAACAATGTCGATCCTGAACAGGAGTTTATGCTCGCAACTGAAAATCAAATGAGTTATACGCTCTTTACACAGGCGGCAGCGTTTGAGTTCAGTCAGATAAATCAAATATTAAGAAGTTAATTAAGTAACAGGGAGGAATGATTATGGGTATTTTTAGTTCAATAAATATTGCTGCCACAGGGTTGTCGGCCAACAGAATGAGGCTTGATGTAATCGCCGATAACATGGCGAATGTCAACACTACGCGGACTACAGAGGGCGGCCCTTATAAACGCAGCCGTGTCATTATGCGGCCTGTAACAGAAGGCGCGTACTGGAGATCTCCCTTTCTGCCTGAAAATATGGATAACGGAATCGGGCAGGGAGTCAGGGTAGTTGAAATCCAGAAAGATCGCTCAACAGAGCCGCGCTTTGTATACGATCCGACGCATCCTGACGCGATTCTGTCAGGGCCAAGGGAAGGTTATGTTGAAATGCCGAATGTGGATGTTGTTACAGAAATGGTAGATATGATTTCAGCGTCCCGTTCTTATGAAGCGAACGCGGCAATCATCGAAGGATCAAAAGCCATGTTCCAGCGCGCGCTGGACATCGGCGCGAAATAGTAAAAAGTAATAAATAATTGGGAGGGAAAGATGACAATTTTTAACAATGAGGCTTATATCAGCGCGGCTGCTTCGCAGAACTACGCGGCGATAATGGAGCGCACGCATCCTGAACACATGCTGCCGCCTGACAGTCCGTACTCCGGAAACGGAAACAAGATGCTTCTTTTAAGGGACACGATTGGAGCAAACGGAATTGCAAAAGCGGGAACATTCGAGGACGCTCTTTTGCAGGCGCTGGATAAAGTGTCAGGTTCGCAGATTAACGCAAGCGATCTGCAGAAGGAAGCGATTATCAATCCTGATTCGGTTGATATTCACGATATTACAATCGCCCAGGCCGAAGCTAACATGACGCTCGGAATTACGCGCAATATTCTGAGCAGGCTGGTGCAGGGTTGGAGAGACTTGATAAATACTAGATAAATCTTTTTGAAAGAAAGTTGAATGGGAGGGGGACATATGAATGATTTTTTCAAAAAGCTGCTGGCCAGAATTACCGCTTTATGGGCAGGGTGGCCGATGCAGCAAAGGATCATGATTGGCGTAATAGCTGTTGTTGTAATTGGAATGGTTATCGCGCTTTTTATGGTTTCATCAACACCGGTGTTAATTTCTGTTATTGACGCGCCAATAAGGGATCAGTCGGCGCTTGACAGAATTATACTCAGGCTAAACCAGGAAAATATTAAAGTCACGGTATCGCCTACAGGTCTTGTGCAGGTTGCCGATGAAGCAACCGCGCGGCGCATGAGGACTATTCTTATACGCGAGGATTTAATTCCTTCGGGGATAGATCCGTGGGCGGTCTTTGACACTGAACGGTGGACGATAACCGATTTTGAACGAAATGTAAACTTCCGCCGGGCGCAGGAAAGGCTGATCGTCGAACACATCAGGGCAATAGAAGATATTGACGATGTCGGGATACAGATTGTATGGCCTACGAGGGAGCTTTTCGCGTCTCAGCAGAATCCTGTTTCAGTCAGTGTGCGCATCACTCCAAAACCGGGAAGCGATATTACCTTATTCCCGCAAAATCGCGGAAAAATTGAAGGCATCCAGAAACTTCTTCAATTCGCCATAGAAGGATTACATCCTGAGCATATTGTAATTACTGACCATACGGGAATTGTGCTTAACGACTTTGACGGTATGGCCGCTGCCGACAGGCTCGCCCTTATTGAGCAGGAGCAGAAACAGATAAGAAGAACAGAAGCGCATTACCGTGAAGCTATACTTGTTTCGCTTCAGCGCATTTTTTCATCAGATCGCGTAAGGGATCTGAACATAAAGATTGATATGGACATGTCTGTAAAAAGTATTGAATCAAAAGAAAGCTATCCCATTATAATGAAACCGCAGACAGCAGGTCTTTCTTATGACGACTCAATTCTTCTTGAATCAATTGTTCGTTCAGATTCGGTATCAGAAACAACATGGAGAGGAACGGGATTTATGCCCGAAGGGCCTACAGGCGTTGAAAATAATGTAACGCCTGCGTTCAGGGATATGAGCAACCTGTACGGAGAGGTAAGCCAGAATACAAGAACGACAAACAATGAAATAAACCAGCGCAGCATTTCCGAAGAAAGAAGCCCTTCGATAGATCGCGTAACAGTTTCTGTCAACATTGACGGGACATGGAAATGGAAATATGACGCGAAAGGAAACCCTGTAGAAACTCCCGACAAGGGAATTGAAAGGGAATATACTCCTGTATCCGCCGAATACCTCCGTTACGCCGAAGACCTAATCCGCGACGCGATAGGTTACAACCCGGCAAGAGGAGACTCCGTAACGGTGCGCAACATTCCGGTCGATCGCGCTCAGGAATTTAAGGATGAAGACGCAGCGTATTTCAGGCAAAAACAAATGCAGATGACCATAATTGTTTTTATTATAGGTTTGACAATAATCCTTGCAGGATTTATGCTATTCAGGATGATTTCGCGCGAAATGGAAAGGCGCAGACGGCTTGCTGAAGAAGAGCGGGCGCGGCGCGAACAGATGCTGCGTGAGAGCGCAATGGCGGAGGCGGAATCAGACGGGACGGAAGTATCCATTTCTCTGGAAGAACGCACAAGGATGGAGTTGATGGAAAATGCCATCAATATGGCGAAAGAGCATCCGGAAGACGCAGCCCAGTTAATCAGAACTTGGCTCTTGGAGGAATAATTTATGGCAAAGACAGCATTACAGCCCGGAGCCACGGTAGGCGGCTCCAAGAAAAAAGGCGTAAAAGAATATACAGGGCGACAGAAGGCGGCAATTTTTCTTGTCACGATCGGATCGGAAATATCATCGGAGATTTTCAAGTTCCTGCGTGAAGATGAAATTGAAACTCTTACATTTGAAATCGCGCGCCTTGAAACAATCGACGCAGAGCAGAAAGACGCAATTTTAAATGAGTTCCAGGAATTGATGTCGGCAAGCCAGTTCATCTCCACAGGCGGCATTGATTACGCAAGGGAACTTCTTGAAAAATCACTTGGAAGCCAGAAGGCCATTGATATAATCAACCGCCTTACTTCAAGCCTTCAGGTGCGGCCTTTCGATTTTATCCGCCGTACAGACCCGGCGCACCTTTTAAACTTTATCCAGCAGGAGCATCCACAGACAATCGCGCTGATCCTCGCTTATCTTGAACCGAACAAGGCTTCCATCATTCTGCAGAATCTTCCGAATGAAGTGCAAAGCGATGTAGCCCGCCGTATCGCGACAATGGACAGAACATCTCCTGAAGTACTTCGTGAAGTTGAACGCGTACTTGAAAAGAAACTTTCATCACTTTCAAGCGAAGACTACACGGCAGCCGGCGGTGTTGAAAGCATCGTAGAAATCCTGAACCTTGTTGACCGCGCGTCTGAAAAGCAGATTATCGAAGCTCTGGAAGACGAAGACCCCGAACTTGCAGAAGAGATCAAGAAAAGAATGTTCGTATTCGAAGACATCGTTATGCTCGACGACCGCGCCATTCAGAAGGTTATGCGCGAAGTCGATTCACAGGAACTTGCGAAAGCACTCAAGTCTGTCGATTCGGAAGTACAGGACAAGATTTTCAAGAATATGTCAAAGCGCGCCGCGGGTATGCTCAAGGAAGACATGGAGTATATGGGGCCGGTACGCTTAAAGGACGTAGAAGAAGCGCAGCAGAAGATAGTTTCGATTATCAGGCATCTTGAAGATACAGGCGAAATTGTTGTCGCAAGAGCCGGCGAAGACGAGCTCGTTGTATAGTTTTAGCCGCACAGGACACAGAGGAACAAAGGGTTTTTTTGATAACTCTTTCTTCCTCTGTGAAACTCTGCGGTTATATATTCTTTTTGAAGGATAGTGTATGCCCAAGGCTGTATTCAGACCGAGTGAATTAATATCGACTCAGGAAAAGATCATTATCAATTCTCCTACTTCGTTTCCGGAAATGGCGAATTTCGCCGCGGCGGAGGAACCCGAAGAAGTACCCGAGGAAGCTGATAAATACACAGGTCCTACAGCCGACGATCTGCGCCGCGAAGCGGAATTGTTTAAAACCCGCTGGGAATCGGAAAAAGAAAGAATGATCGCCGCCGCAAAAGCGGAAGCGGAAAGAATTGTATCAGACGCGCAGAATACGGCCATTGAGGAAATAAAAAAACAAACCATAGAAGGACAGGCGGTAAAACAAAAAGCCGAAGAAGAAGCGCAGCGGATAATGGTCGAGGCCCAGTCAAAAATATATCAGCTTGAAGTTGAAACAAGGAAAACACTGGAAACAGAGCGCGCTGATGCTTTGGAGCAGGGAAGGCAGGAAGGCAAACAGGAAGGTTATGCCGATGGAAAGACAGAAGCGGATCGTCTTGTTGAAAGAGCGCAGATAGTGCTTGAGCGCGCGCAGGATAAAAGAGGAGATATCCTTCTTGAAACCGAAAAAGAAATTGTAGACCTTGTTCTTTTAATTTCACGGAAAATTATCAAGGTAATTACAGAGAACCAGCGCGATGTAATAATCGCCAATGTAATTGAAGCTCTGCGCAAAGTAAAGGCAAAGGGAAGCGTCATTATCAGATTGAATCTCGCTGATGTTGAGCTTGTTACGGAACACAAACAGGATTTTATTAATCAAATTGAAAGCGTAAATACAATTCATGTTATGGAAGACAGCTCCGTAGACAAGGGCGGCTGCATTATCGAAACTGATTTCGGTGAAATCGACGCGCGTATTTCAAGCCAGTTGGCTGAGCTTGAAAACAGAATACTTGAAATATCTCCGATAAGATCGCGCATAAAAGATAACACTCCGCCTCCTGTAATAAGAACAGCCAATCTCAATTCTGAATTGGCCGCAACTTCGTCATTGATGGGCGCGTCAAAATTGCTTGGCTCATCAGGTTCGGATACAACACTGAATGACGCGATGAAAATGATGGACGGCTCTTCTGCAAATGACGATTTACAGAAAGGCAGCTCCGCTTTGGTTGATGATTTATTAAACGATGACGGACCGGAACTTTCACAGGCTGCAAACGCGGCTTTAACCGCTTCCGCGGCATTGGCGGCTCTTGCCACAATGGCCACAAAAGGAAAAAGAGAAGCAGATAAACAAATAACGGAAAAGATGGAGCAGTTTCGCAAAAGAAAATCAGATCAGGAGACTCCGTAATATTCCTGAAGACGGGAGGCTTCATGGAAACAACAGTAATAGAAAAATATTTGGAATCCGCAAAAAGAACTGACCCGATAAAGTATGTCGGCAAAGTTTCAAAAGTACAGGGCTTATTAATTGAAAGCCGCGGGCCGCAGGCGATAATAGGTGAAATATGCAGAATCAACGCTCCCAAAGGAAGGGGAAATATCAGAGCTGAGGTTGTCGGTTTAAAAGACGAAATTGTTCAGCTTATGGCTTATGAAGAAACAGACGGAATTGAAGTAGGAGACCGTGTAACCGGTCTTGGAAACCGTCTTGAAGTCCCCGTCTCCGATAAGCTTCTTGGGCGCGTACTTGATGCTCTTGGAAACCCGATTGACGGTAAAGGCGATATATCTTCGGCCTGTATGTATCCGGCTCTTGCAAGCCCTCCCGATCCTCTGACAAGGCGGCGGGTTACAGAGCGCATAACAACCGGAGTTCGCGCGATTGACGGTCTTCTCGCCGTAGGCAAAGGACAGCGTCTGGGAATTTTTTCAGGATCAGGGGTTGGCAAGTCAACGCTTCTTGGAATGATCGCGCGCAATACATCCGCCAATGTGAATGTGGTCGCTCTAATAGGGGAACGCGGACGGGAAGTAAATGATTTTATAGAAAACGATCTTGGCCCCGAAGGGCTCGCACGAAGCGTATTGGTCGTTACTCCTTCCAATTCACCGCCGCTTTCCCGTCTTCGAGGGGCCTATGTCGCGACCGCAATCGCCGAATATTTCCGCGATCAGGGAAACGATGTAATGCTCCTCTTTGATTCCGTTACGCGCTTTGCCCGCGCCATGAGGGAGATAGGACTCGCTTCCGGAGAGCCGCCGGCGCAGAGAGGTTTTCCGCCGAGCATGTTCGATTCAATGCCCAAGCTGCTTGAAAGGTCGGGCACTTCCGACAAGGGAAGCATCACTGGTTTTTATACGGTTCTTGTTGACGGAGATGACATGGACGAACCTGTAGCTGATACGGTGCGCGGTATCCTTGACGGGCATATAGTTCTTTCACGGGATTTGGCTCAGGGTTTTCATTACCCGGCAATTGATATTCTTCCGAGTATTTCCCGTCTTGCGCCAAGCGTATCAGGCGAGTTCAGCAAAAAAGCCGCTGGCGTTATTCGAAAGAACATGGCTTCCTACGCAAGGGCGGAAGATTTGATAAATGTAGGAGCGTATCATCACGGATCAAATCCTGAAATTGACGAGGCGATAAAGCTGCATGACCCGATAGAGCAATTTTTAATTCAGGAAGTGGATGAACCTTCATCGCTCCATGATACGCTTGAAAGATTGTCGGTCATAACAGGCGTTAAAATTCCCCCTGAAGAAATGAGTGATAATAGCGCGAAATTTGCAGGGCGATCGGCAGTAAAGGAAAATCCCGCGCAGCGCGGTGCTATATCCTCTCCGGTTGAAGATACAAAAATGGCGCTTAACAGTGTCGCGTCATTGTTTTCCTCGATGCCAGGCATTAATGTTATTGAAGATTCCTGATGAAAAGATTTAAGTTTAACCTTGAAAAAATTCTGCAATTAAGGGCGTTTAAGGAAGAGGAATGTAAACTCGCGCTGGGCCAGGCAATCAGCGCCTTAAACATGATCGAAAATAAAATAAAACAAACCGCAATTAAACGCCACAGCGCCGCAAGCGAGCGTTTTAACAGTCCGGGAGACATGGCTTGTTGGGATTTGTATATTCTGCGCCTTGAGCAGGAAGCGGAAAAACTTTCGCAGGAAGCGGCCAAAGCGGAAATTGTTGTTGAAGAAAAACGCGAATTGTATCTTGAAGCGTCCAAAGATTTAAAAGCGATGGAAAAATTGAAGGAGAAACAGCAGAAAGAATACCGTAAAGAAACACTTAACAGCCAAATGAATGAAATAGATGATATAACATCCGCAAGGTTAATAAGGTTATCCTCAACCCTATAATCAATTTTTTTCTTTTATAATTAATATAAATAAGAACCGTTGTTTCAGAAAGGCTTTTTCTATCGGATCAATTACGGGTGAACGGAGAATATTTTTCAATCTTGTTCTGTGAGCTTTACAGGCAATATGATATGAATCTTTCGGGAAATCTTTCTGACGATATTTTTCATTATGAGGGAAGAATTGATCTACCGCTTTATAAAGGGTGCTATCTTCTACGATTTTTAATACAAGAAAAGTATATCAAAACTTTGAATAGCTTGAGTGAGACTGCTCTAGGCTGTCCGTATCGGTTTTATCGCAAAACTGGAATTCCTGCACTAAAAAGGTATATTCAACAAGAATTATAATTTCCGGATCAGTGGTAGATCGAGCATCACGAAAAGCAGATAATGCCTGTGATATGCCACGCTCATAAGATAATCGACCTTCTTCTGGATTTTCCTCTGATTGCAAAACCTTTTCTACCTAATTCAATGTTTATTGTTACTTCATATATATTATTTATTAAGCCAGTCGTGTCCAAATTCTGCCTCTGCTTCTGTCAAATTTCAACCACTTTGTATTAAAGGTTCTACGCCAACTTTTTCTTTGTATATTTTTGCTAAATATGGAGGCATTGGAATTGTCCTCATGAGACGGCTATATCTTTCTCTGTCTCCGGCATCTAATGAGTCTAATGCTCTATTTGAAGTGGCAAGTTTTTCGTCAAAAGTCATCGTTTGCGGCATAATTTTCTCCCTATTTCAAGTATAACAGGTTGAGAATATCATAGACAAGAAAGCTTTTAAACAATTTTATTTTTACAATTTATCATTTATTATAAACCCGATAGACTTGTACCCTTTTAACCTTCTTCTATACATTTTCGCTAATACCGTCACTTGTTCATCGACATAATCATAAACTTGTATTTCATTTTTTCCATAATGCGTTCTATTCAAACGTCCGGTATATTGTATCAACATTCCTTTCCATGAAAATGGAAAAACCAGAAATAATGTATCAAGATTTGGTAAGTCAAATCCATCTCCAAGATATTTACCTGTGGTAAGAATAATAATATTTTCTGCTGATAACTTGTTTTGAATTGATGCCATAATTTCTTTTAATTGCTTCTTGCCAAGTCCGCCTTTTAACATAAAAACAGATGATATATTTTTTGTTAATAAATCATGGAGTATATCTAAATGTTCAAGCCGTTCACTTAATACAAGGCAGTTTCTGCCTTCCTTGTGTGCCTCAAGTATATCACAGACAATTAATTCATTACGTTTTTCATTTGTATAAAGACTTCGGAATATTTCATTAATATCCAGAGGTTTTTCATTTTTTGTTTGAAACTCGTTATGTAAATAAAAACTTGTCAAACGAGGGAATACTTTCTGAACAAATACATCATTTGTTTTATTCACATTTGAATAGCGAACTCCCGCAGGGAGTACTTAGTTCATGTTCATAAAAACAATAGTTTGAGCCTTTTCCAAAAATCGGTTAGTTTCGGAAAAGGCTTTCGAAAAACCTACTTAAAAGTCGGTTTTTCTGTTAAATCTAAGGTAGCTTTTCCAAAAGTTGAAGTTTTGGAAAAGCCTCGTTGATAATTTTTCTCCTATTTATCCAATTCCATTGTTTCGGGGTGTAGAATCTGATCTATCTCGCCGGATATGCGTTTTATGATGCGCTGTGACAGGGCTTTTCTTTCTTTGGTTGATAAAAATTCGAGGAAATTGTCGGTTTCCTGCGGATTTTCACTGTCTTGCAGGGCCTCGTTTATAAATAGTCTGAACGGCTCAATGTTCAGGGCCTTTGCTATTTTTTCAACCATTGCCATTGAGGGTACTCTGGTGTTTATTTCTATTTCCCCTATGTAACTGGTTGATGTTTCAAGCATTTGTGCGAGTTTCATCTGTGAAAAACGCCGTTTTTTGCGGTATTTTTTCATGTTGAAAGCGAAAACTTCCATCATTTCCATAATTTATATGCTAATTGTTGATAAACCATATAAACAATACGAAATATGCAAATAAACTGGTTATAATTATATCCTATGTGCTAATAATATTGCTTTTATTTCAAAAATCTGATATATAAACCATAAGTTTAAAATAATAAAACCAGGGAATAATGAGCAGAATGTAAAAGCAGAAAACATGAAACATTGTTTCGTGTTCGAATTACTGTACGGCTTCAAAATTCAATTTGCAGTTGTACCAAAAAAGGAGAAATATATGAAGAAAGTATTAGTCGTATTTGCCGCCATCACCTTTTGTTTTACCGCCTGCAATGAACCAAAGCCAACACCTCCGCCCGTAACCGTATGCCAATGCCCGGCAGGAACAATACACCTTGCAGGAGAGGCGGACTGCGGCGGAACAGACTGCGAATGTGAAAAAAATGTTGCGGGAACAAGAGTTGAAGGCATTGCGGTAACGAATCGTGAGGGTGTTGCCAATTTTACTGAAATGGTTACGAGATTTACAACTGCATTTAATAATGGCGATATAACTGACACACAAAGAACATGGATGAAGAATAATCTCAAAGAGGTAAAAATAATTTTAGGGACAAGCGGTACCTCTCTTGTGAATGGTATTCTTACTATCCAAAATGCTACGTCGGCACCTAGTATTAAAGACTATCTTGAACAATATTTTTGGGATAACAGCATTGGCTACCCCAGTTAAACAATCTAAAAGAAACAGTATATCTTGCAGCACAGAAGGGGAAGCTGTCAGAAAATCTGTGTAAATGACAGAATATCATAAGAACGGAACCCGTTCTTTTCCAAACTCAATGGCGAACTGGTTTATAGCCCGCCCCCAGTCCCTTATCGG
>JAIRQF010000048.1 GCA_031256635.1 Treponema sp. | reverse complement strand
TTTGAAAAATTGGGGAAAAAAGACGAGACTGTGCTCTGGACAGGAATGAATGGATACGATATACAAAGAATTATTTCCGATTACGGAATCGCGGAGATGGAAAATACCGAAAGGCCTCTTGCGGAAATGATCTCCACAAACAGAAGGGAAAATGAAAGACTGACGCTTGTTGTGCGGTGTGTTTTTGACGATCCGTGGCTTGTCGCGGATTACGCGCTATGCATGGATAGGATGAATGCCGTTATCGAAGGAGCGGCGATTGTTTCAAAAGCGTGTTTTAAAGTATCGCAGATAATCTTCGCTGTTTCACACCGCGAAAAAGAGCTTGCCGATAAACTTGAACAGGCGGCCGGTAAAATGCTTTCAGGAGGCCACTTTGATATTCCGTTTTCTATTGTAATCACCGGCTCCCGTTATCCTCAGCGGAAAAACAGGGAGCTTGAGATAACACTGCGGGCATATGAAAAAAAAGAAGGAACTGACCTTGGCGCTCTTTTAATTCTGGGTCCCGCCGTTCTTGCCGCCGTTTATGACGCGGTAGTTCATAAAAAACCGATTCTGGATCGTTATGTGGCTGTAGGCGGATCAGCTGTAAAAAATCCGCAAATAATGAAAGTCAGGATAGGGACCAGAATCGGAGAAGTTATCGGACAATGCGGCGGTTTTATAACACCGCCTGAAAAAATTGTTACAGGCTCGCCTCTTTCAGGAAGACAGGTAGTTTATCTTGATGAGCCTGTCGGAAAAACCTGTTACGCGATTGCAGCAATGTCAAAATCGCAGGCTGTTATCCACGATCAGCTTAATTGCATAAATTGCGGCGAATGCAGAACAGTATGCCCTGTAGGCCTTGATCCGCAGAACATCTACAAGAGGATTAAAAAAAATGATAATATAAACGAGCGGACAACAGAATGTCAGGGATGCGGGTGCTGCAAGATTGTCTGTCCGTCAGCGCTTCCGTTATTTGAAACCATCATGGAAAAAATCAGGGAGGGAGATCCCGGTGCCGGAGAGGCCCGCGGTGTCTGAAAAGATTGCGATGTTTTTACATAAACCTCAGATAAATATTTCCTGCTCCAGCACCGGCAGAATGTGGCTGGTTTTCGGCTGCGCGTTTGCCTGCGTGCTTCAGTCATCCTTCAGCGACGGCGGGAAATCGCTTGTTATCGCGCTTACGGCGTTTTTTACCGCAGTATTAACGGAATTTCTGTTAACGTACCGCGTCAGCGGAATGGAAAAAATTAAAGACGGCAGCGCCGCTGCAAGCGCGATGATTCTTGTTCTTCTTTTGCCGAATCAAATACATCCTGTTCATGTTTTTTTTGGAGCCGCTTTCGCTGTCGCTGTAATTAAATTCAGTTTCGGCGGTCTTGGATCAAACTGGCTTAATCCCGCTCTTGGCGGCTGGCTCTTTATCCGTTTTTCATGGCCTTCTGCTTTTACCCAGGGGCAGAGTTTATCAGCTGTTACAGAAATGAATTTTTCCCGGGACATAAGCGCTCTGGATTATTCAATTTCAAATTTTTTAAACCATTCGATTTTTTCCGCTCCCGGAATACAGCTGCCGCCGGGTTATATCGATCTTTTATTTTTTAAAGACGCGTGTATTATTACAGACAGGGGAATTCTGGCGCTATTGATTGGAACTATTGTTATTACAGCTATCGGAATTAACCGCGGCTGGATACCGCTTGCATTCCTTGCGGTTTACGGTTTGCTGGTTCGTTTCGCAGGAGATGTAAGCGGAATATTATGGAACGGAGACATGCTGTACGGGATTTTTTCAGGCGGTACAATTGCCGCGGCTTTTATTCTTGCGGCGGAACCAGCAAGCAGCGCGAAGTTAAGGGGAGGCATTTTATTTACTGTTATATTGAGCGCTGTTCTTTCATGGTTCTTCCGCTATAAATGCATGGATTATACAGGCTGCTTTACCGCTCTTGCCCTTACCAATTGTTTAACGCCGCTTGTACGGATTATTGAGGATAAGTATTTTCTCTCCCGCCGCGATCAGGAAAGGAAAAGGATGTTTGATGATCCGGTTAAAGTCAAGGAGAATCTGTCATGAGTAACGCGCAAAAACACCAGAAGTACAGCAGAAAAAGCCGCTTTAAAAACAGTAAAATTGCAGTGTTAGCTGAAACATTAAATTTCAGGGATAAAGCAATATTAACCGGCTGGATAGCGGGGCTGTTAATATTGATATCATTACTCTGGACTTTAACTCAGGGTCTTCAGACACGTTATCTTTTAAGAACCGTAAACAGCGTTTTTGTCAACAGTAACGACACAAGAAGAATCACAGCTCCCCTGCAGATAAAAACAGGAAAAGCCGATCTTTTGGGATACTGGTATCAGATGTATAACTCTCCTGATATAATGTTTGTTTTCACAATTTTTAAGGACGGCATACTGATTCCGGCCGGCGCTATTGTTTCAGCTAACAACGGCAGGGTGGATGAAATTATTCCTTTAAGCGCTCATGCCGCGCAGGTTTTTGACGACCTGCCGGGAAGTATTTTACAAATGTATATAAGCAGGATAGAAGAGGTATCGCGGGGAGAGATAGAATGAATCTTGCCCGTCAATATTCTTTTTGGGGCTCTCTTTCTCCTCTGGGCGGATTAACGGGAGCGGGCCTTTTAATTATCGCATCCGCGCGTCTTTCCTGGTCAATTACAGTCGCAGGATGTTTATTCTGGGTATACGGTCTTACTACTTTTTCATACGGCTTTTTTTTATCGTCTCTTGGTAATAAATTTTTTCCTGTTTCCGGAAGAGTTCCCCTGTTTACCTGCCTTGCGGCTTTTTTCGGCAGCGTATATATCTTTTTATTCTATCTTATGTGTCCGTTCGCGGCATTGGAAGTCTTCATGCTTCTTTTACTGGTTCCGCTTTTTTGCGCGGGATCGGAAACTGTCCGGCATCTTTCCGATGCTTTTGACAAATCAGGGCCCGGTATGAACTCTTCTCCTGACATTTTTGAATATATCTCCAACGCGGTCTCACAGGCTGCTTCACTGTCCCTGCTGCTTGTCGCTTTCTCGATAGTAAGGGAACCGCTGTCTTATTGTTCTCTGTCTTTTCCCGGAACGTATCAGGGAATGGTAACAATTATGTATTTTAAGGAAAACAGTTTCTTCCCCATAGGCATTTTTTCACATTCATCAGGCGCGCTTATATTGCTGGGATATGTTATCTGTCTTTATCAGTACAGTAAATCAAAAATATTTCCCGGAGAGTTCAAATGAACGGTGCGCCTCTTGTTTTATTCATTTATTCCGCCTTTACAATCAACCTTGTGCTTCAATGCGCGCTTGGCATAAAGGGAGTTGTTGAATCAAAAAATCATTTTATTGTTTCCAGCCTCGTAAAACTGGGTCTTGTTTTCGTATCTGTAATTTTATTATGGGTTTTCTTTTCAAGAATTATTTTTTCTCTGATATCCGGCCCTTTATTATATATATTGATATTTCCTGTCAGCTCAATGGCCTACAGCGGATTTGAATATATTATCTTTAGATATTTATTAAAAAAGGACGCGAAACACGAATCAGTTATTGATTTTCCGGGCGGTATAACGGCGGTCTCGGTGTTTATATGCGTTAACATTTCGCGTAACTTTTTTGAGACGGCCGTTTTATCTTTTGGTTTTTCATCCGGTATTTTTCTTGTGAATATTATTATCTGCGAGATTCGAACAAGAGCCTCGCTTGAAGCGGTTCCGGTATTTCTGCGCGGAAAACCCCTTATTCTTGTAACAATGGGGCTTCTTTCGCTTGTTTTTTCTACCGCGTCCATATTATTTTTCAGGATGATGGGAGCGCAGTGAAAGACGATAAAAAAAATTATCTGATTTTAGGTTCTCACGCCCATGTGCCTTCCGGCGCTCCGGAAAGCGAGTTTGAATTTGTATACGAAAATAAAATGCGCCCCTTTGTAACAAATCTGTACCGTTATTCGAACATTCAGGCTGTTTTTCATTATTCCGGCATATTGCTTTACTGGGTAGAAAGGAATCACCCTGAGCTTTTCATGCTTATCGAAGACATGATATCCAGAAAACAGGCGGAAATCCTTGGAGGCGGATTTTATGAACCGTGTTTCCCGCTGATACCTTTGCAGGACAGAATAGGGCAAATTGAGCTTATGACAACCTATCTGAGAAAACATTTCGGAAAAAGACCTCAGGGGTGCTGGTTGCCCGGTTTTGTGTGGGAGCAGCATCTTGTAACCGCGCTCAGCTTAAGCGATATGAACTACTCTTTTCTTTCACAGGAACAATTTTCCGTGGCGGGATTACAGGATGAGCAAATTTTCTTTCCGTGCATAACCGAAGATCAGGGAAAGTTAATTGTAATTTTTCCTGTTTCTTCATCAATTGAAAAAGAACTGGAAGATAAAAGTTTTTATCATGTTTTTAATGAACTGAATAAAGAGTTTGAAAATAAATCAAATCTTCCGGATAAAAGCGAATACTTCTTAAATACCGAAAAAATTATCTGTATTTTTCCCGATAAAGTATCTTCGTCTCCTGAAGAAGCCGTTGATACCGCGTGGAACCGCTTTTTTGAGGAAATATCGCTTTCAGAAAATATTATCGAAACAACATTGCCGTCAAAAATAATAAAGAAGCATAAATCCCTGAAAAAGAATAATTTTCCGGATTCCGCCAAATCGGGAAATGATTTTTCTCCCCGGCGTTTTTTGATAAACCATGAGGAAGCCAACAGCATTTACTCAAAAATGATATTTACAAATGTTTTAATTAACCAGTTAAAAGGAGACAAAGCGCGGAAACAAAACGCTAGGGAAGAACTCTGGAAAGCGCAGGATTCATGTTTTTTCTCGCCATGTAACGGGCATCTTCGCGGCGAACTGAGAAAAGCCGCCTACAGTTCACTTTTACGCGCGGAGAGGCTGTCAAGAGAAAATGTAAAAGCGATTTCATCGCTTGTACAGCATGACTTTGATCTGGACGGAGTAAAAGAATACCTGTTCCAGAATGATAAAATAAACTGTTATGTGCATAAACAGGGCGCAGGCATCTTTGAGCTTGATTATTTTCCCAATGAGTGGAACTATCTTGACTGCGGGACAAACGAGTACGGCAGACGCACGGCTTTTGCGGATATTATCGCCTGCGTTGATGAAAAAACAGATGAGAGTTTTAATTTATCATCCGGAAATTCAAGGCTTTGTTTCACAAGCCAATATGAGGCGCAGACCCAGGACAGAAAAGGAAAATCCTGTTTCATTCTTTCATCCTGCAGCAATGAACCTTTTGGCAGCATTGAAATCAATAAATGTTATTTGTTAAAAAAGGATTCACTGCAGGTATCATATGCACTGAGAAATACAGGTAAAGTCACTCAGGTTTTTCAATTTATTCCTGAAATTGATTTTTCATTTGCCGGCGCGGGTGATGAATATGTCCGTTTTTACGCGGCAGATTCAGACGGAAAGGACATTAATTTAGACGGTATGTATAACACTAATAATTTAAAAATCCACGATATAATAAATGAAGTGCAGATTATCCTTTTATCTGATAAAGAATATACAGGCAGGCTTCTTACCGCATTTAACGGCGATCATTATCAGGCAACGCGGATAATACCCTCCTTTTTTATATCTCTTGAAAGCGGTGAAATCTGGATCAATGAGTTTACGCTTATATTTTCTCATTAAATACCGCAGTTTTGCAGGGCGTTAGCCCGAAAAACTGCTTAGCCGCCGCATCGAACCAAAGGTTCGCACTAACCGAGTTTTGCAAGCGGCTACGTATATTGAATTTAAAAAATATTTTTTGTACCATTTCAATTATGAAAAGACGATTAATTACTTCAGCGCTGCCCTATGTTAATAATGTGCCGCATCTTGGAAACCTGATTCAGGTGCTTTCCGCCGACGCTTTTGCGCGCTTTTGCAGGCTTTCAGGCTGCGAAACTCTTTATATCTGCGGGACTGATGAATACGGAACCGCTACCGAAAATAAGGCCGCGGAGGAAGGAATAAGCCCGAAAGAACTGTGCGGCCGCTACCACGCGATTCACGCTGATATTTACAGATGGTTTAATATCGCCTTTGATAAATTCGGGCGCACATCAACCGCTATTCAAACTAAAGCTACGCAGGATATTTTTTTTTTTCTCGTTCAGGCTGGATTTATTTGCGAAAGAACGATAGAGCAGTTTTTTTGTTCAAAGTGCATGAAATTTCTTGCCGACAGGTTCATCCGCGGCATCTGTCCGAAATGTTCAAGCGCCGATGCCAGAGGCGATCAATGCGAGGCTTGTCAGAAACTCCTTGATCCGACGGATTTAAAAGAGCCGCAATGTTCCGCCTGCGGCAGCACTCCCTCGCTTCAGAAAACCAAACATCTTTATATCGATCTTCCCGGAATCAGGGACAAACTTGACGCATGGATAAAAACCGCGTCCGCAGAAGGTTTCTGGGCGCATAACGCGGTTCAGGTGACGCAGGCCTGGATAAGGGACGGCCTTAAGGAGCGCGCGATAACAAGAGATTTAAAATGGGGAATTCCTGTGCCGAAACCAGGATACGAAGACAAGGTTTTTTATGTATGGTTTGACGCGCCGATAGGTTATATCTCGATTACAGGAATGTTAGGCGAAGAAATATCCGGCGCGGAAAGAAAATGGACTAATTGGCGCGATTTTGTAAATTACTGGTGGAAAACCCCTGATGAAACGGAGCTGTTCCAGTTTATAGGAAAGGACAATATTCCGTTTCACACTGTTATTTTTCCGTCAAGCCTTTTGGGAAGCGGAGATAACTGGACAATGCTTCATCATATGTCCAGCACGGAGTATCTGAATTATGAAGACGGAAAGTTTTCCAAATCAAGGGGTGTGGGAGTTTTCGGAACAGACGCTCAACAGACAGGGATTCCGTCAGATGTTTGGCGGTTTTATATTTTTTACAACCGGCCTGAAAAATCGGATTCCATGTTTACATGGAGCGACTTTAAGGAAAAAGTAAACGGAGAGCTTATCGGAAACTTCGGGAATCTTGTGAACAGAACGCTTTCATTTGTTACGCGCTATTATGACGGAAATATTCCCGGAAATTCAGGCTGCGCCGACACTTCTTTCTGGACGGAAGTAAAAACAAAAGAAAAATCAATCACGGAAAAACTTGACAGGGCTGAATTAAGAGAGGCTTTCAGGGAAATATTTGAGCTTTCCTCTTTTGCCAATAAATATTTTCAGGATAATGAACCCTGGCGGCTTCGAAATGATGATCCTGAAAAAGCGAAAAAAGTGATCCGCGATTTAACATACATTGTGCGCGATCTCTGTGTATTAATCGAACCTTATATGCCTTCTTCGGCGCAAAGGATCGCGTCTTTTTTTAATTTGAAACACAGGGAAAATCTGAACTGGAACGATATCGGCAAACCTGAAGGCATTCCAAGCGGGCAGATAAAAAGCGAAGTGCTTTTTACCAAACTTGAAGATAATCAGATTGAAGAGCTAAAGGAGCGCTACTCAGGGACCCAGAAGGAAAGACAGGAATCAGCGGTTAAAACATTTTCTTCGGTTATGGATTTGCGTGTGGCAAAAATTGAGAAAGTAGAACGCCATCCGAAAGCCGATAAACTCTATGTAATAAATCTGGAAACAGGAGAGGGCGTTACGGGTGTTCGTGAAGAAAGGCAGATTGTCTCAGGACTTGTACAGCATTACAGTGAAGAGGAGCTTCTGGGGAAAAAAATAATTATTGCGTATAATCTGAAACCCGCGAAATTAAGGGGAATCGAATCAAGAGGAATGCTCCTTGCCGCAGGCGATAGCTACGGCGTTGATTCAAACGGGCAGGCGGCTGAACGGTGCGAAGTGCTGGACGCCGGTGATTCTCCGACCGGGACAAGGTTTCTTCCTAAAAATGAAGAAAATGAAAATAAGGCGCCTGGGGAAATTGATATTGACATGTTTTTTTCCATGCCTATTATGGTTAAGGATTATGTTGTTTTCTCAGGCGGGAAAAAATTATGCCTTAACGGAATACCTGTGCGCACTTTTGTAATTCCGGACGGGGAAGTGCATTAGTATCCTGTTTATAACAGGCCACTGGAATCTTCGCCGCACTTTTATTAAATTATATACAAGGAGTTTATATGGCTTTTGCGTTAAATACATATCCTGTTACATTTCGATCAAGGTTTTCAGGCGGAAAATGGAGTTCGGAATATATTGAAAAACCCCACAGGACACCTGAAGAAGAGGCCGCCATGAGCGAAAAAGATCGCACGGCGCTTGAAAGTTCGCGTAACAATTATGATGATATGCCGCTTGTAAATTACACGAGCCAGTACGGGCTTGCCTGTTTTGAAGGACTGAAAGCCTTTCCGCAAAAAAACGGAAGCCTTGCCATTTTCAGGCCGGACAGGAACGCCGTGCGGTTTGCCCGTTCAATGGAAGGGCTTTGTATGCCGCCGTTCCCGCAGGAATCATTTGTCAGTGCGTGCGTGGAGACAGTAAAGCGAAACGCCGCTCTTGGTTTTCTTGCCCGTTACAGGGATGAGTGGGAAAAAGATTCATTCATGACAGCGGACTCCATTTACATAAGGCCGTTTACAATTTCAGAAGGCGGCATCGGGGTAAACCTTTCAAGGGAGCCTTATGTTATGGTGATAAATACTCCTGTAAGCGCTTATTTTTCCTCGGATTCCTGCGACGCTGTTGTAACGGACAGAATCCGCGCGACACCCAAAGGCACAGGCTGGATAAAAGCGTGTTCCAATTATGTAATATCCGCCCTGGCAAAGTCGGAGGCTTTAAGAGACGGATATATGGAATGCGTGTTTCTTGACGCAACATACCGCAGTTACATTGAAGAAGGATCATCGTGTAACATTTTCTTTTATTTAAAATCAGGCGAGCTTGTAACTCCTGAATTGGGCGATACCATCCTTCCGGGAATTACGCGGGAGAGTATTATTGAACTTACGCGCGATAGAGGATTGAAAGTATCACAGAGAAAAATTTCCATTGATGAGGCTCTTGAAGAAACAAAGGAATGTTTTGTCAGCGGAACCGCAGCCGGAGCCACGCCCATTTGTTCTCTTACATATCATGGAAAAAAAGTGCAGTTTAACGGCGGCAGAACAGGCTCTCTTACTTCTGATATCCGCGATACAATAAAGGGCATTCAATACGGCAGGCTGCCGGATACAAAAGGCTGGCTTGTTCCTGTAGTGTAAACATCAGTTTTTTTTGATTATCAGATCTTTTTCTTTCCATGTTGTCTTTATCCTTAAATAACCCATTATGTTTATCATGGTAAAGTAAAAAGGCATAAAAAGAAGGCAGAGAAAATATCCAGGCGATCCGTTATGCGAAAGATTTTTCCTGAAAAGCGCGAATGCCGCTATTGTGTTTATTATCATGTTGATAAAAACGCCGGCTGAAAGGGGCCAAAGGCCGGGAATGAACGGCAGCAGGGGAATGGCAAGGATTCCGGTTCCTATGATTACCGCCAGAAGATTAAAGTTAAAGCGGGTAAGTGCTTCAGGACTGAAAAGGCCGCCGTTATTCCAGCGCAGCGTCTGATTGATAAATGAGCGCCATGTTTTTTCAGGCTCCGTTTCTACCGCAGCCTCCCCAGATGTGATTGCGCGTACATTATATTTGCCGCGTATTATTGATATCAGCGCGGCGTCTTCAGTAGGGGAGGGCGGAATCGCGTCATATCCGCCTGCCGCATCAAGCGCTTTTCTGCTTATGATCAAATTATTTCCAAAACCGCCTCCTGCGGCTCCCATGCCCGTCGCTCCGGCAAGATAATTGTAGCGCAGCACATGATCGTAGCACTGGAAAAGGGAGAAGAATCCTTTCTCCTGTTTTTTCTTGAAAACAGGGCCTATTACAGCGCCTGTTTTTTCATCCTGTATCCTGCTTATCATTGTGCGAATCCAGTCGGGCGGAACTTCGCAGTCGCCGTCTGTAAAAAGAAAAAAGTCCCCGTCCGCTTCGGTAATGCCCCTTGAAAGCGCGTATTGTTTAAAATTCGGGCCGGGGTTTTCTGTTAATGTGATAATCCGGCAGTCAATTCCGCGGACAGCGGCGTCCTTTGCGAACTGCGCGAGTATGGCAGGGCTTTCATCGCTTGAGCGGTCATTTACAAAAACTATTTGAGCTTTGTATGTTTGTTCCATAAGCGTTCTTGTTAACCCTCCCATGCGCGCGCTTTCATTATGTACCGGTATAATTACTGATACCCTGGCTTTTGCCGCCTGTATTGCCCGTTTGCCGCGTTTCCATTCAAGAAAAATACCGGCCATAATCGCTATATGTATAATGATATGAATAATTCCGTGTCCGTACCGGAGTATATCGTAAAGGTTCAATGAACTCTCCTTAACTGATATTATACATATAATTACAGTAGGAACACTACTTGACCAAAAATAAAAATTCCTGCTAAATACTAACAGCAGGGGATATAGCTCAGTTGGTAGAGCGGTTGGTTCGCAATCAACAGGCCTGGGGTTCGAATCCCCATATCTCCAAAACGAAAAGTATAAAAAAAATTTTTATGAGTATCTTTGCTTTAATTCGCCAAATGAAACAGCTCCCGATAAATCCTTGATTTGTACAACGCCGCTTATTATTTTAAAGAAAAATTCCGCGATATTCGGCAGTGTTAAATCATCGCTCTTTTGGCCGTCTTCTTTTTGCAGGGAATAGGTTTTAAGTATTTGAGAGCCAAGACTGGCGGAAATAATCAGAAAATGATTTTCAAGATCGTCCAGATTTAATATATCGCTTACAAGCACTCTTGAAGCGACAGAGTAACTGTGTAAAAGCGTCTTTGTATCAGATTCATCCACAAGCACAGTTCTTTGGGAATCCGCTTCTATATCCATGCGTATTTTTCCGGTATTAGGTTTCTCTTTTTCATTTTTAAATAACGAGCCGAGGTCTGCAAGAGTTATATTGTAAAATTCAGTTCCCGGCAGGTTATTCATCGGCTCTACGGAGAAAGCCGTAGGGTACAATAGGTATATTGTTCCTCCTGCCGATACTTCCGGGGAGTTAAATGTGCCTGTAATGGAATTATGAATTGTGAGATTTTTTGACGCAAAACAGCCGCCCAAAACAATTGTGTTCTCAATCTGTATTTCATTTGCGAATATGCTTCCTGCGACAAAACAGTTTTTCAGCTTTACGCTTGCCCCGTTAATGTCCGCTCCGTATATACATCTCCCGCTGATTAAAAGGGAAACAATGCTGCCGCAGGATGCTACCGCCTTGTTAAACGCGATTGTGTCAGAGGCGTCGTTTTTTATATGCAGTTCGTTATGCGCATAAACCGCGCTTTTAAATTCGACAGGACCGTTATCAAGTATCAGATTTCTTGCGTAAACAGCTCCTTCCACTATTACATTTCCCTGAATATTAACATCTCTTTCAAGTTCACTGCTTGATTTCGGTAAAATTGCCGTTTTTACCAGATTATCTTTTAAACCTACCGTTGATTCGCCAATCCGGATTTCCTGCATTTCTTTCATTATAAACTCCTTCCGATTGAAGATATTTCCGTATTTTGCCACAGGGACATCATCATTTTGTAAATACGCTGCTGTACCGCATCCCCAGCATCCGCAAAATGTGTTTCCGCCAAACGATTAAATTCTCTGTTAATCGCATCTTTTTCAGGCTCACAGGCAGATTCCCATTTTGCGCCGCGGCAGTAATAATCTGTTTCTTGCGCGATTGCATTTTTCCCCTGCTGGGCGATACCATCCGGAATATAGCAATTCTGATCGCATCCCCTGGCTTCAAGCATATCGCTTTCTGACCAGATAACCGGAACAAGAAGCGGAGTATTTTCCTTGACATCCTCATTGAACAAAAGGGAATCAATCAGGGATTTTATACTGATTTCCTGATTGATATAATTATGCAGGGTTTTTAATATCTCAAGTGTTTTCCTTTTCAGGGATGAAATAAAAATATTTAATTTGGATGATGAGGCTTCATCAATGCCAAGCAGGTTCATCGCCGCGGTGTTACATGAAGATTCTGTTATAAGTTCTTTAAGTACTTTTTCCGAAATACTGAATGACGGCTTATCAAGAGCGATGATTCTTTTATAGCACTCATCGTCAAGGTTTGCAAACAGTTTTACATATCTTGATGTAATTCTGTTATAATCGCCATCCATTACGTCTTTCTTCGCGGTAACAGCTTTGCTCTGATCCTGAAGCAACCCAAGGCTCGCTTTTATCGCGCTGTCCAGAGCCTGTATTTGCTGCGATAGTTCTGTCGAAATTGTTCCGAAAAAACCGTTTATAAGCGAGGTTGATACTTCATCGGCTGTTTTTTTTATGGCAAGGCATTGAGCCGTGTTCATGGCAGTAACAGATCCGCCAAGAGCGATGACCGACGAGTTAAATCGGTTTATGCTGCCGTCAAAAGGAGCTGTATCGACATAAATGGTTACATCAACATCGACAGAACCGCTATAAGATGTGCTTCCACCGCTCTGGCTCGCCGGATAGCTTACAGAACCGCGGTAGGGAACAGATACATTGTATCTTTGGGAGTAACTCATTTACAATCCTCCCATACCGATTCGTCAAACATTCTGATTATTTCTTTTGTTATCCTTTCTTCCGCGTTATCTTTTTCGCAAAGAGTAAGTAATTCCCTGCGAATGATGTTTTTTTCACTGTTATCGGCATTAGACCAGTTCAGTTCTTTGCTGATACGGTTGACTTCAGAAACTATGGGAGAGGTATTCTGCCATACGTCGGTTTTCGGCGTGTAAACGTTTTCGATATGATCGTTTTTATTCAAAAGACTTTCGCAAACCATAAAAGCCGCCGGTATATAGCGCATATCATTTTCTGAAGAAACGTCCGTTTCATTTTTTACCAGAATGCTGTCCACTTTCTCGCTGTAGGTTCTGTCTTCATGGACAGATTCACACATGGCGTTAATCGTTTCTTTTGTTTTTTGCTTCAGCTTGCCGCTAAGCGCTGTCTGAGCCGCGGGTATGGTTTCACTTGTTACGCTGAACAGCATTGAACTGTCATCTTTTAACTTGTCAAAAACCATACGCTTTCTTGTTTCAGCCAGCTGCATTGCGGGGCGGTCAAGTTCTTTCACCCTGATTTCAAGCGCCTTGTTCAACGAATTGAATAATTTCGTATAACGTCTTGCTATCATGTTAAAATCGTTTTCCATAACGCGCTTTGAGTTATCTATGGCCTTTGCGAGCTGTAACAATGTTACGTGCCTTGCTGTCATTTCCGTATAAGCCGCGACCGCCTTTTGGCTTATCTGGGATTTCACCAGAGTATAAAAGCCTTCATCAATATTATCGCAGATTTTTTTTGAGGCCGCCTGCTCTGTCGCTATTACCGCCGCCTGCATCGCCACAACAGCCGCGGTAACACCGTTTACATTACCCCGGGTATTATCAATTGAATTGGCCATTGGCGACGTATCTACATTAAAACTGTAACTTGGCATGTTTATTATTCCTCCACTTCGTGCGAATCGTTTCCGTTCGAATTATCGTAAGGAGTTTCAGGAACATCGTTATCAGGGGGCTGCGTTTGAAATGCTTCCCTTATTAAATCAATTGCGAAATCATCATACATTTTCTGTTCAATATTCGGCATGGGAGGCAGCTTGGCGTGTCTTGCGACATAGGGATTTACTGCAAGGAGTTTTTTTCTTCTGGGATCGAGTCCCTGCATCTGATCAATTGACTGAGCCATGTCCCTGTATTCATTGTCACGCAGGGTTGCCTCATAATAAGGAATGTAGCCAAACTGCGCAGCTTTCTGGTCAATGTTTTCTTTAAGGCGATCCATAAACTCGCTGAAATCTTCCTGCTTCTTGTTAAACTGCTTGGCCTGAACTTCAAACCCGGCGATAATTTCGGCGTCTTTATCCAGTTCATGAACTTCCGCGCTTTCAAGAGATCGCGTTTTTTTCATCGCTGTCTGGGTTTCCTGCAGGGCTTTGTATGTATTAAGACAGCGGATATAATCGGCGTATGATTCGCGCATCCTGTTTATAAGGTCATCAACGCTGGCGCGGTTTCTGCCGTAAAAATCTTCAGTATCCCTGTGCCATTGGTTAAGGTAATCAATTTTTTGATCCTTTATACCGTTGTAAATTTTGAGGCGTTCTATCCTGTTTTCCGCCATCAGATTTTGAATAACAGGAGCCAGCACTTCTTCCTGAATCTGATGCATGCCAAACGGCATTGAAGTGCGTGATTGATCTTCTGCAATCCATGCGGTTGAAAAAAGGTCATACTTTACCCTGGAACTTGATTTAAGCGAGAATGGCGTGTAATCATCAACAGAATCCTGATAATCAAAACTTGCCGAGCGTATTCTTTCAATTTCCTCAGCTTCAAGGGACGGTGAGTATTGATTGAACGATGCTTTTAAAACTGTCGCCAGAATCCTGTTTGAATAATCCACAAGTTTGTTGGAACTGCTTGTTTTTGTCCTGCTGAGAATCTGTATTGATTCCGCCAGTCTTCCGATTAATTTGGAAAAATATTCAATCTGATTTTTGTTTGTGCTTTTTTCAAAGGATTTTCTCATGTCGTTTAACGAGTAGAACGAATCAAGCTTGTCTTTAAAACTGTCAACATTAAAAACAGGGACAACAGGTTTGCCGCCGGTATCATCCGCGGCGAAATCCTTGAGAAAACCCGCTGTCCTGCTTTCCGGCAGAACTACAGGCAGACAGAGGCTGGCGGTATCGCTGTCATTAAGAAGGTAGCGGATATTACGGACCTGCCTGTCAATATTTCCCATATAGTCATAAAGTTTTATGCGCTGCATGGATGTCGAATAATCCGAAGTGTCAATTTCTTCCGTTTCGGCCGTCTGCTCCACATACGGAACCTCTTTTATTGCCTCTTCAAGGCTTGTAAGGCTGTTTAGAAGTTCATCCGGTTTATGTACAACCGACATTCTGAAATTGCTGTCGCCGACCTGCGCCGTATGATCCACGATAAAACTTTTTCCCTCAAAAGGCACTTTTGTCGCGACAGGCACATAGACAACGCCCAGTTTTTTAACGCTGTAATCCCTTCTGATATCGCGGTGGGCTTCCTCGTATCCCGTTATTTTTGACTCGTTTTCCTTTTTGGATTTTAAGGCTTTTAAAAGGGTAACAACTCCCCAGATTGCACCTAACACGATCGCTATTCCGAACGGAAATACAAAAAGGAATAACAATACGGCGGCAGCCGGAAAAGCCGCGGTAATTATAATTCCTTTTATTTTATCTTTTTCTGCCTGTTCAATTTCCGCTTTGGCGTTTTCGATGGATTTTTCAAGCTCAATCTCTTCTTTAACTATTTTTTCCGCGGCTTTACGGTAGTAATTCAAAAGAATACGCGCCTGATCCTGATAAATATTAACCGATTCATTAAAAATTTTTCCATTCACAATTAACCTCCAAAAACCGCCGTGTGTTATGTGACAGATTTAGTTTCTTAAAAGTTTTCTCTCATTTACAAGCGATTGTAAATTATTGGCCGCGTTTTCCAGCTGCAGATTTTGCGCTCCGCCTTGAACAGAACCGATAATTTCTGAAATTGAATTTAACAAGCGCAGTATATTCGCTTCCAGTCCGCTGCCGGTATCATTATCTACAGGAGAAATGTATTTGATATCGTCAATGGACTGCTTTAATATTTTCTGCGCGTTTGCGTATTCTCCTGTAAGATTATTTACGGATAAAAGCAAAACGCCGGCTTTGGATTTTATTTTTGTCATGTAATAATTTTTATCAACTTCTTCCTCAGCGGTCTTGCTTATATGAGAGGCGGCAAAATAAGAGAAGTAGACATTAATCAGATATATAAACAAAAGAATTGCCTGTATGATAATTGCGATATTAAGCGAAATTACTGTTTTAATAAGCAAAACTATTATTATTACAGATGCCGCGATATAAAACAGGATTCCGGTCCAGACCATTGATATAGACGGTATCTTTGCGGAAAAGTTTCCGATGTTTATTGTTGAAAAGAAAAAAGGCAGGAAAAAGATTAAGTACATCACACCTATTGATGTCCAGATAAATGTATCACTGCTGTTAAGTTCTCTGCCTGTGTTTATAAGGAAAAACGCCAGAACAACAATGCCGGCTCCGGCAAGAAATAAAATAAACCTAAAAATCAACGCTTGATATTTTGTCATATAATCTCCCTGGTTATCCAAGCTTGTTTCCGCAGCCCGGACAGAATTTAATATTTAATGCGACAGTCTGTCCGCATCTGGAACAAACATTTCCAAAACCGCCTGCCTGCTGCATGGATTCAAGAGCGGTTCCGCAGGATACGCATCTTTTGCTTCCTTCCATATTGTCGCTGCCGCAGCGCGGGCAGGGATTGTATTTATTTCCGCAGAAAGGACAGAAGTTGGATGTAGTGCTATATTTTTTGGAACATTTTGAGCAAAACACTTCTTTTCGTCCTGAGGCGGGTATTTGATTCGGCATCATGCCTGCCTGTTGAGGCGGCGACATCATCGCCTGACCCATACCGCCTCCGCCGCCCAACATTCCGGTCATTGCCGCGGCTCCGAGTATACCCATATCGCCGCCGCCTGACAGCGCGTTATTGGCGACATTAAAGCCCTGTTTCTGCTGCCATGTGTAACCTGCGATATTCTGCGCGGAGCGGTCGCTTAAAGCCGCTGATATTTTCTGTCCGTCTGCGGTAGATGTATCAAGATCAACTGATGTAATATAAAAACCGGTAAGCAGCATGCCGTATTCTTCCCAGAATTCTTTCAACGGTTCTTTAATGAAACCGGAAAGATCATCAAGGCGGGCGGATATTGTTGTAATGCCTACCTGATTAGCGGACATAAAAGCGATTATGCTGCTTTTAGTTTTACTTATCAGCGGGCCCAAAAAGTGATCGGTTAATTCACGCGAGGTAAATTTTATATTTACACTTACAAGTATCTCAAGAAACTTTTCCGCATTATCTACTTTTAATCCGTATCTTCCTTTTGCATAAAGCGGAACCATTTCGCCGTATTCCGGATCTCTGAAGCGCATGGTATCGGTATGCCAGTCGATGGTAAGCGGAGCGGCTTTATTTACAAACCATACTTCCGCCATAAAAGGATTTTTCCCTCCAAACGGAATGCCAAAAAAGTTCCTTAGCAATGGAAGGTTCTCTGTATTTAAGGTATGTCTTCCGGGTCCAAATTTACCGAGTCTTTTACCATTGGAAAACAATACAGCTTCCTGAGATTCCCTTACTATCAACTGGGTAAATGTACTAAGATTATTGTTTTTGTTATCGCCGAATTTCCACGCAAAAATGTCATTTGTAGCGTCATTCCATTCAACAAGATCAATAATTGCCATAAATATTCTCCTTAATTCAGAATAATATCACAAGAATTCCAAATCCACAATTAATGAATATTGAGGAAAATATTTCTGTAATTTACAGCTTACAAAGCAATTCTTCTTTTATAATCGCCGCGTGAGATAACCATCTGATAGCCTGCGGCGTTTACCCGGCGCTCAAGACAGCCTTTACATTCGGCGGCTTCTTCGCCTGTGCAAATTTTATTATCGTAAAGCGCGTATTGTTTTCTCACATGTACTGGCGAAAGATTCGGCATTACCACATTAGCGCCTGCTTTTAAGCCAAGCTCGCGGCCGTCGGGCGATATTGTGCCAAGAGCGGTAGTAGCGGGAATCAGCACGTGAGGGAACATTAACCGCAGTATCGATATTAGACGCAGTGTCAGTTCAAGATTTCCGTTTTTATAATCTTTGAACGGAGTGCTGCTGTGTGAGATAAAAGGGCCTATGCCTATCATTTCAGGTTTCAGTTCCTGTAAAAATCTGATGTCTTTTATAAGGTGTCCTGTTTCCTGAAACGGCGAGCCGACCATAAATCCGGAGCCGGTCTGATAGCCGATTTCCTTTAAATTCCACAGACATTCTTTTCGGTTTTGTAAACTTAAGTCTTTGGGATGCAGCTTTTTATAATGATCGTCATCGGCTGTTTCATGACGCAAAAGATAACGATCCGCGCCTGCTTTAAAATACGCTTTGTAACTTTTATACGGTTTTTCTCCGATCGAAAGAGTAACTGCGCAATCGGGATACTTTGCTTTTATCTGTGAAATTACGGCGCACAGTATTTCATCCTGATAATAATTATCCTCTCCGCCCTGAAGAACAAATGTGCGAAACCCCAATTTATAACCTGTTTCACAGCAGTTGATTATTTCCTGCTGACTCAGTCTGTAACGCGATAAAGCGTTATTCTCACATCTGATTCCGCAGTAATAGCAGTTGTTTTTGCAATAATTGGTAAATTCTATAAGCCCGCGGATATATACATCAGTTCCGTATACGCTTTTTCGAACACGATCCGCCGATTCAAAAAGAGAGGCGTTGAAAGTATCTGTTTCTATAAGAGCGGTTAGATCGTTATCAGGAAGATTTTTTTCTTCTTCCAGTTTATCAACGATTTTATGTTCACTACTCATAATTTTAATTTAATATACCAAGTGTTTCGGCAGTTTATCAGCAGCGAATTGACAATTATGTAATTAATCATAGGACTTGTTTGACAAACAGTCGTTTGGGCTATACCCAAACAGGTTGTCTCCCAAGTTCCGCATTTCTGCAGGGCTAAAGCCCTGCAGAAATATGATTTTATATAGGTTGTTCAGAAACTTCAGTTTCCGAACAACTCCTATTCAATCTTAAACCTGTTCACTTCCTTGATCAGTTTATTTATCGCATCCCTGTTCTTGACACTGATTTCATTAACCTGCGTTACGGCAATGTTGATTTGATCCGCGCCTGTCGCCATTTCACTCATACCGGAAGAAATTTCCTGCGTTACTTTTTCAAGATTCACACTTTCCTTAATTACTTCCTGTGAACCTTCAGGCATTTCTGTTGAACCGGTTCTTACCTGATTTGACAGCTGGTTTACATTGCTTATTCCTTCCAGAATCTGCTTGGAGCCTTCCCCTTGTTCTTCCATTGCATGCAGTATATTATCTTCCTGCTGCGCCACTGTCCTTACGTTTGAATCAATCGCTTCAAATTTATTAAGCACATTTTCCGTAGATTTAGAGATCTTATCAATAGATTCCTTTATCTTTTTTAGCACTGTGCTAATTGTTTTGGATTGCGTACCGGAATTTTCCGCAAGCTTTCGGATTTCATCGGCGACAACGGCAAATCCCTTTCCTGATTCCCCCGCATGAGCCGCTTCAATAGCGGCGTTCATGGATAGAAGGTTTGTCTGGCTCGAGATATTTTGCATAACAGAGTTGATCTCCAGAAGGCCTTCCGATTCACGGGAAATTTCCTGAATGTCGGAGGCGACTTCCTGCAGGCCTGAGCGTCCGTCTTCTGAAGCGTTTGTCAGGTTCCTTACATTGGCGCTGTTTTTCTCCAGCGTGCCTGTTACAGAGGAAATATTGGCTACCATTTCTTCGATAGCCGCTGATGCCTTTGTAACATGCGCATTCTGCTCCTCAACATTTGTGTTCAATTTTTTTATATTTATCGTCACCTGTTCCATTGTAGCGTTGGTTTGGGTTACGCTCGCGCTCTGGTTTATAACCCTACCCTTGATGCTTTGAATGTTGGCGGTTATTTCGTTCACAGCGGCGGCGGTTTCATTCATGTTGCTGGCGAGCTCATTTCCTATTCCGGACAATATATCGGCTTCCTTTTTGATTATTAAAATCAGCGCCCTTATCTTTTCTATCGTCTGGTTGAAGTACCGCGAAAGGTCCGTGATTTCGTCCTTCCCCTTCTCCGCGATCTTAACCGTAAGGTCGCCTTCGCCCTGTGCAATATCCTTTAATGTGTTGGCAACACTTACAACAGGCATCATTGTAAAATGAAGGACAAAGTAAATTGCTACCGCTACAGCCGCGGCGACTATAACCGCAATTATTATGGTCAGCCTTGTCATATCGTTTACTTCGGATAAAATATAGTCTTCCCTTGCAGCGACCATGACAGACCAGAATGTGTCTGAATTACCGATACGGGCGGGCGAAAAGAAAGTTTCCAAAGTTGTATGCATTGCAGGGGAATACGAAGAGGTGTGAAGAGCTGCTCCTTCCGTAGCGGCTTTAATTGCGTCCGGCAGGTCATCGCCTAAAAACCCTTCTGTATCTTTCATGTTTTTACCGACACGATCCTTGAATGTATGCGCCAGTACGGTTCCGTCGTTCGCGTAAATAGCCATCAGCGCTATTTCGTCGTTACCTTTGACGGTTTCCTCCAATACATCCTGCATTTGCTCGATATTAACAAGATATCCAACAGCTCCTACAATCTGCCTTGCAGTACCATCAACAATAGGTCTCATCATTCTAACCACATACCCTTCCTTCCCGAGAATTTGTCTCGGGATAGGAGGTTCTACCCTGTCTTTTATGTCGTTGATGTTGATACTGTTCAGGTATGCATATGCGGCGTCTATATCAGTATTTACTCTTACTTGTATATTGCCGGTTTCCCTTGTATAACTCATCGCGTATTGCCCTGTAGGACCGGAACCCGTCCTGCCGATCATACGCGCGTCCAGACCGTCAAGGGCGTTGGGTTTCCAGACCGTATAAATCTGCAGATACTCGGGGTAGGCTTCCATAACCGCTAATATCATTTCGTCAAAACGGTCCCGCCGTTCTTCCGCCGCGAATCTCTGGTACTGAGAAAATATATTCTCAAGGGTGCCAAGCATCGTAAAACGGGCATTTTGCCGGCCTTCCCAGAACGCAGCCTCTTTGTCTGC
>JAIRQF010000012.1 GCA_031256635.1 Treponema sp. | reverse complement strand
ATATAGCGTGATACAACTTGATACAAAAAATTGTTTGGTTCCCAAGCTCGTGACGCGGGTTCGACTCCCGTCGGCCGCTTTATTGATAGGATAACTGTTAGTAGAATATTGATTAACCTAATAACACCTTCGCTTTTTTCACCAGGTTGCCAACGTCCAGTCCGAAGCGATCCACAAGGTAATCCTGAGTGCCGACTTCGCCGAACTCATCGTTGATGCCGATGCGCGCGAATTTACACCCGCAGCTTGCTGCGCAGCAGCCTTCTTCTGCAAGTATTTCCGCAACTGCGCTTCCAAGTCCGCTCATTTTCTGCGCGTTCTCCGCGCTGATGATTGCGCGTACTTTGCCGGCTTGATTTAATACCGCGTCTTTATCGATTGGTTTTAAAGTAAGAACATCCAGAACACCTGCGCTAATTCCGTCTTTTGCAAGTTCTTCGCAGGCTTTTAATGACTGATTTACCATGAGACTGCCAAGAGCGATAAAACATACATCCTTCCCCTCTTTTAAAACCTTTGCCTGTCCGAATTTGAAAGTTTCATTTTCGTTATATAAATACGGCACAGGTTTACGCGGGATGCGCAGATAGTGGCATCCGTATTCATCGGCCATAAGACGGACAAACGCGGCGCAGGATACAGGGTCTGACGGTTCAATCATCGTGAGTTTTGGAATAACGCGCATCAGAGCGAGTTCTTCAAAAGGCATGTGCGTGCCGCCGTTAAATGCGGCGGTTACTCCAGGGTCTGTTCCTGTCAATTTTACATTCAGCCTGGCATAATTTGCCGACAGGAAAAATTGATCGTAAACGCGCCTTGATGAAAAACAGCCAAAGCCGGAAGCAAAAGGAATTTTCCCGAGTGTGGAAAGTCCTGCCGCTATGCCGACCATGTTCGCTTCCGCGACGCCGCAGTTAAAAAACCGGTCAGGATAGGTTTTTTTAAAAATGCCCGTATTGGTACAGCTCATTAAATCCGCTTCCAGCACGACAATATCCCTGTTTTTTTCAGCTAACGCCATCAAAGTATCGACGTACGCCATTCTCATTTCTTTCTGTTGCTCAGCCATTATTAACCTCTACTCTATATTGATGCGGTTGAATAACCGCGCATTATATTCGAACATGAAACAACGTTTCATGATTTCTCATTATCCCAAAGCCGCAATTGCCGCTTTTGCTTTTTCCATGTCAAAAGCCATGCTGTGATTTTTCTCGATGCCTTCCGCGAAATTGCAGCCTTTTCCCTTGATTGTGTGCATTACAATCATCGAAGGTTTTTCCCTTTCGGCGAGCGCTTTTTCAACAGCGGCGTCAAGAGCCGCTATATCGTGACCGTCAACTTCCTGCGTAAACCAGCCGAAGCTTTCCCATTTCGCGGCAATGCTGCCCATATCAAGAATGTCTTTTGTAAAACCGTCTAGCTGCTGTTTGTTATGATCAGTGAAAGCAATTAAATTGGGGAGTTTTTGAAAAGCGGCAAAAAGCGCTCCTTCCCAAATCTGCCCCTCGTTTGATTCGCCGTCTCCGATAATTGTATAAACATTCGAACTTTTTTTATCCATCTTTAAACCGAGAGCGATTCCGATAGCCGCGGAAAAACCCTGCCCAAGAGAGCCGGTTGTCATATCGATGCCCGGAGTTTTATTGCGATCACAATGGCTCGGAAGGCTTGTTCCGCCTTTATTTAACGTTGTAAGCCAGTCCTTTGGAAAATATCCCTTAAGCGCCAATGTCGCGTAAACTGCGGGGCCCGAATGTCCCTTGGAAACAATCAGCTGATCGCGCTCTTCCCACCGCGGATTTTTGGGATCAACCTTCATGCGGTGAAAATAAAGCAAGGCCAAAAGGTCTACAATCGACATAGCTCCGCCGATATGTCCGGTCCCCAGAGTTCCGATTTCCTCAATGGTCATTTTTCTTATTTCTTTTGCCTGATTTTTTAAAAAATCTTCCGTTTCCTTGTTCATGTCAACTCCTCAGTGGTAAAGGATTATAATAGCATATATAATAAATAAAATCAAAACTTGATTTTTACCACATTTACCGTTAAAGTATTCATAAGGAGCAGCGTATGGAAAAAATATCAAGTTTTCAGGTTGATCATCTCCGTTTAAAACCGGGGGTATATGTTTCGCGTAAGGACAAGTACGGAGATGTGGTAATTACCACCTTCGATTTACGGGTCAAAGAGCCGAATAAAGAACCGGTAATGGATCAGCCGGCATTGCATACCATTGAACATCTGTGCGCTACTTTCCTGCGGTCTCATAAAGACTGGAGCGGCAAAGTAATCTATTTCGGCCCAATGGGCTGCCGCACGGGTTTTTATGTGATAATGGAAGGAGATTATAGTTCCGGTGACATTGTTCATTTGCTTATAGAAATGTTTGAATGGATCGATCAATTCGAAGGATCGATACCGGGCGCAACCGCCGGTGAGTGCGGAAACTGGCGCGATCAGAACATCGACATGGCAAAGCTGGAATGCCGTAAATACCATTCTCTAATAAAAAATGCCAAAAAGGAAAATCTGGAATATCCGGCGGATTTAGTGTAAGCGGTTTCAACTATACACGATACCTTTAACATTTCTTTATCTTACTGTACAATTTCCGCATGTCAGAATTACAGGAATATGGCGGAAAAGCTACAATGGAAAAAATTACCTCGCTTGCAAAAAGGAGAGGTTTTGTTTTTCAGTCATCGGAAATTTACGGAGGTCAGAACGGCGCGTGGGATTACGGCCCTCTGGGTATAGAATTAAAGAACCGTATCGCAGGCGCGTGGTGGAAGGAGATGACTCGCCTTCACGATAATATCGCCGGTTTGGACGCGGCAATTTTAATGCATCCCAGAACATGGGAAGCGTCATGGCATGTGGAAAATTGTACCGACCCGCTCGTCTATTGCAAAAAGTGCAAGTCCCGTTTCCGCGCGGACATGATCCCAGAGGAAAATCTTTCCGCAAAAAAATGCCCGGACTGCGGCGGTGAACTTACCGATACGCGCAAATTTAATTTGATGTTCAAAAGCCACATCGGCCCTGCCGAAGATACAGCGAGCGTTATCTACCTTCGCCCTGAAACCGCTCAGGGAATATATGTAAATTATAAAAACATAATCCAATCCAACAGAATGAAAATCCCGTTCGGCATCGCGCAGATTGGCAAGGCTTTCCGTAACGAAATTGTTACCAAAAATTTTATTTTCCGCACATGCGAATTTGAGCAGATGGAAATGCAGTACTTTGTAAAACCGGGAACTGACGAAGAATGGTTTAATGAGTGGCGCAGACAGCGCTGGGCATATTATAAAAAACTGGGCGTTAAAATGGATCACCTGCGCTGGCATCAGCACGGGAAAGACGAACTCGCGCATTACGCCAAAGACGCCTACGATATTGAGTACCTTTTCCCGATGGGCTGGCGCGAACTTGAAGGCGTACACAACCGCACCGACTACGATCTCGGCCGTCACGCGCAATTCTCCGGCAAGGACATGCAGTACATTGATCAGGATAACAATAACGAACGCTACATTCCCTATATCATCGAAACATCCGCTGGTCTTACGCGTAACGTATTAATGATCCTCTGCGACGCCTACGATGAAGAACAGGTCGCCGAAAAAGGCAATGCCGGAACCGAAGGTTCCGCAGATGATTGGAGAACCGTTCTCCGTTTTCATCCCGATCTCGCGCCTGTAACCGCCGCGATTTTGCCGCTGATGAAAAAAGACGGTCTTGCGGAAATGGCGCAGGATATCCGCAAGGAGCTGCAGGACGATTATGCAACAGACTACGATCAATCAGGAGCGATTGGACGGCGCTACCGCAGGCAGGATGAAGCCGGCACTCCATTCTGTATCACTGTGGATTACCAGTCAAAAGAAGACGGTACTGTAACATTACGTTTCCGCGACTCAATGGAACAGGTAAGAGTGCCAAGAGCGGAACTGGCAGTAAGGCTGCGGCAGGAGATAAAGTCGTATAAGCGTATTAAATAAACTTGAAAGACAGAAGTTGGAGTAGTATTATAAATGTATGGACGAGAAGGTTCTATATGAGAAGCTTGACAGGATTATTATGCTTTTGGAAAGAGCTAATAAGGAACCGTCATTGATAAAAAGAATTGTGGATGGTTCAGCAACAGGAGTTGGTATTTTAGGTATCATTGCAATTATTGAGACAATCAGAACATGGTTAGGAGGATAAATGCCATGGATGAAAATATAATTTGGAGACTTGTTTTATCTATTGCTTTATTATTTTGCAGCGGTTTACTTTTTTATATTGGAAGAAAGCTTAAGGATCGTTAATATTTATAACTTTTTTTAAAATTATGTTCCTTACCGTCTGCCTTAACCCTACTATTCAAAAAACGCTCCGCTTTCCGTCAATTATTTCCGGGGCGGTAAACCGCACCGCTTTTCACCGCCTTGATGTAAGCGGTAAAGGGATTAATGTTACCCGCGTTTTAACTCAGCTTGAAAAAAAAGCTGCGCACCTAACGCAGCTTGGCGGTGACATGAAGCCGCTGTTTCTGTCGTTATGTGAGAAGGATAAACTTTCTGTCCATTGGGCGGAAAGCGGAAGTCAAATCCGTTTTTGTTATACGATATTAAATGAGCATGACAATAGCGTTACAGAGCTGGTTGAAGAATCAGAGCCGGTTGCCTCTGAAACCGAAATGCGGCTGCTTGAAAAATTCGATGCGCTTCTTGCGGATGTAAAGTGTTTAATTATATCAGGCACAAAGGCGGCAGGTTTTTCCGGTATGATTTTTCCCGGCATGACCGAAAAAGCTAAAGAAAAAGGCATACGCGTTATATTGGATATAAAAGGCAATGATTTAATGGAATGTTTAAAATATGAGCCTGATGTAATAAAGCCGAACCTTGAAGAGTTTACCGCAACTTTTAAAACTGAACCTGAAAAAGAAATGTTGATTGAAATTTCGCGAAAATACAAATGCCGTATAATATTAACAAATGGCAGCAAAAATATAATCACTGCCGCTGAAAATAAATATTTTGAAACAGCTGTTCCGGCTGTAAAAGCGGTTAACACAACAGGTTGCGGAGACGCGTTTACGGCAGGACTTGCAGCTGCTTTAGAAAACGGCGTCGATTTTAACACTGCGATAAACGAAGGAATTCGCTGCGGCGCGCTGAACGCGGGACTGGAAAAACCGGGAGTTATTTATTAAAGTAATCATATGTCCGCCTCATTAGAAAAAATTTTCATCTCATTAAAAGAAGCACAGGCGAAGCTAGCGTTGCAGAACCGCGCTGACAAGGACAAAGCTCTTGCCGCCGCGGCCGCTGAAATTGATAAAGACAGAATTGCAATTCTTGAAGCGAACTTGAGCGATGTGGAGCAGGCGCGTAAAAACGGAATGAAAGAAAGCCTGATAGATCGTTTGCTATTGAATGATAAAAGAATAGACGAAATAATCGAAGGAATTAAAATCGTAATCAGGCAGGAAGACCCAATCGGCAGTGTACAAGCCGGCTGGACGCTTGCGAACGGTTTACATATAGAAAAGATAACTGTGCCTGTCGGAGTTACGGCAATCATTTATGAATCACGCCCGAATGTTACAGCGGACTGCGCCGCTCTTGCTTACAAAGCCGGCTGCTCAATTCTTTTACGCGGCTCTTCATCCGCGCTTAAATCAAACATTGCGCTGGTAAAAGCGATCAAGACTGGGCTTTCAAACAGCGGCGGAACAGCGGACGC
The DNA here is from genome assembly GCA_031256635.1 of Treponema sp. Lineage (GTDB taxonomy): Bacteria > Spirochaetota > Spirochaetia > Treponematales > Breznakiellaceae > WQXQ01. The sequence goes on along the minus strand of JAIRQF010000012.1, from coordinate 34,331 downwards.
CGTTGAACTGGCGCAGTCCGGCAGCAGAGACGAAGTTGATGAAATACTCAAAGCGCGCGGCTACATTGACGCTGTGCTTCCGCGCGGAGGACATGAATTGATACGCCGTGTGGTTGAAAACGCGCGGGTTCCTGTCATCGAAACAGGCGAAGGAAACTGTCATATTTATATTGAACCAACCGCTGATATTGATAACGCAATCGAAATTATTTTAAACGCAAAATTGCAAAAACCCGGAGCATGCAACGCGGTGGAAACAATACTCGTGCATAAAGATATTGTAAATAAACTGATGCCTTTGCTGGCGGAAAAAATTGCCGGAAAATCCGAGCTGCGATGCGACTCTGACTCAAAGGCGGCGACAGGTAAACTTCCTTCCGCGCTTGTTTTAAAAGACGCGGCTGAAGAAGACTGGGAAACTGAATTTCTTGATTATATCCTCGCGGTAAAGACAGTATCTTCCCGCGATGAGGCAATCGCTCACATCAACAAATACGGAACAAAACACTCGGAGGCAATACTTACAAATGATCTTAAGGCGGCACAGGAATTCCGTTCCCGCGTGGACGCAGCCTGCGTTTATGTTAACACATCGACGCGTTTTACAGACGGCGGTCAGTTTGGATTCGGCGCGGAGCTTGGAATCAGCACCCAAAAATTTCACGCAAGAGGGCCGATGGGACTTCAGGCGCTTACAACAATAAAGTATCTTATAACAGGCAATGGTCAGATAAGAGAATGATTGCACAGTTAATTGAAGAATCGCGGAAAATAGTAATCAAGATTGGATCAAACACTCTTGCCGGCAAAGACGGAAAAATCAATTTTAATTTTCTTGATGAGTTTGCGCAGCAGTCTTCTTCGCTTATAAAAAAAGGAAAACAAGTTATCCTTGTCTCATCAGGCGCGCAGATTGCAGGCCTTTCTACCATGGATAAATGGGCGCGAAAAAAAGACATTCATTACAGGCAGGCATTGTGCGCAGTCGGGCAGGTTGAGTTAATGGACGCATGGCGCCGCGCGTTTAGCAGGTTTAACCTGCACATCGCGCAAATTCTTTTAACGCGCGATGATTTTAATGACTCCAAAAGAACTTTAAACATGCGCAACACGCTGTTTACTCTGGTAGATGAGGGTATCATACCAATTATCAATGAGAATGATACCGTATCTGTTGAAGAAATAAAAATCGGCGACAATGACACATTAGCGGCGCGCTCTGCGATTTTATGGAGCGCGGATCTTTTAATTCTTCTCAGTGACATCGGCGGGTTGTATGATAAAAACCCGAAAGATGATCCTCAGGCAAAACTGCTTGAAGAAGTGCGGGATATTGAGGAAGTGCGTAAAAATATTATTATAGGAGAGTCCAACAGTTTTGGCACGGGAGGAATAGCGACAAAGCTTGACGCCGCGGCTCTTGTCCAATCTTACGGTATTCCGGCAATTCTTGCGGACGGAAGTAAACCGCGCTGTATTGAAGCGCTCGCAGCCGGGAACCAGAAAGGGACGGTTTTTCTTATTTAAGATTGTTACCTGAATAAATTGCGCGCGGACAGGTGCCTAAAACACCGCGTATTTTTTTTCGACTATGCAGCTTCGCTGTTCTTTTCTTTGGCTTCTTCCTTCTTTGCTTCCGCGCGGTCTTTCATGTCTGCAATGCCGATGAAAACGGCGACAATGCCAATCAGAATCGCAATAACAGGTACTCCTCCCCGCAGGAAAGCCAGAACATCATCTCCCCAGCCAAGTCCAAAACCAACTGTGTCCGCAGGTAAAATCGCGAAAACCGCGGCTGCAATAATAATTAGACCGATAATCGTTGCTTTCATTTTTCTTCTCCTAATTTCACCGGCAGATTATTTCAGCCGGGATTGTCTATATACCATAATCGCCAGCGCGGCGATAAAAAATGACATCCGCACCACTGGCAGAATAAACGATACCAAAGAAACAGTGCTGAATATAATCAATTCATTGCCGGCAATGCCAAATATTTTTAAAACAGAATATACTGTTTCAATGTAAGCGACGATAACTCCAAAAATAATCAGCATCCACGCGCTGTCTCTGATTTTTGGCCATAATAATATGGCCAAAAACGCGGCGGCAGCGCCAAAAACAAGATGGCTGGAAATTAATACGGCCTGTCCCGCATCCATGAAAACAGTATTATCTTTAAAACAGAAAAATTCAAGTGATAATTAAAAACCGCGTATTTTATATAGATATAAAATTAATGGCTTGTTGTTTCGAATCTTCAGTTTCGCCTGATTTTGGAATAAACCGTTATAATTACAATTTTGATTTTTTTATGTTATAATTAAAAAGGATTTGATTTTTAGCGCTCCGCTGCCGCCGGCTGAAAAAGAATATGAGAAAGAGAAATACAGGGAACTTGTCTAAACGCCGCGCAGATATTGTTGATTCATTAAATTTAGCTGTAGATATATTTACAACCCACAATGAAAAAGAATTCGATGATGTTATAAACAGAGGTTTAAAGACAATCGCGCAAGGCGCGGGATTGGATCGCATTGTAATATACCGGAGATTCAATATTGAAGAAAAAGCGCGTTTCAGGCAATTATACCGGTGGGATAAAACGAAAAACGGTCTTGTTTCCCTTGATGAAAAATTGCGAATCCTGCCGAATATTCCGGTATTGGAACAATGGATTCAGACTTTATCAGAAAACAACATTGTAAAAATTCGTGAAAGCGAAATGTCCGGGGACGAAATGGCTTTTCTGCGGGAGTTCGGCGTAAAATCGATCCTTATCATTCCGGTTTTTTCGCATGGCAGCATTTGGGGAGCGGTTTCACTTCAGGATCACACAAATGACAGCTATTTTGATGATGGCTGCATTGATTTGCTTTTCTCCTCGGCTAAAATATGCGTCAACGCGATTATAAGAGCGGAAATGTCCGACAGCGCAAACAAGGCGATTAATGAAGAAAAGCGCCGCGAAAAAATGGCGAAAACGCTGAACGAGGTAGCGGTAAAATTCCTGTCTCAGAGCCAGAAATCATTCGAAGCGATGATGACAGACAGTATCATGATTATTGCCGACATGATAAATCTGGGCAGGGTATCGGTATGGCGCAATCTTGAAAAACCCGACGGCATGCACGTATCGCAGATTTACAGGTGGGACAGGGAATCCGGAGGCACTACAGTTCCAACCGCTTTTTTTGAAGATGTAACCTATTCGCAGCTTGCGCCAAGCTGGGAAGAAATATTACTGAATAATAAAACGATAAACAGCCCCGTGAGTATGCTGCCGGAAAACGAAGCGGCAGTGTTAAAATCATTCGGCGTTGTTTCGCTGTTTGTTACGCCTATTTTTGTCAGTAATGATTTCTGGGGGTTCGTGCTTTTTGAAGACCGGATAAACGAACGCTACTTTGAAGATGACATTGCGGAAATAATGCGTTCGGCGGCATTCCTGTGCGCGAATACGGTCATACGCGAAGATATGGAGCAGAAAATATCAAATGTTTATAAATTTAACCGCGCTACCCTGGACGCCGCTCCAATCGGTTTTACAATTATTGATGAAAATCTGCAGGTTATTGACGCGAATAACGCCACGCTGGAAGCGTTTGGATGCGGCATAAAAGATTATACCGAACATTTTTATGAATATGCTCCGGAATACCAGCCGAACGGAGACAACTCGCTTGAGAAATCAATCGAAATAATAAAAAGAACCTTAAACGGAGAAAATTTTAAAGTGGAATGGACGCACCACACGCCGCAGGGAAATCTTATTCCGTTTGAAGTAACACTAACGCGGACAAAATACATGGAAAAGTATTTTGCGCTGTGTTATCAATATGATCTCCGAAGCATAAAAAAAATTACGGCAGAGTTGAAAAATCAAAGCGAACTGCTAAAAGCGCGCCTTGAACAGCAGGAACTGATATCAGAAATTTCACGGAGTTTTGTTTCATCAAGTGAAACAAAAACGCTTGTAAAGGAAGCAATTACAAGGCTTGGACATTATTTTAAAGTATCCAGCGTTGTCATTTACAAACTTGATTACAATAGCGGAGAAGCAAGCATAACCTGGCATTGGTCTTCCGATCCGGAATCGACAAAAAGAAAAAAAATCAATACAAGGGATTTAATAAAAGCAAGTTTCCCCGAAAGGCTTTATGACTGCGTTACGGTTCCAATTCTTTCATGCTCCAACACAGAGGTAAACAGCAATGAAGTTTTCATGGACCTGTTAGCTGCAAATATATACGCGTTTGTATACGCTCCCCTTTATGTCGAGGGCCGCATGTGGGGATTTATGGCGGTTGAACAGAATAACAAACCGCGCCAATGGACAGACAGCGAAAAAAACTTTCTGGCAGCAACTGCAAGCACAATTGCCGGCGCCATCATGCTTGATATTTACAATACTAAACTAAAGGACGCTGTAACAAAAGTAACCGCCGCAAGCAAGGCAAAGAGCGAGTTCCTTTCAAACATGAGCCATGAAATGCGCACTCCGATGAACGCCATTATTAACATGACAGTAATTGCGCAAAAAACTACAGACATGGAAAGGAAAAATTACGCGCTGGAAAAAATAGGAGAAGCGTCAACGCATCTTTTGGGTGTAATAAACGATATTCTGGACATGTCAAAAATTGAGGCAAAAAAATTCGAATTATTTCCTGTTGAGTTTAATTTTGAAAAAATGCTCGGCCGTGTTGTGAATGTCGTAAATTTCCGCGTAGAGGAAAAACATCAGAGGTTTATTGTTCAAATTGACGAAAATATTCCAAAAATACTAATCGGCGATGACCAAAGAATTTCGCAGATAATAACAAACCTTCTGGGCAACGCCGTAAAGTTCACTCCGGAAAACGGTTATATCAATCTTAACACGCAGTTTTTGGGAGAGAAAGACGATATTTGTACGATACAGATCAGTATAACCGATACAGGGATTGGAATCAGCAAAGAGCATCAAAAACATCTGTTTGAATCTTTCCAGCAGGCGGAATCAAGCACGGCGCGTAATTACGGCGGAACAGGACTTGGCCTTTCCATCTCCAAAAATTTTGTTCAGATGATGGGCGGAGAAATCTGGGTGGAATCGGAGTACAATAAAGGTTCTACTTTTGCTTTCACAATAAAAGTCAGGCGTGGTAAGGAATACAAGGCGCAGATACAGCCGGAAAGCCCGGAAGCGAAAGAAGCGAATAATTTTACAGGCCGCAGAATTCTGCTGGTAGAGGACATGGAAATAAACCGCGAAATTGTAATGATGCTGCTTGAGCCTACTCATTTGGAGATTGACTGCGCGGTGCACGGTTTACAGGCGGTTGAAATGTATATCGAAGAGCCGCAAAGATACGATATAATTTTTATGGACGTTCATATGCCGGGAATGGACGGCTATGAAGCAACAAGGCAAATCCGTTCATTCGAAGAAAAGAAATTATCCGATTCAAACGCGAGAAAGCGAATACCAATAGTCGCAATGACCGCAAATGTTTTTAAGGAAGATATAAAAAATTGTCTTGAAGCAGGCATGGATGATCATGTCGGGAAACCGCTTGATTTTGAAATAATTCTGGAAAAATTACGCTATTATATTTCAAATAAGGAAAATAAACTTTCTCACGCCTAACCGCTTGTTTCGAATAACGATCCATGGTCTATATTATCAGGAAAAATCATGCAGCAAGCTGTTTTGCCGCATATGCGATTGTTTCTTTCAATTCATCAAGATTTTTACGTTTAAGAACCGTAAGCTGGAATATCGCGGACTCAATAAAACTGTACAGATAATCATGTATGGTTTTTATTTTTGATTTTTTAAGTTCGCCTTTTTTAACGCCTTCGATCACTACAGAGGATAAAATGTGCCTGAGCCTTACCGTCCTGCGCCGCACGCGCTCTTCGGGATTTACATCGCTTTTGGAAATATGTAAAAGATAATCCAAAACAACAGAAAGCAGCTGCCGGTTTTGTTCCAAAAGCTTAAAAATGGACAAAAGCACGCTGGTAATTTTTTCAATACTGCTAAGGGATGTGTCAGCGCAAATTACCTTGATATTTTCTTCGCCGGTCGATAAAAGCTGTTTAATGCTGAATGTAAAAATTTCTCTTTTATTCTTAAAATACAGGTATAATATCGTTCTTGTTATTCCGCATCGATCAGCTATTTTTTGAAAGGTAGCCGCCTCAAATCCGTCATCCATAAAAACAACAAGGGCTTTTTCAAGAATTTTTTGCCGTCTTTTATCATGCTCTACAGCAACAGCCATTTTAACACCTCTTTTAAAATTCCTTTCTGATAATAATACCTTATTTTTATAAAAATTCATATTGAAAAAAACAGGAGGGAACAGCGCCATTACTTATTTCACGGCAGGAATCCGCTTTTTTACCGAAAAAAGATTCAAATCCGCTGTGATCCGTAATCAAAACAAGTTTCCAGCCCGGAAAGCGCAGGGTAAAACCTGCCATTTCCCTGTAAATCTCTTCCGCCTTGATTTGATCTCCGAGTCTTTTTCCATACGGCGGATTTGTCACTAAAAATCCCGCTTCGGAAAACGGAGCAGCGGCTTCCTTCATTGAAAGAACTTTTAAATCAATTCCCGCAGAATCAGGGTTTAATGAACGTATTCCACGCTGCGGCTCCCTTCCTTCGGCGATATCATGAAGGCGCGCAACATTGGAAGAAGCGATGGAAACAGAGCGAAGGTCTTCATCGCTTCCTGTAATTCGAACAAGGCGGCTAAAATCAATTTTACCGCGGAATTTATCCCTTACTGTTTGTTCGGTTTTACTGTCTGCTATAAGCAAATGCTCAAGCGCAAAACGCCTGCCAAGGCCGGGCGCAATATCCCACGCATACATGGCGGCTTCAATAAGAATGGTACCCGATCCGCAGAAAGGATCGTAAAGGGGAAACTTGCGCTTCCAGCCTGAAAGAAGCAGCAATGACGCGGCGGTTGTTTCGCGTAACGGCGCCGCGCCGCCCTCGCTGCGGTAACCGCGCTTGAACAGCGGATCACCGCTTAAATCCACAAGCAGTGAAACGATGTCTTTTTCAATGTATACGCGCACTTCAGCAATTTTAACAGGGTCAGCTTTAACATCGTCTTTGCCTCGCGGTATCATCACAGGTTCCGGAAGACGGTTCATTTTATATTTATCGCAAAGCCGCTGAGCCGCGGCTTTATGAACAATTGCCTGAATACTGGTTTCCGCCTTAAGCAAAGACCGGTTTGAACGAACCTTGGCGATTTTCAAACCCATGCCTTTCGGAATAATTCGCTCCCAGGCAGTTGCCGCTGTCCCTTCAAAAAGATCGTCAAAATTATCCGCTTTGAATACCGCGGCTTCCAGAAGAACACGATCAGCCGCGCGTAAACCAATTAACGCTTTATAAAGACCGCGGATATTTGTTTTAAAACGCACCCTGCCATACAAAGACTCTTCAATTTTTATATCCGGAGCTTCATTTTTAGGATCAGCCAGTTTTCGCAGTTCATTTGATACAGCTTTTTCAGCACCAACCGCGCAAAGAGCGGCTGCGGTAAAAAGATTTTCCATATATTCATTATACTATATCAAATTGATATAAACAGATCGGTTAACACCGGATCAAAGTGAGTTCCTTTTCCTTCCTTAATTACCCTGATTGCCTCATCATGTGAGAGCGGCTTTTTATACGGTCTTTCGGAAATCAGCGCGTCATAAACATCAATTATCGCCATAATGCGCGCCGGAAGAGGAATATCTTCGCCGGCTTTTCTGTAGGGATACCCGCTTCCGTCCCACTTTTCATGACGATAAACCGCAAAGATATACGCGTAATCGAGGAATTCCTGCTCTCCCGTTTTTGCCTGTATCTCTTTTATGATTTCTCCGCCAAGCACGGTATGTTTTTTCATCTTTTCAAATTCTTCGTCAGTCAATTTTCCGGGTTTTCGCAGGATGCTGTCGTCAATAGCGATTTTACCGACATCATGAAGCTGCGCGGATAAAATCATTTCTTCAATGTTCCATGAAGAAACCTGCTCTTTGTATACGCCGTTTGCGAGAATCGCGTTTATAAAATTTTTCAATAATTTACTTGTCCGGGTTATATGCCCGCCTGTCGCGTCATCGCGGCGTTCAACAAGCTCCGCGATGGTTTCCATAACGGCGTTTTTAAGCTCGACAATTCTTTTGGTTTTTTCCTGAACCATTTTTTCAAGGTTATTATTGTACTTACTAAGCTCTTCTTTTTGTTTTTCTATTTCTTCATTTGCCGCAACAAGGTTTTCATTTAATTTATTAATCCTGTATGTATTAACAAATGTTCTTACTTTGCCGTTATAAAGCAGAATTTTTGTAACAATAATTATAAGAAATATATTAATAATATGTGATTGTACTCCGAAATATTCATAAACAAACTGATTTTTGAGCATCAGTATATATACGGTAGCAATAAAATAAATTGCCGCGAATGTAATAAATATCTTTGGTTTAAAATCCGGTAAAAATGAAAATAAAAAGATTGTAATAAAAAACATCTGCGGAATCTGGCTTGCCGTTCCGGAAAAATTAATTGAAAATTCATAAATAATGTAAAAACCCGCTATCAGAAAATAACAGATAAACCATAATAATTTTTTATTTCTTTTATGAAAAAACAAAACGGCGAGATTAAACAGGGCAATAATGCCCAGTTCGCTGTAATCAACTAAATCGAAAAAACCTTCTTCAATGTGTTGATTTGTAAGTAATATAAAAACCGGATTTATTAATTTTGCGATAACCGCTATAGCGGTCAATATTCTGATATTTCGGATGCTGTTTTTCAGTTGTATTTCGTCAAATTTTTCCTGTAATTCCGGAGGAACGGTTTCGATTAAGGAACGGAAAAATAATTTATTTTTCATCAATGTTATTAAGTATCAATGAATAAAAATTAATGTCAATTCATATTTAAAGTCCGGTTATTGCTTCGCTGTCTTTATTGGGATATAATTGATGTATGCATGCTGTTTGTCTGCGAAAAAAAGGCATTAAACCGGCTGTTCTTGTTTTGCTTTTTATTATCCCTTTTTTAACGCTTAACGCGCAATCATTCAAAGATAACTTTCATTGGGCGGTTATGGGCAGCCTTTTCCATATCGCCGCAAATAACGGCGTAGACTCGGATCCCGCTCCCATACTGCCTTCATTGGGAGCGTCGTTTGCATGGCAGTTTTGGGGCCCTTTACGGATTGAAATAACCGAAGATATCTATTTTACAAATTATGAGTATAATACAGAACTGGGTTATCCAATGGCCTGTAATCCGGAAAACCGCTCCGCGTTTGTACTGGGTTTTTTAACAGGGATTCAGCTAACAGCGTTTATTCCCATTGGCAGCGCCGGTTTCGCCGGGCGTTTTAGCATAGGCCCGGCCATTGATCTCCGCGTCGTAACTCTTGCTTTCGGCTTAAAACATCCTGCGGATTTTCAGGGTGATGAAAGAGACGCGCAGATACAGACAGACGCCATTCGAAAATATTTCTGGAGTAAAGGGCGCTGGTTTATTCCGACAGCCGGTATTGGCGCGGATTTTCCTGTAAACCGTAAATTTTCACTCGGTTTTGATTTCCGTGTATGGGTTCCCGTTTACAAATTATGGACAAATGAAGAATTCATTAAAATTGACGGATGGCGTTTCGGACTTGGTTTTCGCATAACACCGCGAAAAACCCCTTCTCCTGCAAACCCTTGAATAAGCTGAGGCATTTCTCTGAATGAAACAAAAATCCTTCGTTTATAAATGTTCCTCCTGCGGTCATGAAGAGCCAAAGTGGCTTGGACGCTGCCCGGACTGCGGAGAATGGAACACCCTTATTGAGACAGTACACTCAAAAAGCGGGAGCAAACAGGTAAAGGCTAAAAGCGAAACGGCGACTCTTCCGCTTTCTGCCGTAGATCCAATGGAAGGCAGCCGCGTCGGCAGCGGTATCGGAGAACTTGATCGTGTGCTTGGCGGCGGCATAATGAAACGATCTTCAATTCTTGTCGGAGGAGAGCCGGGAATTGGCAAGTCAACTTTGTTATTGCAGATAGCCGCCGCCGCTCTTACAAAGGGGAGAATTCTGTACATTTCGGGAGAAGAATCGGCCGGGCAAATCAGATTGAGAGCCGACCGGCTTGGCTTAAGCACTGAAAAAAATATAATGGACCGGATCGAAATTCTTTGTACCGGAAACCTCACGGAAATAGAAACAGTGTTAAACAATGTAAAACCTGTTCTGGTGCTGGTAGATTCCGCTCAGACGCTATTTTCTGAAGAGGCTTCCATGCAGGCCCGTCTTGTTTTGGGCAGTGTAAGCCAGATGAAGTACTGCGCGTTTGAGCTGATCTCGTGGGCAAAGGAACATGACGCGGCTCTTTTTCTGACAGCGCATGTAACAAAGGAAGGAGTAATTTCCGGGCCGAAAACATTGGAACACATGGTGGACACTGTTTTGTACTTTGAACAAAACGATAAGACTTCCGGCTTAAGCGGAACCGCCGACTGCCGTTTTTTAAGAGCGGCAAAAAATAGGTTCGGTTCAATCGATGAAATCGGAATTTTTACAATGGGAGAACAGGGCCTCTCTCCGGTTGAGGATACCGGCAGAATGTTTTTGGTAAGACGCGAAGGCGATCTGCCGCCGGGAGTGGCAACCGCCGCTGTATTGGAGGGTACAAGAACCATCCTTGTTGAAATTCAGGCGCTCTGCATTCCGGCAAAAAGTACGATAAGCCGCGTTTTTTCGGATAAAATTGATTCAAGCAGGGTTTCACGCGTATCAGCCGTACTGGAAAAATATTTGGGTTTGAATAATAAGCCGGGTTTGAGATTCTCTGATCAGGATCTTTATGTAAACGCCGCGGGGGGTATTCGAATAACGGAAGTGGGCGTAGAGCTTGCTCTTGCCTGCGCGCTGTATTCTGCGCGTATGGGACTTGCTCTGCCGGCAAATCTGGCGATTGCGGGAGAACTTTCCCTTACAGGAGAGATTCGCCCCGTACGCCGCCTGTCAGGGCGCATTAAAACAGCAGTAAGCCTTGGTTTTGGTTCTTTTCTTGGGCCTGCAGTGGAACAAGCCGAGGCAAATCAGAATAATCAATTTGAAAATTTAAAAACAGGCAGGAAAGAATGGCCGGGAAAATTGCATGCCGCGTCCGATATTAAATCCGCCATTAAATTGGTATATGCAAATTAAGGATTTTATTATTTCACATATGGATAAGTTTTTGATTAGGAATATAGGAATAAATGGTTAAAATTAATAAAAACTATTGACAACAGTTCAATAACCTACTATATTTTCAATAAATAGGTAATATTTCAGGTTGAACAAAGATTATTTTTGCGGACTTTTTAAAAAGCCGCGCGGTTTAGGGGTTGGTTCTGTTCTTGTCTTTCGCCTTTCACTTTTCTCCCTTAACAATAATTATACATCTTGTCTCTTAAAACAGATTAAGATGTAAGTTATGTGCATCTTTTTCTTTCCGTTTGATAATACGGCGGAAAGATTATGAGTCGCCCGCTTTCGCGGGTGTGAATACTTGGACGTAAGTCCACTGGGGCTCGTAAGCAATTACGGGACCTGCGTGCCCGGACGTAATTGCATACCGGTTGCCTCATAAAGCAATCAGTCTGTTCCGGGTGAAGGATTTTTCTCAATGGCGAAGAAATTGTATGTCGGTAACCTCTCCTACAACACCACCGAAGATGGACTCAAAAACCTGTTTTCAGGGTTTGGCAGTGTCGCATCAGCCAAGATCATTTTCGATCGTGAAACCGGCAACTCAAAAGGGTTCGGATTTATCGAAATGGGCAGTGATGACGAAGCAGCAGCAGCTATCACAGGAACAAACGGCCGTGAATTTGAAGGACGCCAATTGCGCGTAAACGAAGCGATGGACAAACCACGACGTGAACGCTCCGGCGGCGGAAACTGGTAAACCAATAAGGCGGCGCAGCGGCTATTCTGAAGCTGCGCTGTCCTTGCGGTTTTAATTTACGAACTCACATTAAATTTTATTATCACTGAACAGTTTTAACCGTTCCGTTTCCGCGGTTACGTGCATTTTTTCAAGTACGTCCATAATCGCGTCAGCAACAGCCTGCTTTTTATCTTCCTCGTTACAGACTTGTGACAGTACTTTGTCGCGGAACTCCTTGCAATTAACAACCGGGCTCACCGTAACGCGGACAATGTCCTTGCTTACAGCGTCATTTAACATATCGGTTTTCTGAACATGTAAAATTTCGCCGTTAATGGTTACAAAGCACATGTATTCAAAGGAACGGATGTATGAATCAATCTCCCGAACGCCTTTTTTGGAATCAGGTTCCCACGGGCGGTAGCGTGTTCCCGACGGGAATACAAGCACAAGCTTGCCTTTATATTTACACCTGATAAGCGCCTTCATCGCGGCATGATTGATGGCATTGGCGCGCGTTATTTCTTCCTTGTCTTTTTCAGGATCAAGTTCCTGTATGGAGCGGCTGGGATAAATTACAAGCTTTGTGTAAGCTCCGGTAAAAGCCGCAACCATGGGATTATCTTCGTTCAGTTTAATACCTCCAATGGCGACAAGCGCGTCGTTGATATCTTTATCGCGGCCTCCCGCTTTACGGGCAAAAAGAGAGACTATTGAAAGGTCCATATTGCTGTAGTGTTCAACAAGGAGAAGGCAGGCTTTTCCGGAATTTGCTTTTTGTAAAAGGTCTTCAAGGTTTTCATATCCATCAAGACCGCTTCCCGGAAGAATTAATGATTCCACCATTTCATCAATAATTGACAGGATATTTGGATCGCCTTCCTGATAAACATTGTTTTCATTGACGACTGTAGGAACTTTTGAAACTTTTAAAGCTCTTTTAATTTGATCGCCGAAAGCAGTTGATAATGTATCCATATTATTCTCCGCAAAGCCTGATTAACTCTATGATCAATTCACAGGCAATGCACATTTCGCTTACGCTGACCCATTCAAGACGGCTGTGAAAATTGCGTCCGCCTGTAAAAATGTTCGGCGTCGGTATGCCAAGCTCAGTTAAGCGGGAACCGTCAGTTCCGCCGCGTATCGGCTTTAGACTCCATTCAATACCGATGTTCTGCGCCGCTTTCTTAAGCTGATTTAAAACTTCAGGTTTTTCATCTATCTTAAGTTTCATATTATAATATTGCGGCTGTAAATTAACAATTACTTTCCCGCCCGGAAACTGGGCTTCCACTGTTTTCGCGAAATGTTTCAGCGCTGTAATTCTCTTTTCCATGCTGTCCGAGTCAAAGTCGCGCAGAAAGATATCAAGCGAAGCTTTTTCCAAATCGCCTGATATTTCCATCGGGCAGTAGTAACCGTAATAGCCATCTGTAGCTTCCGGGCTCTCGCTGCGCGGTAGAAGAGTGGCAAATGTGGATGCCATAAGTGCCGCATTCGCGAGGATTCCCCTAGCCCGCCCGACATGTATAACCTTACCAAGAAAATCAATACTTGCCTGCCATGCGTTAAAACACTCGCTTTCAATCTCACCCGCAGGGCCGCCGTCCACTGTGTAGCAATAGGCGGACTTAAGCCATTCAAGGGGAAAATCAGGCAGTCCTTTTCCGGTTTCCTCATCGGGAGTAAAAATAATTTCTACAGGCCCGTGTGTAATTTGCGGATTGGCGATGAGGTATTCAACCGCACCCATAATCTCGGCAATACCCGCTTTATTATCCGCTCCAAGCAAAGTCGTCCCGTCGCTGTGAATAATAGACTTTCCTTTATGAGCTGCCAAATCAGGCTCCGCCGCCGGGTCAAGGCATAAACTGCCCGCAAGCTCGATTTTTCCGCCGTTGTAATTCTGCACAAGCTGCGGCTTTACATCTTTTCCCGAAACATCGCTTGCCGTATCAAGATGGGCAAGAAACCCGATACACTGTTTATTTTCTTTTCCGGGGCTTGCGGGCAGGCGGGCTGTCACATAACATGGCTCAACTACATTTACATCCTCAAGTCCCAGCGCAAACAGCTCATCGCGTAAAGCGTCCGCAAGCACCCGCTGCCCTGGCGTTGAAGGAGTTTTTTCAATATGGCGGTTGCTTTCTGTGTCATAACGGACATAATTCATAAACCGCGGAACAATCAATTTTTCCAGTTGTTGGTTTTCCATTGGGATAGTATAGCAGATAATTAGACAGGGTGACAGGCGTTATTTTCTCTTGCTCGAATTTATTCCTATCGTTATACTTTATCAATATGGAGAAAATAATGACAAACCGTGCTGTTTTGTTAGAGGAAATAAAGACTCTTCCTTCAGACTATTTGGGTGAAGTTATAGATTTTGTCACATGGTTAAAACATCGCAAATTCCAAACGGACAATGTTTTTCCTCCGCTGACAATGTTAATGAGCGAGAAATCCCTGTCAAAAGACTGGGATACACCGGAAGAGGATGAAGCATGGGCCAATTTGTAAAAGGTGATATTGTTATTATTCCTTTTCCGTTCACCAATCTATCCGGCAGTAAAAAACGACCCGCTTTTGTTGTTACCGATTTACCCGGTGAGGACATTTTAATATGCCAAATAACCAGCAAATTTAAATCAGATGATTTTGCTCTGCCAATTACAGCTGATGAATTCATATCAGGCAATCTGCCAATAGACAGTTTTATACGCCCAAATAAAATATTCACCGCTAATAAAAATATGATCATTTCTGTCGCAGGTCATCTTTGCGAAAATAAAGTTCACGAAATTATTAATTCTATTATTGCAATTATTTCTTCTTGAGAATTTAATTTATGTTATAGTGTTATCCAATAATATAAATACCAGCGCCTGCAACAGCGCCGGTATTTAATTAATAATTTCAATAAAAAATTTTAGACGAGATGTCTGTTCTATGAATAATTACCTTACTCTGGTAAAACGCGCTTCGTCAATAGTTTTTCCAGCAGCACCTAAATGCATAGTTTGTCCTTCATCATGCATCATTATACCAATACTACGCCAGATAGTATCATTGAAACCATCAGTATAAAACAGTTCTTGAGCAATCCATTCATTATCACCCGTTCTGGTAATATCTCTGACTTTTGGATCGCCAATTTTGATTAAGCCATTTTGCATTACTCTGTTCCAGGCAACATCGGAATCTATTACTGTGAAAACGCCGGTTTCACCATTAATTGTAATAGTAATGCCAAGATAATTATTTCGCCAAACACCATTTAACGAAGTTCTGGAACTACTGGATGCGCTGGAAGTACCAGAGGAACCGTCATTAATGCCGAATAAGCCTGCGCAGCTCATCGTTAAAAACCCCATCACTGTAATAAACGTAATAAGTCCAAGAAATTTGAAATTGTTCTTCATAATAGAACTCCTTTTTTCCATAATTAACCCATAAATAAAGTAGGGTTAATCATGTTAAATTAGCCTGCTCTCAAGAGCAGGAATAAATATAATTCCAATATATAGAAAACATAACTATTTGTCAATGTTTAACGATAAAAATACTAAAACTTTACTTATTGTTATTGATAACATAACTTTAACATAGGTAAACTGTAAAAAACATAACTATTAGGGTAGAAAATGACTGATTTAAGGAAAGTGCTGGCTTTCAATATGAAACAGCACCGGAAAAAATTGGGTTTGTCGCAAGCTAAACTGGCAGAAATGGTTGATGTTTCCGACAATCACATTGCCCTGATAGAAACAGGCAGGCGTTTTGCTTCATTGAGTATGCTTGTACTGCTTGCAAAAGCTCTGGAAATCGATGTTCTTGAGCTGTTTTCAATAGAAACAATTAAATTGAACGAGAAAAAGAACATAAAAGAGGCTATTTTAGCGGATATTGACCACATTTTAACTATTAGATTGCTTGAAGGGGAGTAAATTAAAATTCAATTCTTTCAAATGTACGTTATTGGAATAACGTAATCATTTCTTCCAAGCGGAAGCCATGTCGGAGACAGACACAGGACGCCTCCCGGAGCAACTTCTTTTTTAAATTGAGAAAGGACTGAAAAATTTTTAATATCATCAGTATTTGGGTTTGACTTTTGTTTTATTTCCAATGGAAATAATTTTCCGTTTTCTTCCAGAATTATATCAACTTCCCGTTTGTCTTTATCCCTGTAGAAATAAATCGCAGGCGTTTTACCGTTATGCCAATAGCTCTTTAAAATTTCAGAAACCGCGTATGTTTCCAGAATAGCTCCTGAAAACGCTCCGTTTTCCAGTGTTTCGCTTGTATTCCATTTTGTCAGAAAGCATGCAAGCCCTGTATCCAAAAAATACATTTTCGGAGTTTTTATTATCCTGTTCTTCATGTTATTTGAATACGGGTATAATAAATATATAAGCCCGGATGTCTGTAGTATGGACAGCCAGGACTTTACTGTAGTTTCATTTACGCCTATTTCACCTGCAATATTTGCGAAATTAATTAATTGAGATGTTCTTGCAGCCAGTACCCTTATAAAATTCAGGAATAATGTTTCTTTTGATATATTAATAATTTTTTTAATGTCTCTTTCAATATATGTTCGCAGATATGAATCATAAAAAAGATTCCAGTCATTATCTTTACCTTTATATATTTCAGGATAAGAGCCTTTCCAGATACGATGAAAGACAGACTTTTTCCTGCCTGTTTTTTCTTTTTGCGCGAATAATTTTTTATCAGGTAAAAAAGGATCTGTTTCAGAGATTTTATCTTTTTCTGATTGTGAAAAACCCTGCAAGTTTAGAATACCGGCTCTGCCGGCAAGACTTTCGGTTACATTGGCCATTAGGTTAAATTGCTGAGAGCCGGTGAGCCAGTACATTCCTTTTTTCTTTTCTTTGTCTACAATGGTTTTTATATAGGGAAGAAGCTGAGGAGCGTATTGTATTTCATCAATAACAAGAGGCGCCCTGTATCGTTCAAGAAATCTTTGCGGATCCTGTTTTGCCATTTCCTGAATTTCCATATTGTCCAGTGAGACATAATTTCTGCTGCCGGAATCACAGTTTTTAAAAATAGTCGTTTTACCTACTTGTCTTGGACCTGTAACAAGTACAACGGGGAAAAATTTACTGGCCCGTTTTATTACATCTTCCAGTGTTCTTTGAATATACATTTTAACTCCGACTAATCCGGTTTCTGATCCCAGATTAGTCGAAACAGGAAATAAGGTCAATATGCTGTTTAAAAAACACGGCTGTCTCTATTGCCTTGTAAAAAGACAAAAATCCCCGTAAACTAAAATAATGCAAAGTCTGAACAAAAATCAAATGCTTAGAATAATGGAAAGATACGGCAACGATCCTCAGCAGTTAATAGCTGTTTTGCTGGATATACAGGCCGCGTCGGGAAAATTCTGCGTTGAGCAGCATTGGGCTGAGCTTACCTCGGAAGTTTTGGGCGTTCCGCTGTCGAAAATTTATGATGTACTGACTTTTTATTCCATGTTTAAAACTGAGCCGCACGGCGAGTTTATCATCGAAATTTGCCGCAGCACTCCCTGCTGGTTTGCGTGTCAAAATGAGGAAGGCTGTCACGGCACTCAGGAAGTTGTACGCTGGTTTGAAGATGCGGCAGGCATTAAAATCGGCGAAACAACAGCCGACGGAAAATTATCAATTTTATATACAAGCTGTGTAGGTATGTGCGATATAGGCCCGGTTGCGAAAATCGGCGATGACGTGTTCGGTAGTTTGAACGAAGAAAAAGCAAAAACGCTGGTTAAACACTGTCTTACCGGCAACAGATATGAGTTAAGGGCGTTATGTCAAAACTAACAAATATGCTTACAGGCGGAGCTGACCGCGCATACTCGCTCATTGCAAGCGAATATGAAAAAAACGGCGGTTTTACCGCGCTTAGAAAAACAATCGCAAGCTCTCCTGAGGAAATAATCGTGGAAATTAAAAAAGCGCAGCTTCTCGGACGCGGAGGAGCCGCTTACCCTGCCGGAAAAAAATGGGAGCATCTTTTACACATAAGCGAAACTCCAAAATACATTGTCTGCAATGCCGATGAGGGGGAGCCCGGCACTTTTAAAGACCGGCTTATTATGGATTTGCTGCCACTTAAATTACTGGAAGGCATTATCATTGCGGGGTTTGTTTTCCACGCGGACTCAGGCCACATTTATGTCCGCGGCGAATATCGCAAGCTGCAGCGCCGTCTTGGTTTGGCGATTGAAAACCTACATGCCGCGGGATACCTCGGTAAAAATATAGCGGGCTCCGGTTTCGATTTTGATATCCATGTAATATCGGGAGCAGGCGCGTATGTCTGCGGCGAGAACTCCGCTCTTTTAAACTCAACAGAGGGTAAAGTAGGACGCCCGCGCATTAAACCGCCGCATCTTGCGGAAGTGGGTCTTTTCCTGCATCCGACTCTGGTGAACAATGTAGAATCATTCGCCAATATTCCGCTCATCATTAACATGGGAGGGGACGCTTACCTGCGGGCAGGGCATCCTGATTCAGGAGGAAGCAAGCTTATCTGCCTTTCGGGACATTGTAAAAAAAAGGGTGTTTACGAAGTGCCGCTTGGAAGCGTTACGCTTCGGGAGGCGATTTATGATCCGGAAATCGGCGGCGGAATTGCAGCTAACAAAAAACTCAAGTTTTATCATCTTGGAGGGCAGAGCGGCCCAATCGGAAGCGTCGATCAGCTTGATACAGTTTACAGCTACACGGATTTAAAAAAAGCCGGTCTTGCTGTCGGATCGGGAGCCATCGTTGTGATGGATGAAAGCGTCTCTGTTATCAATTATTTAAAAGGCGTTACAGAATTCTTTATTCACGAATCCTGCGGCAAGTGTATGCCCTGCCGCGAGGGAAACCGTCAGCTTTTAAAAATCCTGAATAAAATATCAGAAGGTACCGCAAAAACCGGCGACCTTGACACAATGCGCCGCCTTATCCGGACAATGACAGACGCTTCCTTCTGCGGACTTGGCCAAAGCGCCGCTGTCGCGTTGAACAGCGCATGGAAACTTTTCCCTGCGGAATTCGAAGGAACGAGGTTATCATGAGTCATAAACCCGATCCAAATAAAAATGTTAATTTGATAATTGACGGAAAACCTGTGACAGTTCCCGAAGGTACCAGCATTCTTGACGCGGCAAAAACTGTTAATTTCAATATTCCTGTTTTATGTGATCATCCGGATCTTCACGAGCGCGCATTGTGCAGGATTTGTGTGGTTGAATGTGACGGGCGCGGAAAGCTGGTTGCGGCCTGCGCGAATGATGTGTGGGAAGGCGTGAATATTGTCACCATCAACAAACGCCTTGTAAATATACGCAGGACAATAATAGAGATGATACTCGCAAATCACCCGTATGACTGTTTAAAATGCGCGCGAAACAAAAACTGCGAGCTGCAGTCGTTAGCTGTAAAATACGGCGTTGTGTCTTCGTCTTTTGAGAACGAATCAGGAAAACACGAAGCAGTAATTGAAAGCGAAACTATTGTACGCGACATGGACAAATGCGTTAAATGCGCGCGCTGTGTTGAAACATGCCAGGAAGTGCAGACAATAAGGGCGATTAATACTTCCAATCGCAGTCATGAATTCGAGATTTCCACCGCGTACAAACAGCCGCTGGAAGACGTATCGTGCGTCTTCTGCGGTCAATGCGCAAAGGTATGTCCTGTAAGCGCAATTTACGGGAATGATCAAAGTGCGGATGTTTGGGAAGCTCTTAATAAAAGCTGTGATGCCAAAGCAGCAGGTAACAAAACAATAGCGCAGGTTTCGCCGGCTCTCTCTTCCATCCTTGAAACAGCGTTCTCTCTTCCCGCAGGAAGCGTGACAAAAGGAAAACTCGCGGCTTTAATCAGGCTGCTTGGCTTTGACAAAGTTTACGACGCTTCAATTGCAGCTAACATTACCAGTGCCGGTATTTGCAGCGAAGTAAAACAGCGGAAAAACAATTCAGGTTACAGCCTGCCTGTAATTAGCGGATGCTCGCAGGGTGTTACGCGTTTTATAAGGAATTTCTATCCTGAATTGGAGAGCCATATGTCTATCGGTAAAAATCCGCGCAAGCTGTTCGCTTCCGATATAAAAAATAATTACGCCAAAGAAGCGGGATTAACTCCGGCTGATATCACATCAGTTTCATTTGTGCCCTGCCTTGCGCAGAAATACGTAATCAAGAGCGACAAAAATGATTTCGCGCTGACCGCGGAAGAACTCGCGAAAATGATCCGCCTTGCAGGCATTATGATCGAAACGCTTCCAGAAGAGCAGTTTGACATTAATAATATTAATTTTACAAATGATAAAGAGGATCAATCATCAATTAAAAAAGAAACGATAAACGGTTTTGCCAAAGCAAGAAAAGTAATGGAATCAATCCAGAAAAACGAATGCGGCGCGGACTGGATCGAAATTTTAAGCTGCCCGGGCAGTGATTGTCCTTGCGGTAATTGTTCCTGATATATATAAAATAAGGAAATTGAAATGGAAAATATTCTGGAACAATTATTAGCAGGAACAAGAATCGCCGCGGCTATACCTTATATTTATCTGGCGGCAGGACTGCTTGTGTTAATACTGTGCGGCAACTGGCTTGTGACAGGCAGCGTTCAGATAGCGCGGCATTTTAAAATCAGCACGCTTGTTGTCGGCCTTACGATTGTCGCGTATGTGACTTCCGCGCCGGAAATGTTTATAAGCATCGGCGCAGCTCTTGAAAACTCACACGATATCGCGCTGGGGAATGTTATAGGATCAAACATCGCGAACATAGGATGTATATTGGCTATTGTTGTTGTGATTTCGCCTATTCCAATCCGCAATAAAGCAATCGGCATTGATTATCTAATAATGCTTTTTGTGACAGTTCTGGTTCTCGTTTTTGGATTAAACGGCGTTATCGGACGATTTGAAGGCATCTGTTTCGTGATCATTTTAATCGCTTACACCGTATGGTCTGTCGCAAAATCGAGAAAAAACATTAACGCAGAAAAAATAGAACCAGCGACAATGAAACCGTTATTTGCAATATTACTGATTGCCGCCGCTGTCGTTGGGTTGTATTTCAGCTCAGGATGGTTTGTTAAAGGCGCGAAGGAAATCGCGCTTCAGTGGGGAGTAAGCGAACGCGTTATCGCGGTTTCCATTGTAGCGGTCGGAACAAGCACGCCGGAATTGATATCATCGCTGATTGCCGCTTTCAGGAAAGAGGCGGATCTTTCAATCGGGAATATAATCGGGTCAAATTTTTTCAATATTGCGGGTGTTTTGGGAGTAACAACAATTGTCAGTCCTGTAAAAGTTGTCAACAGCTCAATGTTTATTACCGACATGTTATGGCTTTTCGGAATAACGATCGTACTGTTACTCGTCATGATCCCGCTGTCGAAGGGAAAAATAAACCGCTGGGAAGGCGGTATAATGCTGTCAATTTTTACGGTTTACATGGTTATTCTTTATATGACTTGATAAATCAAAATTGTTTAAAATTATTTACATATAACAACAATGTCAGCGGCATGAATAATTAAACCGTCACCTCTTTCTGCACAAATTACACCCAAGTACATGAATATGGTTTTTCTGATATTTGCGTTCAAACATGCGTGAAATAAGGTAATCGTCCACAGTCAGCTTTGTTCCGCAAATCGGACACTTTCTTGGAAGACCGTTCTCAAGGCAGCTTACGCATCCCTTGATATGCACAATGCGATCTATACTGTATTCGCCCGAAGTAAGGGCTATCGTTCTTAATGTTTCTCCCCTGAACATTTTCATTGAACAAACCGGGCAAATCTGGGGATCGCCAGGTTTGCCTTTGGGTATCTTTTTTTTGTTCCACGGAAGGTTCGGATAAAAAGGCGAAGGAGGCCCCAAAAATAAAAAATATCCAAGCGATATCAGAATAACACCGATTATTACAAATATTACAGTCTGAAAAATATCTCCCATAAATAACCATTTTACGTAATAACCATTTGTAATACTACCCTGTTACCGTTATTTGTAAATAAATTTTTATAAATTTTTTTAGCGGACATTATTATATTAGATAGTATTTTTAATACAGAGTATGTATTATTGAGAAATGTCCACTCTTTATATCATTGCTACACCGATTGGCAATTTAGGCGACATAAGTTTCCGCGCGGTTGAAATTTTAAAAAACGCCGATCTTGTAGCATGCGAAGATACCCGCCGTACAATGAAGCTTCTTTCCCATTTGGGTATTCGCGTTAAAATGCTTTCCTGCCGCTCCCAAAATGAGCAAATTGCGGCGGAAAAAGTGATAAATATTCTTAATCAGGGGAAAATTGTCGCTTATGCAAGCGATGCCGGCACTCCTTCCCTAAGCGATCCCGGCGCCGTACTTGTAAGAGCAGCCGCAAAAGCCGGACATGACGTAATTCCAATTCCGGGGCCTTCGGCTTTTGCTTCCCTTTTAAGCGTTTCAGGCGGCAGGGATAAAACCGTTATTTTTGAAGGTTTTCTGTCCCCAAAACCGGGCAGGAGAAAGAGCCGGCTTCGCGAATTAATGGCTATGGACGCCGCCTTTGTTCTTTACGAATCGCCTTTCCGGATTCTAAAGCTGCTGGGCGACATTGCCGAAATTGACAGAGAGCGTTATATATGTCTTGGGCGGGAAATGACCAAGATTCATGAGGAATATTTAAGGGGCAGCGCGGCGGAAGTGCTTGAAGAAATTGGGAAAAAAAACGAACAAATCGGTGAATTTTCTGTGTTTATATCTAGTAATTATTCTAAATAGTTAGTAAACTTATAGTATACGTTTGCCGATAATAGGGTATAGGTAGGGTATGAGTATGACAGTAAACAGGGTAGGTTATGTAGAACCCATTCCGTCCGGTAAAAAACCGGGCAGGAGTGAACCTTTGGGGGGGAACGACAAATCCGATACTATCAGTCTTTCTGCACAAGCCAAGGAACAGGCTGAAAAATATCAGGTTTTAGAAATAATTAGATCCGCCCCGGAACTTGACGAAGCCCGGATTGCCGAACTCAGGCAGAAGATTGATGATCCTTCATATCTGAACGAAAAAGTCATCAATGCGACAGCGGATAATATTTTAAGCGCATGGTTTGCGTAGGAGACTGACGGCGCAATAATCATTATTAAAAAGGAAATTCAGCCTGATCATTTACAACAGTGATCAGGCTTTTTTTTATTCATGAAGCAGGATTTATTAAAAATTATGTACAAATTTACCAGTATGGCATTATAATTAAAATAACTGAAAAAACAGGAGAATAAATACATATGGAATTTAATTTCGATTTTACCATTGAAGAGCTGGGAAAAGCGGCCGTGAAATCGCCGATACTAATGTCCAAGACACTTGGCGATAAAGCCGCAAATTATGTCACCAATGACAGGTTTGTGCGCTTGAGCTCGTTTATAGTGCCGGGCGAACAGCCGGCTGTTGACAGAACACAGGTTCTGGAACGCGCGGGTCCCAGGGAATACATCTATTTCACGCCTGCTCATGTGCATGCAGGAATTGTAACATGCGGCGGCCTTTGCCCCGGAATCAATGATGTTATCAGATCGATAGTGCGCTGTCTTTCAACGCGTTACGGCGTATCAAGGATCACGGGCATTCGTTACGGATATCTGGGCTTTTTGCCTGAGTACCAGTACGGAGTAAAAGAGCTTGATGCCGATGTTGTCGATGATATCCATAAATTGGGAGGCACCTTCCTTGGAAGCGCGCGCGGCGGAGGCAGGGAAGTCGTACAAATTGTCGACACAATGGAAAAACTTAACCTGAACATGCTCTTTGTTGTCGGAGGAGACGGAACTCAGCGCGGCACACTGGATATCGCCGAAGAAGTCGGAAAAAGAAATTTAAAGATCGCGCTGATTGGCATTCCAAAAACCGTTGATAATGATTTTGCATTAATCGACCGTTCGTTTGGTTTTAACACCGCAGTAGCGGAAGCCGTCAAGGTAGTGTCGGCGGCGCATGTGGAAGCGGTATCGGCGATTAACGGTATTGGCCTTGTAAAAGTTATGGGGCGTGATTCAGGATTTATCGCGGCGCATACCGCTCTTGCAAGCCATGAAGTTAACTTCGTTTTAATTCCTGAAGTACCTTTTAATCTGGAAGGTTATAACGGCTTTTTAACCCACCTTGAAGACAGGATAAGAAAACGCAGGCACGCGGTAATTGTTGTTGCAGAAGGCGCACTGCAGGATCAACTGCTTAAAGAGAAAAAATTTGACGCCGGAGGAAACGTAAAAATGGTCGATGTCGGTGTCTATATCCGCAGCAGGATTATAAAGCACTTTGAAGAGAAGGGAATGGAAATCAACCTGAAATATATCGACCCAAGTTATGCGGTACGCTCCGCTCCTGCAAACCCCGATGATTCTATTTACTGCGAACGCTTGGGTAATGCGGCAGTCCATGCTGCAATGGCCGGAAAGACAAAGATAATCATCGGTCTTGTAAACAACAGATTTGTTCACCTTCCGATCAAAATGGTTATTTCACACCGCAATAAGGTTAACCCGGAAAGCAGCTTATGGCGCGATACATTGGACGCAACCCATCAGCCGCCGCTAATGGTAAATACATTCGGGGGATTTTAACAGAACGCGCTATAATTCGTAAACCGCGTGTAAGAATAAAGCCGCCGCCTGCGACACATTCAGGCTGTCTATGTTGCCGGTGCCGGGAATACGCAAAAGGCATGAGCATTGATCTTTAACCTCTTTGGGCAGGCCGGTTTCTTCGCTGCCAAGAACAAGGGCGATACCGGGCCGGCCTGTCTGCCTTAACTTCTTCATTTTAGGAGAATTAACGATACCTTCCAAATCACCGATGCGCATTCTTGCTCTTGTATCTGTGCCTATCGTAACAATCCGTTTTACCGCATCTCTTAAAAAAGACGCTGTACTTTTGATACGCCGGACTGTTAAATGTTCAAACGCGCCTTCCGCGACACGGTAGGCGCTGGTAGTAAGGCGCATTTCCTCGTCAAATAAAGAATCCTTTTCATTCAGCACGATAAAAGAAACATCAAAGAAAGCGGCCGCTCTTGCGATAGCGCCGAGATTGTGATCGTTTCCTACAGAATGTAGAATAACGCCGGTCTTTCCTTCAGCTGCCCAAAGATCAAAATCATCAAGACTCAGCGGATCAATAATAGGCTCTTCTATCATCGCGACAACACCCTGATGGTGCACGCTTTTACAGATACGCTCAAGCTCTTCATCTTCGCAGATTTTATATGGACGCTTTCGTTCGGCGAGCTGTTTGCAGATTCCTGTAAAGGAATTAAGACGATCTTCGCGAAGAAAAAGCCGGTTGATCGTTAATGGATGATGCTCGCTGGCAGCCAGCACTGCGTTCATTCCGCAGACAGCAAGTTCATCGGTTAATTTATTGCGCATGGTATCAAGTCAGTATACAATAATAAAAATGAGCGATACAACAGTACAAAATCCGATGTACGAATACCGTCCCCGTTATGCGGGCATACTCCTCCATCTTACTTCCTTACCGGGCCCTTACGGAATCGGAGACCTTGGAAAAGAGGCTCACTCATTCGCGGATTTCCTTGAAAATGCCGGAGTTAAACTGTGGCAGATACTTCCTCTCGGACCGACAGGATACGGAAACTCTCCGTATGCCGCCCGTTCATCATTTGCCGGGAATGAATTATTAATATCTCCGGATATTCTGGTCAGGGAAGGATTACTTGAGGAAGCGGAAGTATCGCAAGCCGGACAAACAAAAGAGAACGGTATTAACCGCGTGGATTTTGGCCTTACGGAAAAAGTAAAGTATCCGCTGTTAAAAAAAGCGGCGCGCAGATTCGCAGTAAAGGGATCGAATAATTCCGGTTTTAAAACTTTCTGTAGCAAGGAATCCCATTGGCTGGATGATTACGCGATTTTTCAAGTTATGTGCGAAAAATACTACGACGCGCGCTGGCATACCGTCTGGGACAAGGCAATTTCAAAACGTGAAAAAGAAGCGCTTGATAAAATCAACAGGGAATACACGGCGGAAGTACTTGACTGGAAAATATTCCAGTATTTTTTTGAATGTCAGTGGCAGGAATTAAAGGCTTATGTGAACAGCAAGGGGATTCGTATTATCGGAGATATCCCGATTTTCGCCTCCCAGGACAGCGCTGATTCATGGAGCCGGATTGACCTTTTTAAAACAGATAAAAGCGGTAATTATACATTTGTCTCCGGAGTGCCGCCTGATTACTTCAGCGCGACAGGCCAACTTTGGGGTAATCCTGTATATGACTGGGATAAAATGAAAGCAGATGGTTACAGCTGGTGGGTAGATCG
Source organism: Treponema sp. (assembly GCA_031256635.1). Lineage (GTDB taxonomy): Bacteria > Spirochaetota > Spirochaetia > Treponematales > Breznakiellaceae > WQXQ01. The sequence goes on along the minus strand of JAIRQF010000012.1, from coordinate 8,014 downwards.
AATTAAGCGGCTTCTTTCGCAGGTTGATTTATTCCGCATCGATCATTTCCGCGGCTTTGACGAATACTGGTCAATTCCGGCCGGTAATCCTACGGCGGAACACGGTACATGGGAAAAAGGCCCGGGCGTTGACTTATTTAACGCGCTTGAAAAAAAACTCGGTAAACTCCCCGTTCTTGCCGAAGATTTGGGATTTTTAACAGAGAGCGTAATCAAGCTGAGAAATGACCTTGGCTTTCCCGGAATGAAAGTTTGCCAGTTCGGTTTCGAAGATATGAAAAACGGCGTTCTTGACGCAAGGCATTTGTTTCTCCCTCATAATTACAGTTACCCATGGGTTGCCTACTCAGGCACTCACGACAACAACACTGCCGCAGGATGGTACGTCAGCATGAAAAATGAAGACAGGCAGCTTGCCGCCTCTTACTTAAACTGCGCCGAAAGTACTACACCTTCCGGTATCGCCTGGGCAATGATTCGCGCTGTTGTCTCATCTCATGCGCAGTACGCTATTTTCCCGATGCAGGACTTACTGGGTCTTGGCGCAGAAGCAAGGTTCAATATTCCGTCGACATGTACCAGTGATAACTGGTCATGGCGGTTATGTGAAATGCCAGATGAAAAGTTAGCGAAGAAGTTCGCGGATTTATTGAAATTATTCAGCAGGTAAAGAAATATTAAAAACGCGGTTGTACATACTTCCGTGATTATAGTGATTATTTGACATTGGCATACATAGGCTGTATCATGTTTTTGTGGCAGTCAGAAATAAAAACAAAAATAACAGCGACAAAGGATCCCAGGCGACAGTCATCTTCTGGCTTATTTTTATAATTGTGATTATCAGCGTTTTTATGTTTAACGCGCAAACCATTCAGACAAATTTCAATCTGTTTAAAAATCGACTAACATCCGCGTCCGGCGCGCAGGAAGAATTGCTGATGACTGATGAAGAGCTGATTGTAACAATTGTCGGAGATCAGAATGAAAAGCAGCCTGAAGTAATTGCGGCAGAACCGCAGACAAGAACACAAACACCGGAATCTTCACCTGATACGCGGATTGAATCACAGCCAGGTTCACAGACACAACCTCAGCCGCAAACACCTGCTCCTGTACAAACAAGGGACAGAACAATCTACTTTACTCATATCAGCAGTGACGGACAAATTCTTCAGTCCAGCGTAACGCGCAGGCTCCCTGTTTCAGAATCGCCGATGATGGACGCCCTGAACGCCCTGCTTACAGGCCCTTCCGCAGATGAACTTGCAAAGGGAATAATCAACCTCATTCCCCGGAATACAAGAATAATATCGGCGACAGTCCGCGGAAACACAGCTTATATTAATTTCAGCGAAGATTTTATGTTTAACACTTTCGGCGTTGAAGGTTATGTCGCGCAGTTGCGGCAAATTGTATGGACTGTAACAGAGTTTTCAAATGTAAGTGATGTGCAGGTACTGATCGAAAGCAGGAGAGTTGATTACCTTGCCGAAGGTATATGGATCGGCAGCCCGATAAACAGACAGTTATTTTAATAATAAAAGACGCGGTTTAGTGCGGACATTAAATACGATTAATCGAAACCGCCTTTCCAGTGTCTGCATCAATTTCTGCGATTATTCCCTGCATATGACCGGGGTTTTTGGGAACCGCTGTTTCCATGTGATACAGTACCTGTTTATGGACACGATCCAGACAGATTTGCGGTTCCATCCCTATTACGCTGTCTATATTTCCGGTCATACCAAGGTCGGTAATATAAGCGCTGCCTCCCGGCAGTAATCTTTCATCCGCGGTTTGTACGTGAGTGTGCGTACCAGCTATTACAGAAGCGCGGCCGTCCGCGAAATAGGCAAGAGCTTCTTTTTCACGGCCGGATTCAGCATGGAAGTCGATCAAAATAACAGGTGAGACGGGAAAAGCATCCGGTGAGTTTTCCTTAAATTCATTAAAAAAATTATCGAAACATTTAAAAGGGCAGTCAATGGCGTTCATGGATTCACGTCCCTGAAGATTTATAACTGCCCAGTTAATTCCTTTTTTAATTAAACTGATAAATCCCTTTCCTGAAACCTGTGAGCCGGAAGAATAATTCGCGGGGCGCAGCATGTTTTTTTCGTTATCAAGAACGGTCCAGAATTCGCGTTTTTCCCAGACATGATTGCCGGAAGTAACAACATCGGCTCCGGCCGCGATGATGCGTTTATAATCGCTCTCCGACATGCCAAAACCCTGCGCCGCGTTCTCTCCGTTAACGGTAACAAAATCGATGCCGTGATCTTTTATCATGGCGGGCAGTTTGGCTTCCAGTGTTTCAAGTCCGAAAGATCCCACTACGTCGCCAATCATCGCTATTTTTACTATATTCATTTAAAAAATATAACAAGTAATAAGACGCCTGTCATTAGTATTGATAGAAACAGACTTTGCATATACACTAAATTTATGACAAGGGGAATCCTTATAGCGGGAAATGACTGCGCTCTCAGCCGGGCAATTGAAACCGAGACGATTAAAAGAGTGGAGCAGTTCGCTTCCGCGATAATACCGAACAGAATTTCCGGTACGGCAAAAAATCAGTCTCAGGAGACAGGGCGGCTTCCTCTGGAGTGGAATCCGTCAAGCCCTATTTCAGCGCGGACGCTTGCGATTGCCGCAGAAAACCGGCTTGAACGCATTGACGAAGCGATTCTAATTTGCTCGCCTCCTTCAATCCGAAACAGCGCGGCAGACCTCTCCCTGTCTGATGTGGATTTGATGATTAACGACCAGATAAAAGGGTGGTTTTTCCTTGTAAAGGAATTGGCCGTTCTTTTCAGAATACGCAAACACGGGACTTTAGCGCTTGTATATCCCGATATCGCGGGTACCGGAAAGGATGACATAATCGATATACTCGGCCCTTCAGCGCTTGCGTCATTCCGCGCATTTACAGGCGGCCTTCTGGCGGCCGCCGGCAATGAGCCGTATATAACCATGGGATTCTACACAACAGACGCCGGCAATGAAGCGGCCTTTGCGGCATATATATTCAAGTCGCTGGAAGAAATAAAAAAAGGCTCAAACGGCAAGCTTCATAAATTCGGAAAATTTCATTTTTTCAGATAAAAAAAACAAGCAATTACCGCAGAAATATTAAACAAACAAAAAATTGATCCGCCTTTTTATATTGAAAGAAATTTTTTAATAACGTATTATAAAACCAAGAGAGAGGCCCTGCTTGAAAACGGTTTTTGTGGTTGATGATAATAATGTAAATTTACTGTCAGCTGATGAGGTACTGTCAAAATATTACAGGGTGTTTACAATGCCTTCGGCTTCGGGCATGTTTGAGCTGCTGGAAGATGTCAGACCGGATATAATTCTTCTGGATATCTTAATGCCCGAGATGGACGGATTTGAAACTTTAAAAAAACTGAAATCCTGCGGCAAATATTCCGATATTCCCGTAATTTTTGTTACAAGCAGAAATGATCCATTAACAGAATCGCTGGGTTTTGAAATAGGCGCGATTGATTTTATTTCAAAACCGTTTTCAGGGCCGGTGCTGATTCACCGCATAAAAACACATCTTGATATTGAAGACATTATCAGCGAGCGGACAGAAAAACTAAAAAAAATGAAAAACAGCATTGTGTCGGTTCTGGCCAATATGGTTGAAAACCGCGACACAATAACGGGCAGTCATATTGAACGCACAACCAGGTACATCAGGTTAATTCTTGATAAAATGCTGGAGCTTGGCGTTTATGCCGGTGAAATTAAGCAGTGGGATTTGGAAATTGCCATATCCTCCGCGCGTCTGCATGATGTCGGAAAAATCATTATTTCTGATTCAATTTTGAACAAAGCCGGAAGCCTGAGCGTGGAAGAGTTTGAAATAATAAAAACCCACGCCGCGGAAGGCGAAAAAATAATTGACACCATTATTGAAGAATCCGGAGATGAGATATTTCTTCAGTACGCAAAACTTTTCGCCGGTTACCACCATGAAAGATGGGACGGCAATGGTTATCCGCACAAATTAAAAGGAGAGGAAATTCCTCTTCAGGGCCGTATAATGGCTATCGCCGATGTTTACGATGCGCTTGTTTCAAAGCGATCATACAAAAACGCGTTTTCGCATAAAGAAGCGATGGAAGTAATAAAAAAAAGCCGCGGATCTCATCTTGATCCAAAACTTGTTGATGTTTTTCTTGAATGTGAAAATGAAATAGAAAGAGCAAGCACTGAATGAGATGGAATACATACCGAATTATTTCAATACTGTTATGCGCTTACGCCCTTACTGCCTGTACGAACGATTCAATTGAACACACTCATGATTATGCGCAATTTAAGACATTTCGCGATATTCCCGGAGTAACAGAACAGGAAACTGCGGAAATAAACGCGCTTCGGGAAAAATACGGATCATTTTCTTACGGAATGATTCTTTCAACAGAGGCATTTGAAAAAGAAAACGGCGAAATGGGCGGATACGCCGCGCTTTTCTGCGAATGGCTGACGCAGCTTTTTGACATTCCCTTTATTCCAAAAATTTACGCAGCCAATGAATTAATCCGGGGATTAAACAACAGGGAAATTGATTTTTCGGGAAATATAATGCCGAACGAGGAGCGCTTAAGAACGCATTTTTTAACCGACACAATCGCCGAAAGACAGTTTGTAATGGTGAGGCTTAAAGGAAGCCGCTCCATTGATAAAATACTGGAAGAACGCCCGCTCAGGTTCGCGTTTGCGGCTTACACTCCTCTGGAAGATTCCGTGGCGTCTGTGATGGAGACCAGCACATTTGAAGTAATACACGTGAACGGATTTTCAGGCGCGTACCGCCTGCTTGAAAATGATGAGGCCGACGCGTATATCGCGACAAGTACAACAGACGCGGCGTTAATTAATTATGACAATATTGTCATAGAAGATTTTTTTCCCCTGATTTTCAATCCTGTATCCATGGCAACGGCTAACCCTGAACTGACGCCAATCATTTCTGTTGTTAACATGGCGTTAAGAAACGGCGCCATGTACCATCTTATAAATTTGTACAATCAGGGAAACATGGATTATAAAAAATATAAACTGTCCATTTTGCTCAGCGATGAAGAACGCGAATACATAAAAAACAATCCGGTAATTCCTACAGGTGCGCACTCAAATAATTATCCGCTCTCATTTTACAACTCGCGTGAAAAGGAATGGCAGGGAATATTTTTTGATTTGTTAAATGAAATAACATCGCTTACAGGGATTAAATTCCATGTAGTAAATGATGATAAGGCGTTATTTCCGGCCATTCAGGAAATGCTGAGAAAAGGAGATGCCGTCCTTATTCCGGAAATGGTAAAAACAAAAGAACGCGAAGCTCTTTTCATCTGGTCTGATGTGCTTATAATGACAGATCATTACGCGCTTGTCTCTAAACTGGAACATCACAATGTCACGCTTAATGAGATTCTGCTTGAAAAAGTAGGCTTTGCCGCTAACACAATTCATGCCGAAATGTTCAGACAATGGTTCCCCAATCATAAGCACTCAATTGAATATGAAACAATTGAACTTGCTTTCGAAGCAATGCAGAAAAGCGAAGTAGACCTCGTTATGACAACCCAAAGAAGGCTTATGCAGCAGACTCATTATCTGGAACATACAGGCTTCAAAATTAACCTGTTATTCAGCCAGCCGGTAGAAACCAGATTCGGATTTAATAAAAATGAAACCGTTCTGCGCTCAATTATTGATAAATCTCTTAATCTGATTAATGTCGACGCAGTTACTGTTCAATGGTCTCAGAGAACCTTTGATTACCGCGCAAATATAGCGGAAGCGCGTCTGCCGTGGCTGCTTGGCGCAATTTCCATGTCCGCTGTCGTGCTTTTCCTTTTGCTGGTAATGTTCTACAGAAGCAGCGATGAAAGAAGAAGCCTTGCCCAGATGGTAAATAAGGCAAATGAAGCAAACAAATTAAAGATTGTTTCCATAAAATCAATGGAAACAATATTGAACAGCATTGACGCGATGATCTATGTTACCAACCCGCAAACCAACAAAATTCTTTTTATTAATGACAGCATGAAGAAACACTACGATATAACAGGAGACTGTACCGGAAGGCTCTGTTATGAAGTTTTACAAAAAGATGTTTTTAATAGATGCAGTTTTTGTCCCTGTTTCCAGCTTGATAACGAACCTGACAGGGTAATAGTCTGGGATGAACACAACACAATAACAAACAGAATTTACCGTAACGCGGACAGATATATAGACTGGCCTAACGGACAGACTGTTCATGTCCAACATTCAGTTGATACTACAGAACTGGTCGCGGCAAAAGAATTCGCCGAGAGGAGCAGCCGCTACAAAAGCTCATTTCTTGCGAACATGAGCCATGAAATTCGCACACCCATGAACACAATTCTTGGAATCGCTGAAATACAACTGCAGGAAAAAACACACGGGCCGGAAACGCAGGAAGCGTTTTCTAAAATATATGAATCAGGCGATATACTGTTAAATATTATTAACGATTTGCTTGACCTGTCAAAGATCGAAGCCGGAAAATTTGAGATTAATCCCGCAAAGTACGATATTTCAAGCCTAATTAACGACACCGCGTTATTAAACCGCCTGCGTTATGACAGCAATCCGGTTGAGTTTATTCTCAATATGGACGAGAACACTCCGCTTGAACTTTTCGGTGATGAGCTTCGTATAAAACAGATTTTGAATAACATCTTATCCAACGCGTTTAAATATACAGATCAAGGCAAGGTAGAACTTTCTGTCTCTGTTGAACCGTCCGCGGAATCCTTGCCTGATAAAGACGTTACTCTTATTTTCCGCGTCAGCGATACCGGGCAGGGCATGACAAAAAAGCAAATTGAAACGCTTTTTGATGAATATACCCGTTTTAATTTAAATACAAACCGCGCTATTATCGGCACAGGTCTGGGTATGAGCATTACAATGCGGCTTGTAAATGAAATGAACGGAACAATCACTGTTGATAGCGAACCAGGCAGCGGCTCTGTATTTACGGTACGCATTCCGCAAAAACAGACAGGTTCCGCCGTATGCGGATCTGCGCTTGTTAATAAATTACAAAATTTCAATTTTCAGAGTACAACAATAACAAAAAAACTACAGTTCCTGCGCGAATATATGCCGTACGGAAGCGTTCTTATAGTCGACGACATGGATTCAAACATATACGTTACAAAGGGAATGCTGCTGCCTTACGGTATAAATGTTGAAACCGCATCCAGCGGTTTAGAAGCAATTGAAAAAATAAAAAGCGGCAAATCATATGATATTATATTCATGGATCACATGATGCCGAAAATGGACGGTATCGCGGCGGTAAAAATAATTCGCGGCATGGGATACAGTAACACTATTATCGCGTTAACTGCAAACGCGTTAATAGGAAGAGCGGAAATGTTTATGAAAAACGGATTCGACGGATTTATATCAAAGCCGATAGATTCGCGCGAATTAAATCTTGTTTTGAATGATTATATAAAAAGCAAAAAACCGCCTGAAATTGTAGAAAAAGCGCGGAAGGAACAGAGCGAAAAAAATATAAAAATTACTCCCATTATTTTAAACTCCGAAAAAGAAAAATTTTTTATATATGACGCAGAAAACGCGTTAAAAATACTTGAAACCATAATCAAAAAATTACCGGAAATTGACAATGAAGAAAAAGAGTTGTACATAACAACCGTACACGGAATAAAAAGCGCCCTTGCGAACACAGGCGAAACAGAAGCTTCAGCCTTTGCGAAAAAACTGGAACAGGCAGGCGAAGAAAATGATTTGACGCAAATCACAAATGAAACGCCTGAGTTTATAAATACGCTTAAGTCTTTGATAGAAAAATTTAAACCCGCGGAAAATAATAATAATGCAGAAATGACCGCACAGGACAAGGACTTTCTTTATGAGAAGCTGAAAGAAATTATAACATCATGCGCCGTGTTTGATAAAAACACGGCAAAATCGGCGCTTG
>JAIRQF010000133.1 GCA_031256635.1 Treponema sp. | reverse complement strand
TCCCAGCATTGCGCTTTTTTCCGTAGTAATGTTGTAAGCGATTAATGAAGAGATAACCTCATTATCGGTGGTAGCGTTGAAATGAATGCCGTATTCTTTTAATTCTTTTCTGATTTCACTTGCGTTGGTTATATTTCCGTTGTGGGCTGTCGCTATCCTTCCTGTAAGATATTCAGTTATAAATGGTCCTGTATTTTCTTTTTTACTGTTTCCGGTTGTCGAATAGCGCGTGTGCCCGACAGCTACATTCCCTCTTGGCAGACTTTCAAGCGCCTCGCTAGAAAACACTTCGTTTACAAGACCTGCATCCTTGCGGCACGCAATATTTCGCTTATACGCAACCGCAATGCCGGCTCCCTCCTGCCCCCGGTGCTGAAGCGCAAGCAGAGCATTGTATGTAATACCGGCAGCTTCATCGGTAGTTAAGCTTACGCCAAATACAGCGCATTCTTCGTTTAATTTTCCGTCAATTCGCATGATTTTTGAATCTCCTCCGATAATGCCGCATCTGGCTTAAGTATGGAAAAATGATATTTTTTTGTCAACGATATAAAAATCAGCCTTTCACTGCTCCCAACTGTACAAAAAACCACCGGGATGCCTCGTTTAGAAAATGCTGTCAAAAGCGCTGACTTGACACAAATTCGTCAATTATTATAGAGTAAAGAAGTTACGGGGCTGTAGCTCAGTTGGCTAGAGCGCTTGAATGGCATTCAAGAGGTCAGGGGTTCAATTCCCCTTAGCTCCATGTAAAATTTTTGCTATGTAATTAATTTATTCACAGAAGCAGAAAAATTACGTTCCAAAATGCGAAACTGCAAATCCTCCAGAAATTAGTATCTTCATTTGTATTTTACAAGACACCAGCCGACTGACATTTTGATGCGCTCTGTGCCAGCCTGTGTCTCTTTGTGTTCATCTGTGTATAAGTGTATATTACATATGGATTTAAATCAGCTACCTTGTGTCAATTTGTTATTATTTGTGTCTCCTTGTGTATCAAAAATAAAAATAGCGCTGTCAAATTTCTGTATTTCACCTAACGTAATAATAAAAATTTAAAAATTTAACATCGTTGACGGCAGAAAAAATACCTTCTAAAACGCTCATAGAAGCCTGTAGAGCATTCCGAATACCTATAGCCGTATCACATTTTTCGCCTTTAAGGCTTACAAAGCCGTTTACGAAGCATTTTTAACATTTAAAATAGTACGTTGCCTAACGAGCCTGTAGAAAATGTAATTTGACTGAAAAAGGCTATTAAAAACACATCATTTTTCTTGTTCATGTTATTTTATCCATAATGTTTTGCAACAGATTTTTCTGCGACAAAGACTTTTACTCATAATGACAGAGGCAACTTCCTGCTTGCAAATTTCGCATTTACTGGTATTAATGTCGGTATAATGTTTTCTGTCAATTCCAGCCGAAAATGGTCTTAAATTATAATTAAAATTGATTTACATCTGACAGAACTGAATAAACAAAATTACGGGGCTGTTGTGCAGAATATGCGAAATGCTGCGCTGTTTGAACAGCCTGATAAAATTGAATCAAAACTATACACGAGCTTTAAATATTTGAACCCTTTTAAATTCTGGCTGCCTGTTCCTCTTTTAAGGTTTTCTCTTGACTTTGATAATTTTAATTTCAACCTTGACGGCGCGGGATTTTTTTCTGTAATGATGGATCCTTCAGACAGGCATCTTATAATGGTTACGGCGTATGCGGATATAACCTATCGGATGTTTATGGTAGAAAATTTTACATGGCAGACTACTGTTCCCGGGTTTCCCCTGACTGCGGAATTTTCCGATATGGTGGTATCAGATTTTGTAAATGAGCCGTACCGTGAAACAAGAGCGGCATTAAGCGGCAGTTTATCCATGTATCCGGGACGGTATTTTTGCGGAATTGCCCTTGGCGCAGGTTATGTCCGTATTGCAGGTTTCAACGGCGGCAAAAACGCCTACGAATGGGAAGAGAGGAACAGTTCTTTTTATTATTCAACTTCCCTCTCATTTTCGAATCAGCTTCGCCGGCAGATAGATTTATTTGGAACAGGTTTATCCATAAACCTCAGAGGAACAAGTATTACAGAAATTTTCGCTCCGCGTCTTGAAGGCATTTTCAGGGTAAACAGGGAAACCCGTTTTCCCATAAGTCTTGCTCTTTACGGCGCTTATGATAAAACCGCGATGAATTTTTACGGCGTATCACGCAAGTACGGGCAGCCTGTATTCGCAAGGGCTGCGTCAAGGGAATATTCCCTTCCGCGCGGACTTAGCCTTACATGGATTTCCGGAAGCGAAATGTCGGTTGGGCTTTTTTCTTTTGAGATACAAAATAACCTCTCCCATATTTATTTTAACCGGCTCTCAGGCTTTCTTTCCTTAAGAAGCGTAATATATGACAGTAACGGACATCCAAACGCCGAAGGGATTGAATTTGACAATATACGCCTTGCTCAGTCGCTTGTATTAAGGGTAAGTCTGCTGTCATCGATCATCCCTGTAAAAAACAATCCTCTGTTTTTGGAACCGTCTGTCTGGGGTGCGTGGAAATTTTCCAGCGTTATTACAAATACTGGTTCTCCCTGGGGTTTCGGGTTTGGCTTAAATTACCGGTATTAATTTTTCTTGCGCTCCGGTATATAATCAGGTTATGGAGGCAAATATGGTATACACAGCGAAAGAAAACCGTTATGAGATAATGAAGTACCGCAGGTGCGGAAAAAGCGGACTGAAACTGCCTGAGATTTCACTCGGGCTCTGGCATAATTTCGGCGGCGTTGACTGTTATGAAACAGGACGGGAGACAGTTTTAAATGCGTTTGATGCAGGTATATGCCATTTTGATCTTGCCAACAATTACGGACCGCCGCCTGGTTCTGCCGAAATAACCTTTGGCAGAATTCTCAAAGAAAATTTAAAACCCTACCGGGATGAAATTATTGTGTCAACCAAAGCCGGTTTTGATATGTGGCCGGGACCTTACGGAGAATGGGGCAGCAGAAAGTACCTCATCGCCAGCCTGGATGCAAGCCTTAAAAGGATGGGGCTTGATTATGTTGATATTTTCTATCATCACCGCCCTGACCCGGATACTCCGATAGAAGAAACAATGGCAGCCCTTGTTGATATTGTGCGCCAGGGCAAGGCATTGTATATCGGTATTTCCAATTATAATGCCGAACAAAGCGCACGTGCGATTTCAACGCTGAACGCTTTGGGCGTACATTGCCTGATTCATCAGGCAAGCTATTCCATGCTGAACCGCTGGATCGAAGAAGGACTGCTTGATTTGCTGGACAGAGAAGGAACAGGATGTATCTGTTTTTCACCCCTTGCGCAGGGTCTTTTGAGCGGAAGGTATCTGGACGGCGCTGTTCCGGCAGGTTCAAGGGCTTCTAGGGATGTTTTTCTCAAATCTTCTTCTATTACGCCTCAGCTTCTTGATAAACTAAACGCCTTGAATGAC